>NZ_JBNWCL010000014.1:0-127558 GCF_053522445.1 Agrobacterium sp. 22-221-1
CCCGAAAAAACGGCCGCCTGCCTGCATCAGCCGGGTTTGCGATGCCCGGCTGATGCATCCAGTAAACCACAAATCCTCCACACAAGCCCGAGGATGACGGCGAGAAATTGGCGGAGGTCGCCTTTTCCCTTACGAAACCGGCGTACCATCCAGCAGATAACGCACATCCCGCACCGGCGGGGATTTCCGGAATCGGGCGGTCTTGTCGCTCCAGATGCCGCGCGTGATGGCGGGCAGGGCGGGGAGCCGCGCAAGGGCGTGGCTCAGCGCGCCGCCCATGCCCTTCTGCTTTTTCGCATCGAGAAAATGGCGAAGCTCGAATTTGGCGCGGATGTGTTTTTCATGTTCGCGCAGGATCGCCGTTTCCTCTGCCGAAAGCTGGCAGCCGGCGAGAATGGCCTTGTCCGCCTCGTATAAGCGGCGAAGATCTTCGGTGCGATGGCGGCCGCTCAGCGAGTTGCCGCGCACGATCGCGCCGTAACCGCAATGGCGGATGACCTTGTAACGCGCGCCGGCGGCCAGCGCCCGCACATAAAGCTCGTAATCTTCACCGAGCCGCAGGCCGTCATCGTAACGCAGTGCATGTTTGTCGAGAAAAGCGCGGCGTATGATTGGCTTCAGAAACCCGGTTTCTCCGCGTTCGACGCCGGGCCTGGAAATATTGCCTTCCACGAATTCCGTCAGCGACAGAAACCGCGCCTGCGGTTCGAAACGGACCGGCTGCATGGAGGATGCGCCGGGGACCGATTGCTGGATGAAGGCGATATTGTCGGCCACCAGATCCCAGTCGTCGTCGGCCAGCATGGCCGCGAAACGGCCTCTGAAAAAGAAGTCGTCCGCATCGAGAATGCTGATGAGCGGCGCCGATGAAATCGAGATGGCGTGGTTGCGCGCAGCCGAAGGGCCTCGATTGACCTCGAATCGCACGACCCGCAGACGGCCCGTGCCGTCATCCGCCGCATGCGCCACATCGCTCGTCGTGTCGGTGGAACCATCGTCGATTACCACGACTTCGCCGACCTCCGGCTCCACAAGGGCGGAACGTATGGCGATATCGATTGTTTCGGATGCATTTTTCGCAGCGATGATGACGCAAATGGGCTGTGAACCGCTCACCATGTATTGTCCTTCTGCTTTGACCAACCGTCAGGATTTGGCCAGCAGAAAGTGTCACGGGTATGGATGCAAGCGATTTTTTTGCGACGCAATAAATGAAGCTGCGTGAAAGCTCACATATCGGTCAGTTTTGCACCGTGCGGCGGCGGGCTTTTTACGGCGTCCGCCTGCATTGCCTCGGCGCCACGATCCCGCGCGAAGGTTTCGCGCATCCGCCGCTTTTCCCGGGCGACCAGAACGAGAATCCCAACAAAATAACCGACTTGCAGAATGACCGCGCAGATGAGGGTCTGGATGAATGCCGTATAGAACGAGCCGTGGATGAAATATGTCGCAACCGCAAAGGTAAGCAATGCACCGATCATGCTGAAAAAAACACGAGGTGCATACATGGTGCTCTCCTCCCGAGAACGATTTCTCCATTTTTGACTGCGCTGCGGCATTTTTCTTCTTTGCAAGAAATATACGATGAGACCGGTGCTGTTTCAACACACATATACTTCTTCTAACGGTTGCGGCATGAAATTTCGGTAATCTTGATTGGTAAATTCCTCGGTAATCGATGACTTCCCCCAATCGGGGCTGCCTTACCAGGCGATTTCCTGCTTTTGAGAGGCGTAAAATCGTTCTCTTGCGGCCATTGTCGGCTGTCTTACGCCCTCTGCAGACTTCGTTAACCATCTCGCCTTTAAAAAGTCGGTATTGATTCCTCAGCAAGAGCAAGGTGCCCGCGTGACAACGAGTTCAGAAGTAATCGCCTTTCCGGCAAAGAACCGTATTGCCGACGTAAAAAGATGTGCAACCATGCTCGACCGGCTGCATGGTGTGGAGGCGAATGATTTCTGGCGCAGGGAGTGCCGTGAGCTGGCCGCCCGTCTGATGGCGCTTGGCTATGAGGACGCCGCCATGCGGCGCGAGGTCATGGAATTTCAAAACGCCGTGCAGGCTGAATTGTGGGCGGGCGACGCCACGCCAGAGGCACGCCGCGACAGCCATTGAGGCCTCAGCGTTTTCCATAAAAAAAGCCGGCAGGTGTCAAACCTGCCGGCTTTTTTGTTCATGCCCGTTTGATCAGGAAGCGCTAGCGCCGCGTGTGCGGGCAACGCCGTCAAGTGCGGGCTTGTATTTTGGGTCGAGCCGGGCCGCATGGCCATAGGACTTGGCAGCCTTGGCCATCTCGCCGCGACGCTCATAAACAAGCGCCTGGTTGGCCCAGGATTCCGCCACATTGCCATCCAGCGAAATGGCGTGGTTGAAATCGGCAAAGGCGTTTTCATCGTCGTTCAAGGCGACATAGGAGAGGCCGCGGCCGTTATAGGGCTCCGGCGAGGTCGACGACAGCGAGATTGCCTTGGAGAAGTCCTCGATGGCCTGGGCATGCTGGTTGCGCAGCTGGTAGATCAGGCCGCGATTGTGCCAGGCGCGTCCGTCGGTGGTTTCAAGCTCGATGGCGCGGGAGAAATCGTTGAAGGCTTCGTTCACACGCCCGGACTGGCGGTAAAGATTACCGCGGCCGATCAGTGCCACATCGTAGCTCGGATTGATCTGCAGGGCGGCGTTGTAGTCCTGCAGGGCCTGCTGCTGCTGCCCGGAGTTGCGATAGACCAGCGCGCGGTTGGCATAGGCCTGATAAAAGCGCGGGTTGAGCTGCAGCGCCTTGTTGAAATCCTCGATGGCGCGGCGCGAATCGCCGGCGCGGCCGTAAGCCGAGCCACGGACGTTATAGCCTTCGGGATCCTGCGGATTGGCGTTGATGACCGAGGTGAGCGAGGCGATGTTTTCCTGCGAACCCTGGGCACGGTCGATCCTGAATACATCTTCCGTCTGGTTGGATGTCGCGCAGCCGGAAAGACCGGCAAGGACGGTACAGACGACCAGAGAAGCGCGGAACCCTCTGTTGTTTTTCAATGGCACCCGGCGCGTGGAGGCATCGGAGTTTTTCACAACACAGGCGTCGACAGCGATCATTCGGTGTGGGTTCCCTCGCAGGCCGGTCTCACGGTCGTTTTCAAGAGCGTTCTCCGGCCACAAACACAAAGAGCGGCGGCGAATTGATCGCCCCCGCCCAACAAGCATTCAAAAACGTCCAAAAGACGGCCTATTAACGGCCTGCGCGGGGGCCTGCAACCAGACCTTCGCGCTGTGCACGCTTGCGTGCCAGCTTGCGAACGCGGCGAACGGCTTCAGCCTTTTCGCGAGCGCGCTTCTGGGAGGGCTTTTCGTAGTAATCGCGCATTTTCATTTCACGGAAAATGCCTTCGCGCTGCATCTTTTTCTTCAGGGCGCGGAGCGCCTGATCAACGTTATTGTCGCGGACTAGTACCTGCACGTGAATCCCGTTCCTTTGGTTTGGTTAATTTGCTATGTGAATAAGGCATTCGCACGCAAATAAAAAATCGTTCGTTCGGCTGTCGAGCCGGGCGATTGGTGACGTGCAATAACAGATCATTTGCAGCAAGTCCAGCCGGTAGCGCATAATCACCCAGCAAAATGCGGCTTGCCCGGATTTCTGCCTGCGATGTCGAAACAAAATCATTGCGGCGTCGCAAAATGGATATTGCCTCCCATCCCGATTTGCCATGTGTATGATAAGGGCCGGAGCCATGTTTCCGGCTTCTGGCCGGTTCTTGAGGAGCAGATTGCGAATGCGCAAATATTCCGTTTTTGCCGTGGCGCGTGAGGCGCTCAGGGGTCATAAGGGGTGGGATGCGCAATGGGCCTCGCCCGAGCCGCGCAAGGATTACGATGTCATCATCATCGGCGGCGGCGGCCACGGGCTGGGGGCTGCCTATTATCTTGCCAAGGAACACGGCATTACCAATGTCGCAGTTCTGGAAAAAGGCTGGCTTGGCGGCGGCAATACCGGCCGCAACACCACCATCATCCGCTCCAACTATCTCTATGAAGAGAGCATGGATATTTACGAGCATTCCCTGAAACTGTGGGAAGGCCTGAGCCAGGATCTCAATTATAACGTCATGTATTCGGCGCGTGGCGTGATGATGCTGTCGCACAATATTCATGACCGGCAATCCTTCAGCCGCCATATCAATGCCAACCGTCTTTACGGCATCGACAATGAGTGGTTGACGCCGGAGCAGGCGAAAGCCTATTGCCCGCCGCTCGATATTTCCGGCAATGCGCGGTATCCGATCAATGGCGCAGCGCTCCAGCGCCGCGGCGGCACGGCGCGCCACGATGCGGTTGCCTGGGGTTATGCGCGTGCGGCCTCCGACCGCGGCGTGCACATCATCCAGAACTGCGAGGTCACGGGCATTCGCCGTGGGCCGGACGGGGCGGTGACGGGTGTGGAAACCAATCGCGGTTTCATCGGTGCGAAGAAAATCGGCGTTTCCGCCGCCGGTCATTCCTCCGTCATCATGAAGATGGCGGATGTGCGCGTTCCGCTGCATTCCAACCCGTTGCAGGCGCTGGTGTCGGAGCCGCTGAAGCCGATCTTCCCCTGCGTGGTGATGTCCAACACGGTCCACGCCTATATTTCGCAATCCGACAAGGGCGAGCTGGTCATCGGCGCGGGCACCGATCAATATAACTCCTATTCCCAGACCGGCGGCCTGCAGATCATCACCCACACGCTGGACGCCATCTGCGAGCTGTTCCCGATCTTCCGCCGCGTCAAGATGATGCGGCAATGGGGAGGCATCACCGACAACACGCCCGACCGCTCGGCGATCCAGAGCGTGACGCCGGTGCAGAATCTCTTCGTCAATTGCGGCTGGGGGACGGGCGGCTTCAAGGCGACGCCGGGTTCGGCGAACCTCTTCGCGCATCTCATCGCGCGCGGTGAACCGCATCGTCTGGCGGCGGGGCTGACGCTCGACCGGTTCCGCACCGGTCGCCTGATCGATGAGGCTGCCGCTGCCGCGGTGGCGCATTGATGCTGGCGGCGGCCATGCTTGCGATCAACATATCAGGCGCGGCCGTGGCCGTGCCCGTCGGCAGCATCATTCCCGAGGCCAAGGATTTTCGCAGCCAGAAGATTGCGAAGATGCACGGTGAGAAAGACTGGCCTTTCGTGGCGGAAAAAGGCCTGCTTCTCTGTGCTCCGAGTCTCGCGAACAAGATGGTTTATTTTGTCGGCGAGAAGGAAGATGGCGAGCAGGATTACCCCTTCGCGATCGACACCGACATGATGGCGGTTGCCATCGTCAATATGGGCCGGGCCTCGGCGCTACGCCCTTTCGATAATTTCGAGCAGCTTTTAAAGCGGCTTTCCCCTTTCGTAGCCATGGGAAAGCGGCTGTGTGACCAACCCGCCGGAACAGCGCTTCCGGAAAATTCTCTCTAGGTGGAGCGACGATGCTTCTGATCCATTGCCCCTATTGCGGGGAAGACCGTTCCGAACTGGAATTCCGCTGGGCGGGCGAAGCCCATATCGCCCGGCCGGAAAACATCGCCGATATTTCCGACGAGGCCTTCGCCGAATATTTCTTCATTCGCGACAATGACAAGGGCCTCGTTTTCGAACGCTGGCGTCACATTCACGGCTGCGGCCGCTTCTTCAACGCCGCCCGCGATTCGGTCAGCGACAAATTCCTGATGACCTACAAGGCGGGTGAGCCGAAACCCGATGCTGAGACGGTCCTTTCCGCAGAAAAGGGAGCCGGGCAATGAGCGGCGATTTTCGTATCAAGGGGGCCGGTCGTCTCACCCCGGCCAGAACCGCGCGCTTCACCTTCGATGGCAAGATTTATCAGGCGCTGGAGGGGGACACGGTCGCCTCCGCGCTTCTGGCCAATGGCGTGCATCTGATCGGCCGCTCGTTCAAATATCACCGGCCGCGCGGCTTCCTTTCCGCCGGGCCGGAAGAGCCGAATGCGCTGATCGATGTGTCGCGGGACAGCCTGCGCAAGCAGCCCAATGTGCGCGCCACGGTGCAGGAAGTGTTCGACGGCGCGATCATCGCCTCGCAGAACCGTTTCCCGTCGCTATCCTTCGATCTGAGTGCGATCAACGACCTCCTGTCGCCGATGTTCGCGGCCGGGTTTTATTATAAGACCTTTATGTGGCCGAAGGCCGCCTGGCACAGGATTTACGAACCGCTGATCCGCCGCGCCGCCGGTCTCGGCAAGGCGCCGAGCGAGCCGGATGCGGATCATTATTCCGGCCGTTATGCCCATTGCGACGTGCTGGTGGCCGGCGCCGGTGTCGCTGGTCTGACCGCGGCGCTTGCTGCCGCGAAAACCGGCGCCAGCGTCATTCTGGTCGATGAAAATGCCGAAGTCGGCGGCGCGCTGCGTTTCGACACCGGTACTGTCATCGACGGTCTGCCCGGTTACGAATGGGCGCAGAAGGTTTTTGCCGAACTGAAGTCCCTGCCCAATGTGCGGGTTCTGACCCGCACCACCGCTTTTGGTTATTACAACCACAATTTCGTGGCGCTGGCCGAGCGGGTGACCGATCATCTCGCCACGCCCGCCAGACACCAGCCGCGCGAGCGGCTGTGGCAGGTGCGCGCCAAAAAGGTTGTGCTGGCGGCGGGTGCGATCGAACGCCACATGGTCTTTGCCAATAATGACCGCCCCGGCATCATGCTGGCCTCGGCCGCACGCACCTATCTCAACCATTACGGCGTCGCCGTGGGCCAAAATGTCGGGGTCTACACCGCTCATGATTCAGCCTATGAGACGGCCTTCGATCTGAAAAAGGCCGGGGTGAAAATCGCCGCCATCGTCGATTGCCGCGAGAACCCGGATCAGCGCCTGCTGGATGAGGCGCGGGCGCTCGGCATCGAAGTGCTGGCGGGCCATAGCGTTTACAACACCGCGGGCCGCCTGCGTGTGTCTTCCATGACCGTCGGCCGCAATGGCGGCTCCAACAAGCGCAAGATCGCCATCGATGCGCTTGTGGTTTCCGCCGGCTGGACGCCTTCGGTGCATCTCTTCTCGCAATCGCGTGGCAAGCTGAAGTTTGACGCGGCTAACCAGCGTTTCCTGCCGGATATCCATGTGCAGAACGGCGTCTCCATCGGCGCCTGCAACGGCACGGACGATCTTGCCGCGTTGATCGCCGAGGCCGCGGCTGCCGGTGGCGGCGGCGTGGAGTTTTCCGGCGAGAATGCGCGGACCTGGACAGGCGGCATGATCGGTACGGCAGAAGGCGCGGGTGAGGGCACCGGCGTCAAGGCCTTCATCGATTTCCAGCACGATGTCTGCGCCAAGGATATCCGCCTCGCCGTGCGCGAGGGTATGCATTCCGTCGAGCATATCAAGCGCTTCACCACCAATGGCATGGCGTCCGATCAGGGCAAGATGTCCAATATGCATGGCCTTGCCATCGCATCGGAGGCGCTTGGCAGGGATTTGCCCAAGGTCGGTCTCACCACCTTCCGTCAGCCCTATACGCCGGTCACCTTCGGCACGCTCATCAACCATTCGCGCGGCGCACTGTTCGACCCGGCCCGCAAGACGCCGATGCACGAGGAAGAGCTTGCGGCCGGTGCGGTGTTCGAGGATGTCGGCAACTGGAAACGCGCCTGGTTCTTCCCGCGTGCGGGTGAGGACATGCATGAGGCGATCAACCGCGAATGCAAGACGGTTCGGACAAGCGTCGGCGTGTTCGATGCCTCCACACTCGGCAAGATCGAGGTGGTCGGCCCGGATGCGGCGAAGTTCCTGAACCTCATCTACACCAATGCCTGGGACACGCTGAAACCCGGCCGCTGCCGTTACGGCATCATGACCCGCGAAGACGGTTTCGTTTACGACGACGGCGTCGTCGGCCGTCTTGCCGAAGACCGTTTCCATGTGACGACGACCACGGGCGGCGCGCCGCGCGTTCTCCAGCACATGGAAGATTATCTCCAGACCGAATTCCCCGATCTCAATGTCTGGCTCACCTCGGCCACCGAACAATGGGCCGTGATTGCAGTGCAGGGGCCAAAGGCGCGCGAGGTTATCGCTCCCTTCGTCGAGGGCATCGATCTCTCGCCGGAGGCCTTCCCGCATATGGCGGTGGCCGAAGGCACATTCTGCGGTGTGCCGACGCGGCTCTTCCGCGTGTCATTCACCGGCGAACTCGGTTTCGAAATCAACGTTCCGGCCGATTATGGCGCAGCCGTCTGGACCGCGATCCGCGAAAGGGCGGAAGCCGTGGGCGGCTGCCTTTATGGCACAGAGACCATGCATATCCTGCGTGCGGAAAAGGGCTATATCATCGTCGGGCAGGATACGGACGGCACGGTGACGCCTGACGATGCCGGGCTCGCCTGGGCCGTTTCCAAGAAGAAGACGGATTTCGTCGGTATTCGCGGGCTGAAACGCCCCGATCTCACACGCTCCGGCCGCAAACAGCTTGTCGGCCTGAAGACGAAAGACCGGCTGACCGTTCCGGACGAGGGCGGCCAGATCATTGTCGATCCAAACCAGCCGAAACCCATGACCATGCTTGGTCATGTCACCTCCGCCTACTGGTCGGAAAATCTTGGCCATTCCATCGCTTTTGCGCTGGTGGCGGATGGCAGGGCGCGCATGGGCGAAACGCTCTACATTCCGCTCGCCGATAAAACCATTGCCGTCGAAGTGACCGACATGGTCTTCCTCGACAAGGAAGGAGCCCGTCTCAATGGCTGACAAACTTCACGCAAAACGCAAATCCGTGCTCGAGGATTTTCACGGCGGCTCTCCCTTCGTTTCGCTGAAACCCGCTGCTTCCGCATCGCGGCTGTCGCTGCGCGCCCGGGAAAGCGCCCTGCCGGCACTTTCGGAAGCGCTCGGTCTTGCCCTGCCTGCCCGCCCGAAAAGCTCCGTCACCTCGGGCCTGCGGTCCGCTCTGTGGCTCGGCCCGGATGAATGGCTGGTGATCGATCAGGGCGAGAGCGACTTGATGGCGGCTCTCGCCGGCGTTTCCGGCCTGTTTTCTGCAACCGATATTTCCCACCGCAACACGGCCGTCATCGTCTCCGGCGCCGGTGCGGAAGCGGCACTCAATGCCGGCTGCCCGCAGGATCTTTCTCTCGCAAAGTTCCCGGTCGGTGCGTGCTCACGCACAGTTTTCGGCAAGGCGGAAGTGGTGCTGCTGCGCACGGCGGACGATACGTTCCGGGTGGAATGCTGGCGTTCCTTTGCGGAATATGTCGGCGGGCTGTTGCAGGAGGCGGCTGAGGACGTGGCGGTTTAACCCGCCATCCAGCCCCGCCATTCCACCCATCGCCCATGGAAATCGGCCCGGCCGATTTCCTGTTTCTCGCCGGTCGGCCAGATCTGCAGGGTAATGGCGGCGCCGCCCGGCGTCGCATCCGCCTCCATTTGCAGCCGGGCAAGCGGGGCATCCGGCGTGGCGCGGGTTCCAACTTCGGCAATCGCAGCCTCGCCTGCCTGTTTCAATCCATCGGGCAGGTATTGCCAGGCGACTGAGTGATAGACGACGTGGACAGCACCCGCATATTGCTTGGCAAGTCGGTGTTTCAGCCAGTCGACCGCGTCCGCCTTCTCAACATGCAGACCATGTTCCACGGCTATCCGCAGGGCGGCGGCGGTTCGCTCCAGCCGGTCTGTCTGATCGGCCCAGACATAGGACATCAGCCGCAGGCGATCTTCGGCGGATGACGGGTAGAGCGGGTTGAGATCGCAGCCGGCGCGCTCGATAACCTCGATCCGCTCATGGGCGGGCGTGTTGCCGCGCCATTCCGGTGACAGGAAAACATCGGATTGTTCACCCCAGGTGAGATCGCCGAGACGATACCGGTAACGGTCGAATTGCAGGTTGAGGCCCGCGCTGGCTCCGACTTCGGAAAGCACCAGCGGCTTGCCGGTCAGTGCCGCAATCGAAAGAAAGCCCGGCAGCAGAACGGCGGAACGGCGAACCTCGTTGGTCTGCGGCGGTGATTTCAACCTTTCGAGGATGAAGGCGGAATGAAAACGCAGGGCGCTGGCGCAGGCCTGCCAGAGCGCTTCTTCGTCTTCCGGCGGGATATCGGCAGGCGGCGCGATCTTTTCCTCGATGGCGAGCGCATGCAGGGCACCCGCCAGCCGCAGGGGAACGGAATCGCCCGAGGGGCCGACATCGCCTGGCCAGGATAAAATCCGCTCGCCCACCTCGGTATCGCGGTCGAGCCTTGCTGCCATGGCGCGGCAGAGCCGTGCGGTAAAGGGCGAGCCGAGGCTGTCGCAGGCTCTTGCCTGCACGAGAAACGCATTCTTTACGGCTTCGTCATGCATGCGGTCTCTCCCTTGCGGCAGTTTCAGGCGTCTTCCGGCCTGTCCTCCGGATTGAACTGGCTGATGGTGGTCCAGCGGGCGGTAAGTGCCGGCTTTTTCTCGTTTTCGATTTCCACCGTCACGTCATAGGTCGTCATCAACATGGCCGCGCCGCGAAAACGCGCCTCCGCCAGTGTGAAGCGGCCGCGTACCCGCGCACCGCTTTTGACCGGCGTAACGAAACGAACGGCATCGAAGCCGTAATTGATGCCCATCGTCTGTTCGCGGATGCGGGGCAGGGCATCGTAATTCAGCGCCGAAAGCAGAGACAGCGTCAGGAATCCATGCGCGATGGTGCCGCCAAAGGGGCTTTCCGCTTTGGCGCGCTCCGGGTCGGTGTGGATGAACTGTTCGTCCAGCGTCGCCTTTCCGAAGGCGTCAATCATCGTCTGGTCGACGGTGATCCAGTCGGAGACGCCCATTTCCGTGCCGACCAGATTTTTCATCTCCGCCAGCGCAATTTCTTTTGTCATGTTACCTCGTCCGCATTGTTTCCAGGGACTTATACGGCTGGCGACGCGAAGGGATCAACTGCGCAGATAAAACACCACGGAACGGGCGGGCAGGAAGGCGGGATTGCCGAAATCCGTGCCGATGGCGCACCAGCCATCGCCGGGCAGCGTGAAAGGAACGACCTCGCGACCGCGATTGATGAGAACCGCAAGCTCGACCTCGTCGCCCGTTTCCCGGTCCGACGTTGACAGCACCATGGCGAAGGCCGGTCCATTCGGGCTTTCCCAGTCCGCAACCGTCATGGGCTCCCCGCCCGGCGCAAGCCATTTCACATCGCCGCTGCCGGAAAAGAAGCCGGTCTCGGAAAAGACGCCGAAGCGTTTGCGAAGCGCTGCGAGAAATGCGGTGTGATCGATCAGTTCGGGGACAAGCGAAGACCAGTCGACCCAGGTGATGTCATTGTCCTGACAATAGGCGTTGTTGTTGCCATGCTGGCTGCGGCCGCCCTCATCGCCGGCGGTCAGCATCAAGACGCCGCGGCTGACGAACAGGGTGGAAAGCAGCGCCTTCACATCCGCAATGCGGGCGGCGACAATGGCAGGGTCATCCGTCAGGCCTTCGAAACCATTGTTCCAGGAGTGGTTTTCATTGTGGCCGTCGCGATTGTTCTCGCCGTTTTTCTCATTGTGCTTGTGTTCGTGGCTGACGAGATCGAACAGGGTGAAACCGTCATGGGCGGCGAGAAAATTGACGCTGCGGCTGTTTAAGCGGCCATGACGGGAAAAGATTGGCGAAGACCCGGAAAGCGCATCGGCCAGCGCCCCGGTGGTGCCGGCGTCGCCGCGCCAGAAGCGGCGCATATCGTCGCGGGCGCGGTCGTTCCACTCCAGAAAGCTTTCGGGGAAATTGCCGAGCTGATATCCGCCGGGGCCGATATCCCATGGTTCGGCGATCAGCAGGCGGTCGTAAAGCAAGGGGTCCGAATGCATGGCTGCAAGCGTTTCGCTCACCATGTCGAAGCCATTGGCCGTTCGCCCGAGCACGGGCGCGAGGTCGAAACGGAAGCCATCCACCCCGGCATTCAGAACGAAATGCCTGAGGGAATCGACGATGAGCTGGCGAATATAGGGATGATCGCAGGCAACCGTATTGCCGGTGCCGGTATCGTTGACCAGCACGCCCGGCTTTCCCGGCGGGTGGCGGAAGGCGGTGAGGTTATCGAGCCCGCGCAACGACAGGATCGAACCTTCGATGTCGCTTTCGCCGGTATGGTTGAAGACCAGATCGAGAATGACGCCGATGCCTTGCGTATGCAGCGCCGCAACCGTGTCGCGCAATTCCCGCACGCCGCCGGGGCAGAGGCGTGGATCGAGCGCCATGAAACCGACGGGATTATAACCCCAGGCATTGGAAAGGCCGAGCGGCGGCAGGTGGCGCTCATCGATCCATGCGGTGATCGGCATCAACTCCACCGCATCGACGCCGATTTTTTTCAGGTGCGCGACAATGGCGGGATGGGCAAGTGCGGCGACGGTGCCCCTGATCTCTTCCGGCACTTCGGGATGCAGCCGGGTGAAGGATTTGACGGCGAGTTCGTAAATCAGCCCGCCTTCGGCAAAAAGCGGCGGTTGACGCCTGACCGGCTCATATTGCGAAAGGATCGCCTTCGGCATGATCCCGCCGGTATCCGCACCAAAGGCGTAAAGCGCGGGATCGTGCCGGAAGGGGCGGTCGATCTCCGTGGCATAGGGGTCGAGCAGCAGCTTTGCAGGATCGAACCAGAGGCCGTGTTCGGGGGCGTAAATGCCGTGAGCGCGAAAACCGTATCGCGTGCCGGGGCCGGCATCGGGGACGGTCAACCGGTGAACGTCATCTTCACCGCGCATCATCGGCAAACGCGCCGTTTCTTTCTCGCCCTTCGCATCGAAAAGGCAGAGATCGATCTGCGAGGCGTGCCGGGAATAGACCGTGAATTCCGTTCCGTTTTCCGTCTGGATTGCGCCTTTGGGGAAAACGGAAGGTGTCTGCATGGTCTGTCTCTCCGGGAAATGGTGTTTCTCTTCCAGAATGGAAAAGGGAGGCAAGGCCGAGTGAGGAACGCTTTCAGTGCGTCCCTCATGAGCGGGCGGCAAGCCCTTACGTAATAACGCTCGGCTCGCTACGGCCGGTATGGGCCTTGATGCCGGCGATCGTATCGGCAACGGAAATCAGGTCGGCAAGCGCCTCCTGCGTTTCGATGCCGTGACGGGCTGCATCCGGCTCGTAACGCTCGACATAAAGGCGAAGCGTGGCGCCCGCAGTACCCGTGCCAGAAAGGCGCAGCACGATGCGCGAACCGCCTTCGAACAGGATGCGGATGCCCTGATTTTTGCTGACCGACTGATCGACCGGATCGTGATAGGCAAAATCATCCGCCGCCGCGACCTTCAGATTGCCGTAGCTGGTGCCGGGAAGTGTGGCGAGTTTTTCGCGCAGGGTGGCGACCAGCGTGTTGGCGGCGTCCGAATCCACTTCCTCATAGTCATGGCGGGAATAATAGTTGCGGCCATATTCGGCCCAATGCTTTGTGACGATGTCCTTCACGCTTTCCTTGCGCGCGGCGACAATGTTCAGCCAGTAGAGCACGGCCCACAGGCCGTCCTTTTCGCGCACATGGTTGGAGCCGGTGCCGAAGCTTTCTTCGCCGCAGATCGTTACCTTGCCGGCATCCATGAGATTGCCGAAGAATTTCCAGCCGGTCGGCGTTTCATACATGCCAAGGCCGAGCTTTTCGGCCACACGGTCCGCTGCCGCACTCGTCGGCATGGAGCGGGCAATGCCGGAAATGCCGGCGGCATAACCGGGGGCCAGTTTGGCATTGGCGGCGATGATGGCGAGGCTGTCGGACGGGGTGACGAACATGCCCTTGCCGACGACCATGTTGCGGTCGCCATCGCCATCGGAGGCCGCGCCGAAATCGGGGCCTTCCGGGCTCATGACGTCGTCATAAAGCTCCTTGGCATGGACAAGGTTCGGGTCGGGATGGTGGCCGCCGAAATCCGGCAGCGGCGTTGCGTTGCGGACCGAGCCCTTCGGCGCGCCGAGGCGCTTTTCGATGATCTCCACGGCATAGGGACCGGTAACGGCGCTCATGGAATCGACCACGACCCTGAAACCGCCGGCGATCAGCGCGCGGATGGCGGCGAAATCGAACAACTCTTCCATCAAAGCGGCGTAATCGGCAACCGGGTCGATCACCTCGACCGTCAGTTCGTCCACCTTGAAGCTGCCCACCTTGTCGAGATCGATATCGGCGGCGTCGGAGATTTTATAGCTGTCGATGACCTTCGAGCGGGCATAGATCGCATCGGTGATCTTTTCCGGCGCGGGGCCGCCATTGCCGATATTGTATTTGATGCCGAAATCTTCGTTCGGGCCGCCGGGATTATGGCTGGCGGAAAGCACGATGCCGCCGAAGGCCTTGTATTTGCGGATGACGTTGGAGGCGGCAGGCGTCGAGAGAATGCCGCCCTGACCGACCAATACCTTGCCGAAACCGGCGGCGGCGGCCATCTTGATCGCCTTCTGGATGACTTCGCGGTTGTAATAACGGCCATCGCCGCCGATCACCAGCGTCTGGCCCTGAAAGCCCTCAAGCGCGTCGAAGATCGACTGGATGAAGTTCTCGGCGTAATTTTCCTGGGCGAAGACTGGCACCTTCTTGCGCAGGCCGGATGTGCCCGGCTTCTGGTCCTGATAGGGCTTCGTCTGAACGGTCTTGATCATTGTTTCAATGGCCTTT
Source organism: Agrobacterium sp. 22-221-1 (assembly GCF_053522445.1). Classification (NCBI taxonomy): domain Bacteria; kingdom Pseudomonadati; phylum Pseudomonadota; class Alphaproteobacteria; order Hyphomicrobiales; family Rhizobiaceae; genus Agrobacterium; species Agrobacterium sp. 22-221-1. The sequence goes on from NZ_JBNWCL010000014.1 coordinate 14,569, forward strand.
CGAAATAAGCTGGCTGTAAAGCGCGGCGTAAAGACCGGCGCTTTTTTCCCAGGAAACATCGGATTTCATTCCGAGTTTCTGCATTTGTGTCCATAGTTTCGGGTCGTGGTAATAACGGACGGTCCGGCGGATCGCCTGTTTCAGACCATCGAGCGTGACGGGTGAAAATTGCACGCCGGTCGCCGATTTATTGGCGATGGCGGCATGGTTGGCGTCGATCACCGTGTCGGCAAGGCCGCCGGTGCGGGCGACGACCGGAATGCAGCCATAACGCAGCGCATAAAGCTGGGTGAGGCCGCAGGGTTCGAAACGCGAAGGAATGATGATCGCATCGCAGCCCGCCTGCATCAGATGCGACAGTGGCTCGTTGTAACCGACGGCAACGCCGACGCGGCCATGGTGGCGGGATGCCGCCGCCAGAAGCGCGCCTTCCAGCGCCACATCGCCGGCGCCCAGCACGACCAGACGGCCGCCGAGGGAAACGATCTCATCCACGGCTTCCGCCATGAGGTCGATGCCCTTCTGCCAGGTGAGGCGGGAGATGATGCAGAAAAGCGGGCTGTCATCATCGTCGATGCGGAAATGTTCGGCGACCGCCTTCTTGTTCAGCGCGCGGTTCTTGAGATTGGCGGCTGAATAATTGTCGTGGATCAGATGGTCCGTCGCCGGGTTCCAGACATCGGCATCAATGCCGTTGACGATGCCGTGCAGCACATGGGCGCGGCTGCCGATCACTCCTTCCAGCCCCATGCCGAATTGCGGGGTGAGGATTTCCTCGGCATAGGACGGGCTGACGGTGCTGAGCGCCGTTGCCGTCTGCAGGCCACCCTTCAGGAAGCTCACATCGTTGTAATATTCGATGCCTTCCATGCCGAAGGCATGGGCGGGCAATGCAAGCTTGCTGAAGATATTCGCGCCGAACTGGCCCTGAAAAGCGATGTTGTGGATGGTGAGAAGGCTCGGAATCTCCGGCGTTTCGGCATAACGCATATAGACCGGCGCCATGGCGGCCTGCCAGTCATGGGCATGCACCATATCCGGCCGCCAGCCGGGAAGCGCGCCGGCGGCAATGCGGGCGGCAGCCAGCGACAGCGCCGCGAAACGCTTCCAATTGTCAGGGTAATCCTTGCCGGTCTGGTCGAGATAGGGGCCGCCGGAGCGCTCGTAATAGGCGGGCGCATCGAGAATGAGGAGATCGAGCCCCTCATGCCGCACTTCGAGCACATCGGCTTTTTCGCCGAGCAGATCGGTAAATTCGAAACATTTGACGGGGTCCGTCACGGCGGCTTTCACCGCCGGATATCCGGGTATCAATGTGCGCGTCGTGACGCCATGGGCTTCCAGCGCGATGGGGAGCGCGCCGGCAACGTCGGCGAGCCCTCCGGTCTTGATCAGGGGATAGATTTCGGATGAAACCGAAAGGACATTCATGGGCTCTACAGGTCCAGCTTGTCGATCATCGATTGGGTGATAAGGCAAATGCCGTTTTCGGTGCGGCGGAAACGTTTGGCATCCAGTTCTGGGTCTTCTCCTACAATCAGTCCTTCCGGAATGACCACGCCATGGTCGATGACGACATTGCTGAGCTGGGCATGACGCCCGATCTTCACACTCGGCAGTACTACGGCATTCTCAAGGCGGGAGTATGAATTAGCGCGCACCCCGGTAAACAGCAGGCTGCGCTGCAGGGAGGCGCCGGAAATGATGCAATCGCCGGAGACGACCGAAGACACCGCCGAACCGCGGCGGTTCTCGTCATCGTGCACGAATTTCGCCGGCGGCGTGATTTCCGCATAGGTCCAGATCGGCCAGGACTTGTCGTAGATATCGAGGTCCGGTACCACATCCGTCAGGTCGATATTGGCCTGCCAATAGGCGTCGATGGTGCCGACGTCGCGCCAGTAGGGGCCGTGCTCGAAATCCGAACGCACACAGGAATCGGCGAAGCGATGGGCGACGGCTTTGCCGTGTTCGACGATATAGGGAATGATGTCCTTGCCGAAGTCGCGGCTGGAGGTCGGGTCAGCGGCGTCGCGGCGCAGGGCTTCCATCAGGAATTTCGTGTGGAAGACGTAGATGCCCATCGAGGCGAGAGCGAAGCCTTCATTGCCGGGAATGCCCGGCGGATCGGCCGGCTTTTCGATGAAATCGATGATCTCGTCTTTTTCATTCACATGCATCACGCCGAAGCCGGTCGCTTCCATGCGCGGCACTTCAAGGCAGCCGATCGTCACGTCCGCACCGGAATCGACATGCTGCTGCAGCATGTATTCGTAGTCCATTTTGTAAATATGGTCGCCGGCGAGGATGACCATATATTCCGGCGCATAGGGCTCGATGATGTCGATGTTCTGGTAGACGGCGTCGGCCGTGCCTTCATACCACTGCGTTTCGGAAACGCGCTGGGAGGCCGGCAGAATATCGAAGCTTTCGTTACGCTCGGGACGGAAGAAGTCCCAGCCGCGCTGCAGGTGGCGGATGAGCGAGTGCGCCTTGTATTGCGTGGCGACGCCGATGCGGCGAATGCCGGAATTGAGCGCGTTGGAGAGCGCGAAATCGATGATGCGCGCCTTGCCGCCGAAATAGACGGCGGGTTTTGCCCGGCGGTCCGTCAATTCCTTCAGGCGGCTTCCTCTGCCGCCTGCGAGGACATAGGCCATTGCATCGCGTGCCAAAGGCTGAACTCTTTTTTCCGACATGGTGTCCTCCCTCTCTGTCTGTCAGTTTTCCGGCTCGAGCATGATCGTTGCGAGTGGCGGCAGGACGAGCATTGTCCCGATGTCTCCCCCGGCATCGACCGCCTGAACGCGTCCGCCATTTCCCTTGCCGCTGCCGCCATAAATTTCGGCGTCGGTGTTGAGAATCTCCCTCCACCGCCCCGCAAGCGGAAGCGGCACATAATAGTTTTCCCGATAGACCGGCGTGAGATTGCAGATGACCGCCACCGGCTTTTCACCCGGCGCCATGCGCAGCCAGGCGAAGACGGAATTGTCGTGGTCATCCACCACAAGCCAGCGGAAACCTTCCGGTTCGCAGTCGCGGGCGTGCAAAGCGGGTTTTGAACGGTAGGTGAGGTTTAGATCGCGCACGAGGCGGCGCATGCCCTCATGCATCGGATATTGGCGCAGGTTCCAGTCGAGCGAGCCCTTTTCGCTCCATTCGCTCCATTGTGCGAATTCCTGCCCCATGAACAGCAGCTTCTTGCCGGGATAGCCCCACATGAAGGCGTAATAGGACCGCAGATTGGCGAATTTCTGCCAGTCGTCGCCGGACATCTTGGCGATAAGCGATCCCTTGCCGTGCACCACCTCGTCATGGGAAAGCGGCAGCACGAAATTTTCGCTGAAGGCGTAAAGCAGGCCGAAGGTCAGTTCCTGATGGTGGAACTTGCGATGCACCGGCTCGCGCGAGAAATAACTCAGCGTATCGTGCATGAAGCCCATGTTCCATTTGAAACCGAAGCCGAGGCCGCCCTCGTGGACGGGCTGGGATACTTTCGGCCAGGAGGTGGATTCCTCGGCAATGGTCATGACGCCCGGATGGGTGCCGTAGACGAGGGAATTCATCTTCTGCAGGAAGCGGACGGATTCGAGATTTTCCCGTCCGCCATATTCATTGGGGATCCACTCGCCTTCCTTGCGGGAATAATCGAGATAGAGCATCGAGGCGACCGCATCGACACGCAGGCCGTCGAGATGGAATTTTTCGGCCCAATAAAGCGCATTGTTGATGAGGTAGGACATTACCTCGATGCGGCCGAAATTATAGATGGCCGTGTTCCAGTCGGGATGAAAACCCTGACGCGGATCGGCATGTTCGTAAAGCGCGGTGCCGTCGAACCAGCGCAACCCGTGCTCGTCGGTTGGAAAATGCGCCGGAACCCAATCGAGCAGGATGCCGATGCCGACCTTGTGGGCGCCATTGACGAAACGCGCAAAGCCCTCCGGATCGCCGAAACGGGCGGACGGCGCATAAAGCCCGGTCGTCTGGTAACCCCATGAAGGGTCATAGGGATGTTCGGTGATGGGCAGGAACTCGATATGGGTGAAGCCCATATCCGTGCAATAGGGAATGAGCTGGGCGGCCAGTTCGTCCCAGCTCAGGAACGTGCCGTCCTCGCGCCGCCGCCAGGAGCCGGCATGCACCTCGTAAATGCTGATCGGCTGGCGGCGCTGGTCCACCTGCGCCCAATGTTCCCGGTGGGCCTGATCTTCCCATTTCTGGGTGAGTTCCGGCGCGGTGACGGAGGCGTTTTTCGGCCGCAACTCGGCGCGGCGGGCATAGGGGTCTGCTTTGAGGGGCAGAAGCTCGCCGTTTGCGCCGAGGATTTCGAACTTGTAGGCACAGCCGGCATAGACGTCAGGCGCGAAGATTTCCCAGATGCCGGTATCCTTGCGGAACCGCATGACATGCCGTCGGCCATCCCAATTATTGAAATCGCCGACGACGGAAACGCGCCGCGCATTGGGAGCCCAGACGGCGAAGTGGAAGCCCTCGACGCCCTCGAGCTTCAGCGGATGCGCGCCCATCCTGTCGAAGAGTCTGAGATGCGATCCTTCGCGGACGAAATAATCGTCCATGGGGCCGAGAACCGGGCCGAAGCTGTAGGGGTCGGTCACCGCCCATTCGGCATCGTCGCGGCTGGCGCGATACCGCACCGGCTGTCGCTTCGAAAGATCGATCCGGCCTTCGAAAAAGCCGTCCTGATCGAGCCGCTTCAATTCGCCCACGAAATTTCCGTCCAGTGTCAGGACGGAAACCTCCTCGGCGCCGGGAATGAAACAGCGGGCGGAAAACCCTTCCGGCGTTTCGTGCACGCCGAGAAGGGCAAAGGGATTGGAATGCAAACCGCTCTTGATCGCCTCGATTTCAGCCTTCGTGATGTCGCCAGTCTTTTTCTCTTCGGCCGAATTGAGCGGTTTTTTCATCAGGCTCTCCAGATCTCGGTGGCATATTGGCGGATCGTCCTGTCGGACGAGAACCAGCCCATACGCGCCGTGTTGCGCACTGTCTTGGCATACCAGCTATCCGGATCGCTCCAGATCGCGTCCACTTCGCGCTGCGCATTGGCATAGGCGTCGAAATCGGCGGCGACCATGAACCAGTCGCTGTTGTAAATACCGTCGATCAGGCCGGCGAAACGTGAGCGGTCATCCGGCGAGAAGACGCCGGAGGCGATGGAAGACAGCGCCTGCGACAGCTCGGCCGATCCTTCGATGATCGCGCGGGGATTGTGGCCTTCGGCACGTGCCTTGGCCACTTCATCCGCCGTCATTCCGAAGATGACGATATTCTCCGCGCCGACATGATCGCGCATTTCGACATTGGCGCCATCGAGCGTGCCGATGGTGAGCGCGCCGTTGAGCGCGAATTTCATGTTGCCGGTGCCGGAAGCTTCCATACCGGCCGTCGATATCTGTTCGGAAAGATCGGCGGCGGGAACCATGATTTCCGCAAGCGAGACGTTATAGTTCGGAACAAACACCACTTTCAGAAGCCCGCGCACGGCCGGATCGTTGTTGATGACCCGGGCAATATCGTTGGCAAGCTTTATGATCAGCTTCGCGTTGTGATAACTCGGCGCCGCCTTGCCTGCGAAGAACTTAACGCGCGGCACCCAATCCAGTTCCGGGTGAGAACGGATCTGGTCATAAAGCGCGACCGTCTCCACGAGGTTCAGAAGCTGGCGCTTATATTCATGGATACGCTTGATCTGGATGTCGAACATGGCCGAAGGATCGACGCGGATGCCCATGCGCTGCGCCACCGTATTGGCAAGCCGCACCTTGTTCAGACGCTTCACCTCGGCGAATTTTTCGCGGAAACCGGCATCGTCGGCAAAACGGTCGAGCGCGGTGAGCTTTTCCGCATCGTCGAGGAAATCGTCGCCAATCGCTTCGCGCAGCAGGCTGGTGAGACCCGGATTGCACTGCATCAGCCAGCGGCGCGGTGTGATGCCATTGGTCTTGTTGTTGATACGGTCAGGATAAAGGCTGTGCAGGTCGGCAAAGACCGTTTCCTTCATCAGGTCGGTATGAAGGGCGGAAACGCCGTTGATGGAATGCGAGCCGATAAAGGCGAGGTTGCCCATACGCACGCGGCGTTCGCCGCCTTCATCGATCAGCGAGATCGAACGGATCTGCTGATCCGCCATCTTCTTTTCCTTGCGGGCGTAGACCAGCGTGTTGGCGTTGATCGCATAGACGATCTGCATATGTCTTGGCAGAAGACGCTCGAGCAGCGGCACCGGCCAGCTTTCCAGCGCCTCCGGCAGAAGCGTGTGGTTGGTATACGAGAACGTGCCCTGCGTGATCTTCCACGCTTCCTCGAATTCCAGCCCGTGCACATCGCATAGAAGACGCATCATTTCGGCGATGGAAATGGCCGGATGCGTATCGTTGAGCTGGATCGAGACCTTCTCAGGCAGCGAGGTGAAATCGGGATATTGCTGCAAATGGCGGCGCAGAATGTCCTGCAGCGAGGCGGAGGAGAAGAAGAACTCCTGCCGCAGGCGCAGTTCCTGACCGGCCGGCGTCGCATCGGCGGGGTAGAGAACCCGCGTCAGGCTTTCCGCCTTGTTGCTTTCGCGCAAGGCGCCGATATGGTCGCCAGCGTTGAAGGCGGCCAGCAGAATGGGGTCGATAGGCTGCGCCGACCACAGGCGCAGCGTATTGACGCGGGTGCCGCGCCAGCCGACGACCGGCGTATCGTAAGCCATGGCGATGACGCGTTCGGCCGGTTTCCAGACGAAACGCTGCGGATCTTCATAACCGCCGATGGTTTCCACCGAGCCGCCGAAGCCGACCTCATAGGAGCTTTCGCGACGCTCGAATTCCCAGGGGTTGCCGTGCGCCAGCCAGGTTTCCGGCAGTTCCACCTGCCATCCATCCGCCATCTGCTGGCGGAAGAGGCCGTGCACGTAACGGATGCCGTAGCCATAGGCGGGAATGTCGACGGTCGCCATGGATTCCATGAAACAGGCCGCAAGCCGGCCGAGACCGCCATTGCCGAGCGCCGCATCCGGCTCCAGCCCGGCGATGACGTCAAGGTCGACGCCGAGCGAGGACAGGGCATCGCGAATTTCGTGCATCAGGCCGATATTGGAGATGGCGTCGCGCATCAGGCGGCCGATCAGGAATTCGAGCGACAGGTAATAAACGCGCTTGGAATTGTTGGCATAGGCCTTGCGGGTGGATTCCATCCACTTGTCGATGATGCGGTCGCGCACGACGAGGATGGTTGCGGTCAGCCAGTCGTGCGGTTTTGCAACCTTGACGTCCTTGCCGATGCGGTAGGTCAGGCGTTCGATGATTTCCGACGCCATGATTTCCGGGTTGGAACTGCGCGGGGCGGGGCGGGGAAGATCGGCGGCGTTGAGATTATTGATCATTGGTCGGTCAGCACCTTGGTGGGAGGAGAGGGTCTGATGAGGTCGATCCGGTTTGCCTTTGCTGATGCCAGTTTATGCATCGATATGGAGGCGTGGCAACAGCAATTTTTTCGGAAAATTGAACAGCTTAGCGCAATGAAAAATAAGTGTTTTTCTCGGCGCCCAAAGGATCGCCGAAGGCATTGATCGCCCTGTCTGCGCCGTTCTTCAGCGGATTTTCTTGGTCCTTGCGATGCCGGGCATCGCTCGGAAAAGGGGAAGAGGCTGCAATACTTCTGAAATGGTTCACCGGTCCTGAAATCTGTTTCGAACTATCGGATCACACACTAGCCTTCGCGGTTGTGAAAATTCAATGAAAATAAACAGGGCAGCGCTGCCGCTGGGCCGACCTGTGGTGGCGCGGGCGTAAAAACCGGCTGCGATCATCGCCAATGGCGCTGTTTACGGCAGGAGAAAAGGTTCCATCGCCATCTCGCCGGCGCGGATCGTCACCCTGGTATTGGGGGGAACGGCGCACCAGGGCGCGCAATCGAAGGAAAAGGGTTCGGAACTCAATGCGATGCCGTCATCGAGCCCGCGCCAGTAGAGCGTCGGCGGCTTGTCGTCGCTTGACCAGCGGAAGGCATGCAGGCAATCGCCATCCATAAGAACGGCACTGAATCGCAGCGCGGAAGAGACGCCTGCCGCCATCATCTGTTCCTGGCAAAGCCGCAGCGCGGTGGAAATGGCGCGAACCGGTTCGGTGTCGAGGCCATGCCCGGCGGCAATCAGGAAAATGGCTTCGCTATCGCCGGTGCCGCGCCGGGATGCATAGATATCGTCGGGGATGAGGGAATCGATATCGCGCCTGATCTGCTCGTAACCGCCGATCTGGCCGTTATGCATGAACAGGTATCGCCCATGCGCAAAGGGATGGCAATTGGCGCGGGACACTTCGCCTGATGTGGCGGAGCGGACATGGGCCATGAACATGCCCGAGCGGAGCTGGTGGCAAAGCGCCGCCAGATTGGCGTCGGACCAGGCGGGCCTTGTATCGCGAAAAACGCCGGGCGTTCCACGTTCGCCATACCAGCCAAGGCCGCAGCCATCGCCATTGACGACGGTTTTCGCTTCCCTTGCGGCCATGGATTGGCTGACCAGCGATGCTTCCGGCTCGATCAGCAGACTGTCGAGCCAGACCGGTTTACCGGAATAGGCAAAGAGGCGGCACATTCATGCGGCTCTGTTCAGGGCCTTGTTTCCGAGCGCGAAGCCGACGGCGGCCTTCGCGTGAATGGCGGTCGAATCGTAACCCGGCAGCGGCAGGGCATCGGGATCGATCAGCAGCGAAATCTCGGTGCAGCCGAGAATGACGGAATCGACGCCGAGTGCGCGGGCCTTCTCGATGACCGCGAGATAGCGCTCGCGCGAGCAGGACTTGATTTCGCCCTGGCAGAGTTCGCCGAAAATAATGTCGTGGATCGCAACACGGTCTTCCGCATCGGGCACGACCACCTCGACGCCGTGGCGGCGCATGCGGTCGGTGTAGAAACCATGTTCCATCGTGTAGCGGGTGGCGAGCAGCAGCGGCTTGCGGCGTCCGTCCGCCTTCAGGGCTGCGGCGGTTTCATCGATGATGTCGATCAACGCCACGCCTGACATCTTCTCCACGGTGTCCGCGACCAGATGCATGGTGTTGGTGCAGATCAGCACGCAATCGGCGCCCGCATTGGCAAGGCGCGCGCCGGCCGCACCCAGAAGCGCACCGGCCTCATCCCAGCGATCGGCCTTCTGAAGAGCGACGACCTCGGAAAAATCGAGCGAATGCATGACGATATCGGCCGAAACCAGCCCGCCGCGGCTGTCGCGCACGGCCTCGTTGATCATGCGGTAATAGGTTGCGGTGGATTCCCAGCTCATGCCGCCGATCAGGCCGATCCGTTTCATAAGAGTTCCCTTATCAAGTTTGATTGAAAATAAGAATGCCATCGTCGGGACGAAAACGGCATGCGTTTTTGCAGGGATTTCGCGGCCTAGATGCAAAACTAGGGCGCTCTTTCTCTAAAGATCGCAAATTTCTTGCGCTGTTGCGTTAACCTGTGCATTCTTTGCCGATGATTGATGACCGTGACCGCCGAATCCTTGCGATTCTCCAGGAAAATGCAGAAACGCCGCTTGCCGATATCGCGGAGGAAGTGTCGCTGTCGCTATCCGCCTGTTCGCGTCGCATTACGCGGTTGCGGGCGGAAGGTTATGTAACGGGTACGATGGCGCTGCTCGACCGGCGCAAGATCAACCTGCCGACCACGGTTTTCCTGCTGGTGAGAACCGGGCTGCATGCGGAGGACTGGCTGGACCGGTTCCATGCCGCCGTCAGCACCATACCGGAAATTGTCGAGGTTCACCGGCTGACCGGCAATTTCGACTATATTCTGAAACTGGTGCTGCCGAATGTCGAATATTACGACACGATCTACAAACAGATCCTGCGCCGCGTCGAGCTTTACGACATGTCCGCTTATATCTCCATGGAGACGGTGAAGCTGTCGTCTTCGCTGCCGACGACACATATCTGAGCGATCATCGAGCCTTAATCAGCGCGCCGTCTCGAAACGAACGCCGAAGCGGAAGCTTCGCGTCTCGCCCGGTTGCAGCGCAATCGCATCCGCGAGTTCTGGCTGATTGAAGGCGTTGGTCGGCGTTTCCACCGGTTCGAGCGCGATGGATTGTCGCCTGTCGCGGGCGAGCGTATCGCCGGTGAAGACATGCATGTGCCCGCGCTCCTGCCATACCGTCAGGCTCGAGCCGTCGTGCCGGTTTTCGAGCCTCGTCTCGTAAAGCCCGTTTTCGGATGCGATGAGGTCGGTGAAGCAGACATCGAGCACATGGCCGGCCAGCGGCGCATGGAGAAAGCGGGTGTCGTCCCGTTTGACCATCCCGCCCTGCGGGTTGCGCAGGGGGATCAGGTCTTCGTCTGTTTCAATCGCCGTTCGCGAGGGCAGTGTGAGAAGAAGATCGTCGATAGACGTCGTGCCGGGCAGGCGGAAATAGGGATGCCAGCCGGCGGCGAAAGGCAGGGGTCGGCCGTCGCGATTGATGCCGCGTATGTCGATGGTGATCTCATGGCCGGCGAAACGATATTCCACCTCGATGGCGAGACGGTAGGGATAACCCTTGAAATCCGCAGGCGCTATTTCGGCGCGGAAGACGAGGATGTGAGCGCCGTTTTCCTCGAAAGACTGCGCAAGCGCGAAGGGCACGGCTCTGACAAATCCATGGAAGACGAGGGCCTCGTGAGCAAGCACCGGCTCAATGCGATGCATCTGCCCGCCAAAACCGAACCGACCATACGGGATGCGGTTGGTGAAGGGTGCGAGAATGCCGTTTCTCACGCCGTTTTGCGATTGCATTTCGGCGGGCGTCGAATATCCGTCGACAAGATTTTCGCCTTCGCAGCCATTGGCAGAGACCGGCCGCCAGCTTAAAAGCGTCGCGCCCTCGTAAGCGATTTCGGCAGTGAAACCGTTTCCAGAAACGGTCAGACCGGCAATCCCCGTGCCTGTGGTGGAGGTAGTCATCGGGAAATTGTCCTTTGCATGCATGCGTCTGCGGTCATCGGGGCAGCTGCCGTGCCGATTCGCCCGATCATCTTCGCTGAAGGACAATTTCGCAATGGCCGTTAAGGGCCCGCTAGGGCTGTATCAACAGGCTCCTGCCATTCCATGTCTGCCGGGCAAATCAGTCCGGAAAGGTTCGTTTCGCGCCGCTGAAATATTCCATCAGCGCGGCCTGATCCTCCCCACCCAGCCCGGCCGCCGTCAGCATGCGGTGCACCTCGGCGCAAACCGCTGTCAGCGGCATGGCCGTGTTGGTGCGCCGGGCGAGATCCTGCGCGCCGTTGAGGTCTTTCACCATATTGTCGATGCGGCCGGTGCGGCGGTAATCCTTCGCCACATAACGCGGCATATATTCCTGCAGGATGGCGCTGTCGGCGCGGCCGCCCTTCAGTGCCTGCGGGATTTTGGCGGCATCGACGCCGGCATCCAGCGCAAGCTGCGTTGCTTCCGCCACCGCAAGGAAGTTCAGCCCGCACAGAACCTGGTTGATGAGTTTCGTCGTCTGCCCCGCGCCGCAGGGTCCCATGTGGGTATAATTGCTGGCCACATGCCGCAGCACGCGATGCGCATCGGCCACATCCGTCTCGCTGCCGCCGGCCATCAGCGTCAATTGCCCGATGAGCGCCTTGGGCGCGCCGCCCGAAAGCGGGCTGTCCACCCAGCGCAGGCCCTTTTCCGCGGCATCGGCCGCCAGTTCCTTCGTCGCTTCCGGATCGATGGAGGACATGTCGATGATGAGCGTGCCGGGCTTCGCCCCCGCCGCGACGCCATCCTTGCCGAAGACGGCGATACGAACGATTTTCGGCGAATTGAGGCTGAGGATGACCACATCGGAAACCGAAGCCGCTTCCGCCGCCGTCCCCGCGCTCTGCGCGCCGAGGCTCGTCAGCGCCGCCACCTTTTCCGCATCCAGATCGAAAACCGTCAGATGATTTCCGGTCTCGATGAGCCGTGTGCCGATTGCCCCGCCCATGGCGCCGGCGCCGATCAGGGCGACTTTGTTCTTCTCGGTCATGGTGTTCACGGCCTCCTCCCAAAGTGTCGTGGTGTCATCGGTTCAAAACCGGATGGCGGCCGCAGCCGGCCATCCGGTTTCGGTGTTTTTAAAGCGAAGCGGTGATGCCGCCGTCGACATAGAGAATATGTCCGTTCACGAAGGACGAGGCATCGGACGACAGGAAGATGCAGGCGCCGACAAGCTCTTCGACCTTGCCCCAGCGACCGGCGGGCGTGCGCTTTTCAAGCCATGCCGAGAAGGTTTCGTCCGCCACCAGCGCCGCGTTGAGCGGCGTGTCGAAATAGCCGGGTGCGATGGCGTTGCACTGCAGGCCGTATTTGGCCCAGTCCGTCGCCATGCCTTTCGTCAGGTTGCCGACGGCGCCCTTGGTGGCGGTGTAGGGCGCGATACCGGGGCGGGCAAGGGCGGTCTGAACGCTGGCGATGTTGATGATCTTGCCACGGCCGCGGCTGATCATATGGCGCGCGGCCGCCTGTCCGGCGTGGAACACCGAGGCGATGTTGGTCTGCAGCAGGCGCTCGAAGGCATCTGCCGGAAAATCCTCGAGCGGCGTGCGGTGCTGCATGCCGGCATTGTTGACCAGAATATCGATGGGGCCGACTTCCGCCTCGAAACCGTCGATAGCCTTGCGCACCGCTTCATGATCGGTGGCGTCGAAGGCAAGCGTTTTCGCACCCTTGATGCCGGCGGCTGCTGCTTTAAGCTTCGCCTCATCGCGCCCGTTCAGCACCACTTCCGCTCCCGCTTCCGCCAGCCCTTGCGCCAGCGCGAAGCCGATGCCCTGGGACGAACCCGTGATCAGGGCGCGGCGGCCGGAAAGATCGAACAATTTAAGGCCCACTGTTTCCTCCAGTCTCTCGACATTGTATTCATACAGGTTTATGTTATCGATAACATTCATCCCTTTCAGACGTGGATGTCAAGGCTTAAACGCCCGGTTTCGGTACGGATCGGGCGGGTGGGAAGGCGGCACGACGTGCAAATGCGCGGCAGGCGGCGGTGACAGGGATGCGGATTATTTTGTCGCGCCGCTCAAGCGCGATGTCGAACGGGAGATATTTATGAGAGCGATTGTTGCCCATGGGGCAAAGGATGTGCGCATCGAGGAGCGGCCCGAGGAAGCGCCGGGGCCGGGAGAAGTGCGGCTTCGTCTGGTCCGGGGCGGAATTTGCGGCAGCGATCTGCATTATTACAACCATGGCGGCTTCGGCGCGGTGCGGCTTCGTGAACCCATGGTGCTCGGCCATGAGGTCTCCGCCGTCATCGAAGAACTGGGCGAGGGCGTGGAAGGGTTGAAGGTCGGCGGTCTGGTTGCCGTTTCGCCATCCCGCCCATGCCGAACCTGCCGCTTCTGCCAGGAAGGCCTGCACAACCAGTGCCTCAACATGCGCTTTTATGGCAGCGCCATGCCTTTCCCGCATATTCAGGGCGCTTTCCGTGAGGTTCTGGTGGCCGACGCCCTGCAATGCGTGCCGGCCGATGGCCTGAGCGCCGGCGAGGCGGCCATGGCGGAGCCGCTGGCGGTAACGCTGCACGCTACCCGCCGCGCCGGCGATTTGCTGGGGAAACGCGTGCTCGTCACCGGCTGCGGCCCGATCGGCATCCTGTCCATTCTGGCGGCGCGTCGTGCCGGCGCGGCTGAGATCGTCGCCACCGATCTTTCCGATTTCACGCTTGCCAAGGCGCGTGAGGCGGGTGCGGATCGTGTCATCAACAGCAAGGATGAGCCCGACGCACTTGCCGCCTATGGTGCGAACAAGGGAACCTTCGATGTTCTCTATGAATGCTCGGGTGCGGCGGTGGCGCTTGCCGGGGGTATTGCCGCGCTTCGTCCGCGCGGCATCATCGTCCAGCTCGGCCTTGGCGGCGATATGAGCCTGCCGATGATGGCGATCACCGCCAAGGAACTGGATCTGCGCGGCTCTTTCCGCTTCCACGAGGAATTCGCCACCGGTGTGGAATTGATGCGCAAAGGCCTGATCGACGTCAAGCCGTTCATCACCCAGACCGTCGATCTCGCCGACGCCATCTCGGCCTTTGAATTCGCCTCGGACCGCAGCCGTGCGATGAAGGTGCAGATCGCTTTTTCGTAAGCAACGTTTCTACGCGCGAATGCGCCGACGTTTCGATCGGCGGCGGGTCATCCCGCCGCCGATTTTTTCGGTGGGTTCTTGCCCGTGGCGACTCGTGAAGATGTTATCGATATCATCAACTGCTTTAGATACGTCATTCCGGCCTTGAGCCGGAATCTAGCCGGCGCGCGTCTGCGCGGCGAGAGAGTCCTTTCAGCCCAAGGACTTGGGCTGGCTGGATTCCGGCTCAAGGCCGGAATGACGGAGGGAAAGTGACGGACGCCAGCAAACGCCCCAGCCTGTCATCCCCCCTAACACGACTGCCGCATATTTTGCCCCGGGCTGCACCCACGACCGTCTTTACCGGCGTCGCCTCTGCCCATTTGCACATTTTGACGCAGGTCAAAAAGGTGATTTGCCGCCTGCCGTTTTTTGCGTTATCGAAATTTCAGAAATTACTGAAAATTCAGGAAACGTAAAAATGCCAACCAGCCTGTCCCCGCTCGTTCAGTCCTTCGTGCTGCATTTCGGTGAGATGGGCAGCCGCTGGGGCATCAACCGCACCGTCGGCCAAGTCTATGCTTTGCTTTATATTTCGCCGCAGCCGCTGTGTGCGGACGAGATTGTGGAGGCGCTCGGCATTTCCCGTTCCAACGTGTCGATGAGCCTCAAGGAGTTGCAGGCGTGGAACCTTGCAATTCTCAAGCATTTTCCGGGCGACCGGCGCGATTTTTTCACGACGCCTGACGATGTTTGGCAAATTCTCCGCACCCTTGCCGAAGAGCGCAAGAAGCGCGAGATCGATCCCACGCTCAGCGTGCTGCGCGAAATTCTGATGGAGACGCCGGAAAATGAAGATGAGCGGCATGCGCAAAAGCGCATCGACGAGATGAAGACGCTGATCGAGCAGCTGACCGGCTGGTATGACGATGTGAAGCGGCTGGAGACGGAAAGGCTGGCTTCGCTTCTGGCGCTCGGTTCGAAGGTCACGAAGCTTCTGGAGGCCAAGGACAAGATCGTCTCCCTCGCCAGACCCCGTGGCGCGAAGAAGGACGGGTGAGGAGATCGGCCGTGAGCATGTCCGTGGAAATCCGCCAGGGGGCCGATGGTGACGGGGCAGTCTGTCCTGCGCCGGTTGGAGTCTCGCCCGACGCGAGGCGTCGGCGCTTCTTCAGCAATTCCAATCGCAAAACCTCTCGCGACAGAGCCGCCGAGCGGGCGAAAATGACACGCTCGCCGGCGGTTGGGAGATCCGTTGCCCTGCTGCATGTGCTGGCGGCTTTGCTCTGGCTGCCGCAGGCAGGTTTGCTTGCCTTTTCAGTCGGAAGAATTGCCGATGGCGCGCCGATGATGGCGATCGTGCCGGCTGCGGCCGCGGTTCTCATCCTCGGCCTCATCAAGGCATGGCTGGAAAAGATCGCGGCGCGGCTGTCGTTTCGTGCGGCTCGCACGGCGCTGTCGCAGCGGCGGCTGGAAGCGCTGCAGGCTGTGGCGAAGGTTTCCCCGCTCGATCTGTCACGCACCGCCTCCGGTGAGGCGGCAGGCGTCGTGGCCGAAGCGGCGGAAGCGCTGGTGCCTTATCTTTCCCGTTTCCAGCCGGCGCAGATGAAGGCGACCCTCGTGCCGCTGGTTTTCGTGCTGGCGATCCTGCCCTTTACCTGGATTGCGGCGCTGGTGCTGCTGCTCGCCATGCCAACCATCCCGCTTTTCATGGCGCTCATCGGTTGGCAGGCCAAGGCCGCCAGCGAAAAGCAGCTTGCCGAGACGGGCAATATGAATGCCTTCCTGCTCGATCGCCTGCGCGGGCTGGAAACGATCCGCACGCTTAAAGCCGTCGATCTGACGGCGGAGCGTCTCAGCGCCGATGCGCAAAACCTGAAGAAGCGGACGATGGCGGTGCTCAGGATCGCCTTTCTCTCCTCGGCGGTGCTGGAGCTTTTCGCAGCGCTCGGCGTTGCCATGACCGCCGTTTATATCGGTTTTCATCTGCTCGGTTTTCTCGATTTCGGGGCCTGGGGCCACAAGCTGACGCTTGCCGAGGGCCTCTTCATCCTGCTGCTGGCGCCCGCCTTTTTCGAGCCGCTGCGGGAACTCTCCGCCGTCTGGCACGACCGCGCGGCCGGCGAAGCGGCGCTTGATGCGCTCGGCAAATTGACGGCCGGCGGTGCGGCCATCGCGGGCGAGGGTGCGGATGTGGCGTCTGTCCCATCCCCGACACCCGGCCTGCTGGAGATAGATAATCTCTCCTTCGCTTATCCGAACGCCCCGCCTGTCATCCAAAATCTCAACCTGACCGTTCAGCAGGGTGAGCGGGTAGCAATTCTCGGGCCTTCCGGTTGTGGCAAATCCACTGTACTCTCCTTGATTGCCGGGTTGGCCGAGGCTGGAGAGGGCTCGATCAGGATCGGTGGCGTCAAGCTCGATCATGCGACGGCGGATGGGCTGCGCAGGACGATCGGCTGGGTCAGCCAGAAGCCGTTCTTTTTTGCCGGTTCGCTGAAGGCGAATATTCGCTTCGGCCGTTCGGTTGTCAGTGACGGTATGGTGGAAGAGACGCTGCGCCGCACCGGGCTCGATGGCTTGTCTCACGCACGCCGGAATCTGCAGATTGGCGATGGCGGATATGGAATCTCGGGCGGGGAGGCGGTGCGGCTTGCCATTGCGCGTGCTTTCGCAGACCCCGCAACGCAGCTTGTTCTGGCCGATGAGCCGACAGCCCATCTCGACCGGGAAACGGCTGCTCTCGTCACGGAAAACCTGCTGCAACTGGCAAATGGCAGGACATTGATCGTCGCGACCCATGATCCGGTGCTTGCGGCGCGCATGGACAGGATCGTGGATATGACGGCGATCCATTCGAGGGGGCAGCCATGATCGCGCGTTTTGCGATATTGAGACCCATTATCGGCCTGTTCTGGTCGGCGCGGCGCGGCATGTTGATGGCGGGCGCGGCTCTGGCGGTAACGACAGTGCTGGCTGGCATCGGCCTTCTCGGCGTTTCCGGCTGGTTCATCACCGCAACGGCGATTGCCGGTCTTCTGCCGGCAACGGCCTATGCCTTCGATGTCTTTGCGCCTTCGGCCGCCATTCGTCTTCTGGCGCTGGCGCGCACCGCCGCCCGTTACGGCGAACGCATGACGACCCATGACGCCACGCTTTCCGTGCTTGCAGCACTTCGGGAAAAGCTGTTTCGCGGCTTTGCCGCGCCGCAGGCCGCGAAATCCCTGGAGGCGAGGCCCGCGCGCCTGCTGAACCGGCTGACGGCGGATATCGATGCGCTGGATTCGCTTTATCTGCGCGTGCTGGTTCCCGCTGCCGTGGCGATCCTTGCCGCAATTACGACAGGTCTCGGGCTTGCTTTTCTCCATCCTCTGGCGGGCACTCTGACGGCGGTTTTCCTCATTGCGGCGGGGCTTGGAATTTCGGTTCGCGCCGCCTTGCAGGCGGAAACATTCTCGCGCCGCCGGGCAATCGGGCTGGAAGCGCTTCGGGCTCGCACGGCCGATCTCGTGAGCGGGCAGACGGAGCTCTTGACCACCGGCCGCCTTTCCGCACAGGTCGCGGCGGTGAAACGGGCGGATGATTACCTCTCTGCCTGCGATGACACCCTGAACCGTATCGAGACCAGTGCCGGTTTTTCCTTCGGGGTTTCAGCGGCCGTTCTTTTGAGTGCTGCCCTTCTCGGCATGGCCTGGCTTGCGGAACAGGGGGCGGTGAGCGCGCCGGCCGCGGCTCTCGGGCTGCTCGTCTGTTTTGCCGCGCTGGAGCCTTTTACGGCGCTTCGTCGTGGAGCGATGGAGCTTGGGCGCACGCTGTTTTCCGCAAGGCGCATCGCGCCGCGTCTTTCGGCAACGGCTGAAGGCCGCTGTCCCGCCTCGCCGGTCGACGGCATGGCGGCAGAGCTCAAAAACGTGCGTCTGGAGCGGGAAGGGAACGACAATCCGATCCTGACGGATATTAACCTTGCAATCGCCTCCGGGGAACGGGTTGCCATCATCGGCCAGAGTGGTGCGGGCAAGACAAGCCTCATCCAGCTTCTGGCGGGTGAATTGCAGCCGGCTGCCGGCACGGTCAACGCCCTGCCGTCCACTCTTATGACGCAGCGAAGCCAGCTTTTCCGCGACAGCATCGCCGACAATCTACGGCTGGGGAAACCCGCCGCAACCGGTGCCGAGTTATGGGCCGCGCTCGAGGCGGCAGGCCTTGCCGAACACGTCAAATCTTTGCCGGCCGGGCTGGAGACAAGGCTTGGCGAGGCGGGCCAGGGGCTTTCCGGCGGCCAGTCGCGCCGGCTGGCGCTCGCCCGTTTCCTGCTCGCCGACCGGCCGCTCTGGCTTCTCGACGAGGTGACGGAAGGGCTGGACGGCGAGACCGCCCGCGACGTGCTCACCCGGTTGTTTGCGAGGGCAGAGGGAAAGACTGTCGTGATGATCACCCATAATCGCCGCGAGGCGGAATTTGCCGATCGCATCATCGTGCTGAAAGAGGGGCGTCAATTTGATGAATGTCAAAGCGGCACCCCGGAATACGGCGTAGTGCTGGAGACACTGCGCCCGGACTGAGATTTTTTGAGAGCCGGCGTCGTCTTGAAAATGGAAGGCCGGCCTTCCGGAAAAGGTAGATAGGACTATGGAACTCGACATAGTGGCGCTGTCGCGCCTGCAATTTGCAGTGACGGCTTTATATCACTTTCTGTTCGTTCCCCTGACGATCGGACTATCGGTGGTGATCGCCATCATGGAAACGGTCTATGTCATGACCGGCCGCACGGTCTGGCGGCAGATGACGAAATTCTGGGGCACGTTGTTCGGTATCAACTTCGTGCTCGGCGTTTCCACCGGCATTGTCATGGAATTCCAGTTCGGCATGAATTGGAGTTATTACAGCCATTATGTCGGCGATATTTTCGGTGCGCCGCTGGCGATCGAAGGCATGATGGCCTTCTTCCTGGAAGCCACCTTCGTCGGGCTGTTCTTCTTCGGCTGGGACAAGCTGTCGAAACTCGGTCATCTCGTTGCGACATGGTGCGTGGCGCTCGGTTCGAATTTTTCGGCGCTATGGATATTGATCGCCAATGGCTGGATGCAAAACCCGACGGGATCGGCCTTCAATCCCCAGACCATGCGCATGGAAGTGACGGACTTCTTCGAGGTCCTGTTCAACCCGGTGGCGCAGGCGAAGTTCGTCCACACGGTGTCTGCGGGTTACGTGACGGCCTCCATCTTCGTGCTCGGCGTTTCGGCCTGGTATGTGCTGAAAGGCCGCCATGTCGATCTCGCCAAGCGTTCGATGACGGTTGCCGCCTCCTTCGGTCTGGCGTCCGCGCTGTCGGTCGTCGTGCTGGGTGATGAAAGCGGCTATCTCTCCACCGAACACCAGAAGATGAAGCTCGCCTCCATCGAGGCCATGTGGGAAACCGAGCCGGCCCCGGCCCCCTTCACGGCCATCGGTTTTCCGGATCAGGAAGCGCGGGAAACCCATTTCGCGGTGAAGATCCCGTGGGTGATGGGCCTCATCGGCACCCGCTCGCTCGACACGCAAATTCCGGGCATCAACGATCTGGTGGAGCAGGCCAAGACCCGCATCCGCGACGGTATCAAGGCCTATGACGCGCTGATGCAGATACGCGCCACCGGCAAGGGCGCGGCGTTGCCGGAAGAGGTGCGCGGCACCTTTGCCGAACTCGGCCATGAGCTCGGTTATGCCCTGCTGCTGAAACGATATGTCGACGATCCGCGCCAGGCGAATGAAGAGCAGATCGCCAAGGCGGCGGCGGATACCATTCCGCATGTGCCGACCCTGTTCTGGGCGTTCCGCATCATGGTCGGCCTTGGCATCTTCTTCATCCTGCTGACGGCGACGTTCTTTTATCTTTCGGCCCGCCGCCGGCTGGATCATTATCCGTTGCTGCTGAAAGTGGCGGTCTTCGCCATTCCCCTGCCGTGGATCGCAGCGGAAATGGGCTGGGTGGTGGCCGAATTCGGCCGTCAGCCATGGATCATCGAGGGCGTGCTGCCCACGGCGGCGGCCGTCTCCAGCCTCAGCGCCTCCACCGTCCTCATCACGCTCCTGTGTTTCATCGCCATCTACACGGTGCTGTTCATCGTCGAAATGGGGCTGATGCTGAAGGCGATCCGCAAGGGGCCCGAGCCGGACCATGAGCCGGAAGCGCCGCTCGTTCCTGAAAAACTCGTCGCTGCGGAGTAAACGATCATGATATTGCACCAACTCATCGACTACGAAATCCTCCGCGTCATCTGGTGGCTGCTGCTTGGCGTGGTGCTGATTGGTTTTGCCGTGACCGGCGGTTTCGATCTCGGCACCGGCGCGCTGCTGCCCTTCGTGGCGAAAACTGACATTGAGCGGCGTGTCGTCATCAATTCCATCGGCCCCGTCTGGGAGGGCAATCAGGTCTGGCTCATCCTTGGCGGCGGCGCGATCTTCGCCGCCTGGCCGCCGCTTTATGCGGTGTCGTTTTCAGGGTTTTACCTGGCGATGTTCGCCACCCTGTTTGCGCTGATCCTGCGGCCGGTCGGTTTCAAATATCGCTCCAAGCGTGAAAGCGCCGCCTGGCGCACCGGCTGGGATTGGGCGCTCTTCATCGGCGGCTTCGTTCCCGCGCTGATCTTTGGCGTGGCCATCGGCAATGTGCTGCAGGGCGTTCCCTTCCACCTCAATGACGACCTCAGGATTTTCTATGACGGCACGACGCTGTTCGAGCTTCTGAACCCCTACGCCATCCTCTGTGGTCTCGTATCCGTCGCCATGCTCATCATGCACGGCGCGGCATGGCTGGTGCTGAAGACGGATGGTCCGGTCGCGGCCCGCGCGCGCGGTTTCGGCAGCATCGCGGCCCTTGCCACCACCGTTCTTTTTGCGCTCGGCGGCGTTTTTCTGTGGCTCGGTATCGATGGCTATCGCTTCACCTCGGAGGTCGTGACCGACGGTCCTTCCAATCCGCTGTCGAAGACGGTCGAGGTTGTGGGCGGTGTCTGGTTTGCCAATTACGCGGCGCATCCCTGGATGATGCTGGCGCCGGCGCTCGGTCTTGTCTTCCCGCTCGTCGCTTTCCTCTTGCTCCGGGCCCGCAGGGAAGTGCTGGCGCTGCTTTCCAGCTCGCTCGCGATTTTCGGCATCATCTCCACGGTGGGGCTGACGATGTTTCCCTTCATCCTGCCGTCTTCGGTCGATCCGAAATCGAGCCTGACGGTATGGGATGCGTCGTCCAGCCATATGACGCTGTTCATCATGCTGGTCGTCGCCCTCATCTTCATCCCGATCATCGTCGCCTATACGTCATGGGTCTATCGCGTGCTGTGGGGCAAGGTGGATGAAAAGGCGATCCGCGACGACAGCGGTCATGCTTATTGATTAAGAAAGAAGGAGATCGAACATGTGGTATTTCGCCTGGCTGCTCGGCCTGCCTCTCGCCGCCATCTTCGCCGTCATGAACGCCATGTGGTATGAGTTGATGGAAGAAAACGCGAAAAAGGCCGAAGCGAAGCTGGATAAATAGGGCTTCGGCGGAAGCCTCTCCTCCGTCATGCCGGACTAGATCCGGCATCCAGCCACGACGCGTCCGCGCCGTGAAAAGAGTTTCTCGCGATCAAGGACTTGATCGCGCTGGACCCCGAATCTGGTCCGGGGTGACGGAGTGCGGATGATGCAACTCCGCCAAATATAAAAGGGCGGCATCCGGTTGGGATGCCGCCCTTTTGCTACAACTGCCGTGCGGCGTCAGTGGATCGCGATGCCGCGCTTGTCCGCTTCTTCCTTGATGATGTCTTCGACCATGGCTCTGTTGAGATTTGGATTTCCCAGAAGATAGTCGTCCGCGATCTCGAAGATCGATTTCGGATTCTCGGTCCTGTGCAGGGTGCCGAGGTCCCGGCCGATCTGCTCTCGAAGGCTGGAATAGTCGTCCATCGCAGCGCTCCCGTTTATCGGTTCAATCCAGAAGGTCGGCCGGGACCTTGCCGCCGTTTTCGGACAGTTTCTTGATGACGGCCTTGTGCAGCCAGATGTTCATGGTCGCCGAATCCGAAGTGTCGCCGGTATAGCCGAGTTCGCCTGCCAGTTCCTTTCGGGCGCTGAGGCTGCTGTCCAGATTGAGCGCTTTCAGAAGGTCGACGATCGAATGTTTCCAGTCGAGTTTCTGGCCGTTCTGCTTGACCGCCGCATCCAGGATCGAAGCGACGTCGACATTGCCGGCGGGGGCCGGAGCCGCGGCTGTCGGAGCGGGTGCGGCCGGGCTTGCTGTGGCTGCCGGCGTGCCGGCCGGAGCCGAAGTCTGCGGTGCGGCCTCGGCCTTGCCGAAAATAGCGTTCTTGATCTTGTCGAAAAAGCTCATGGTGTCCTCCCCTTAGCGGCGAAATGCCCGCCCGACGGCGATGAGAATGCAGGCGCCGATGAAACCGGCGATGAGATAGCCAATCCAGCCTCCGAGCGAAATGCCCACGAGCCCCAGAAGGAAATTGGCGACGATGGCGCCGACAATGCCGAGGATAATGTTCATGAAAAGACCCATATTGCTTTTCATGAACTGTTCGGCGAGCCAACCGGCTACGCCGCCGATGATGATTGCTGCAATCCAGCCAACTTGTGCGTCTTCCATAACAAGCCTTTCCTTTGTGAGAGAGGTCCGCAGGCATATGGACAGGCTTTTGCGCGCACTGATCCCCCCGCCTTGAATAGACCTCAGGCGGAGCAATAACGGCGATATCGACGATTGGTTCCGTGCGGCGAACTGTGCGCCGCATATTCTTTAGCTCTGGCTTTGAAAGTCGAGGCCGATATCGAGAACCGGCGCGCTGTGGGTCAGCCAGCCGACGGAGATGAGATCTATGCCGGTTGCGGCGATGGCTGCGGCCGTCTGCGGATTGATGCGGCCGGACGCTTCGGTAATGGCGCGACCGGCGACGATCCCCACCGCCTCGCGCAGCTGTTCGGGTGTCATATTGTCGAGAAGGACCGCATCGACGCCCTCATCCATGACCTCGCGCAACTGCGCAAGCGTATCGACTTCCACCTCGATCTTGACGAGATGCCCCACGCCCTGCCGGGCGCCGCGGATGGCGTCGCGCACGCCGCCCGCTACCGCGATATGGTTGTCCTTGATGAGAACGGCGTCATAAAGCGCAAAACGGTGGTTCATGCCGCCGCCGGCGCGCACGGCATATTTTTCCAGCGCTCTCAGCCCCGGCGTCGTCTTGCGGGTGCAGGCGACCGAGGCCTTGGTGCCGGCAATGGCGGCAACGATTTTTGCGGTGACGGAAGCGATGCCCGACAGGTGGCCGAGGAAATTCAACGCCGTGCGTTCCGCCGTCAGAAGGCCGCGCGAGGGGCCTTCAATCGTTGCGATGATATCGCCGGGCGCCACGGCGGCCCCATCCTGCATATGCCGTTTCATCGCGATGGCCGGATCCACGAACTGGAAAGCGAGTTCCGCCGCGTCGAGACCGGCAATAACGCCCGGTTCGCGCGCGGCCATGACGACGACCGAGCGATGATCGGCGGGAATGACGGCGGCGGACGTGATGTCGCCCGCCAGCCCGAGGTCTTCCAGAAGAGCGTTGCGCACGAGCGGTTCGATGATGAGGCGTGGCAGGGGTGAAAGGGTCATGTCAGGCGCTCCGCGCAAGGCTGGCCGAAGAATGGCTGGAAGAGGAGAATTCATGGGCGATGGTGAGGACGTCGCTGAGGTTCAGCCTGCGCCTCGTCGCCGTCGCATGTTTTTCAGGGAAATCGTCGCGGAAATGCGCGCCGCGCGATTCCGTGCGCAGCCCCGCAAAGACGGCGATGGCCAGCGCGACAAGGGCAGGATCGGATGCCGGGCCGTTCCGCTCAGTCAGTGGCAGAAGATCGCGGATCGCACCCGTCAGCCCTTCCGCATGTCTTACGATGCCGAGATGGCGGGAAACGATGGGCCGGACCGGGGAGAGGTCAGCTGTCGGGAAATCGGGCACGGGGAGCGTTGCGATATCCGCTGCCTGTTTTCCCGCATATGCCGGCCTGCCGGCAATGTCTTCCGCCGCGCGCATGCCCATGGCCGCCGCTTCCAGCAGGGAATTGCTGGCAAGCCGGTTCGCGCCATGCAGCCCCGTGCAGGCGGTTTCGCCGGCAACCCAGAGACCCGACACCGAGCTTCGGCCTTTACCATCGGTGGCGACGCCGCCCATATGGTAATGCACCGCCGGGCGCACCGGAACGAGCTCACGGGCCGGGTCTATCCCGGCTTCGCGGCAGAGCAGGTCGATCGAGGGGAAGCGGGCGGAAAAGCCGGAGCCGAGCGCCTTGCGGGCATCGAGAAAGACCTTGCCACCACGCAGTATTTCGCGGTCGATGGCGCGGGCGACAATATCGCGCGAGGCAAGTTCCGCCCCCGGAACTCCCGCCATGAAACGTTCGCCGTTTTCATTGAGAAGCAGTGCGCCTTCGCCACGCACCGCTTCGCTCACCAGCGCCAGCGGCCGTCTGGGCGAGGAAAGCGCCGTCGGATGGAATTGCACGAATTCCATATCGGCGAGGATGGCGCCGGCGCGGGCGGCGAGCATGATGCCCTGCCCGAAATTGCCGGAGGGATTGGTCGTCGCCTCATAAAGTCCGCCGAGGCCGCCGGTGGCGAGAACGATCTGGCCTGCCGGCAAAGTGAAGCAGCCTTTTGGCCCGATGCAGGCGAGGCCGGCGATGACGCCATTTTCCGTCAGCAGGCGGCGAACCTCCGTGCCTTCCAGAACGGTTATGGACGGCGTGCGAAGAACGGCGGCGGCGAGAGCCCTGACGATGGCCGCGCCCGACCCGTCGCCTTCGGCATGCAGGATGCGCCTTCTGCCATGGGCGGCTTCCAGCCCGAAAACGAGCCTGCCTTCGGTATCCCGATCGAAGCGCACCCCGGCCCGCTCCAGCGCCTCGATGACGGCGGGGGCGGCGGAAACGATCTCTGCGGCCATATCTGCATCGCAGAGGCCGTCGCCTGCGGCGAGCGTATCGGCAAGATGCAGTGCGGCGCTATCGTCCGGCCCGAGGCTCGCGGCAATGCCGCCCTGCGCCCAGGCGCTGGAGGTCTCGCCGCCGAGAGCGCCGCGTGTCAGAAGCAGCACGGGCTGCGGCGCAAGCGTCAGCGCCGCCATCAGGCCCGCAATGCCGCTGCCGACAATGATCGTCCAGCCCGTATGCGACGGGAGGCGTTCGCTCATACTTCCAGCATCCTTTCCACGGCGCGGCGGGCGGCGACAGCGATGGCCGGGTCGACCGTCACTTCGTGGCGGTTTTCCTCAAGTGCCGTGCGGATATTGCCAAGCGTGATGCGTTTCATATGCGGGCAGAGATTGCAGGGGCGGATGAATTCGACATCCGGGTGATGCACGGCGACATTGTCGCTCATCGAGCATTCCGTCAAAAGCACCACGCGGGCGGGACGCTCGCGGCCGACATAATCCGACATGACGGCGGTGGAGCCGGAAAAATCCGCAGCCTCGACGACATCGGGTGGACATTCCGGATGCGCCAGCACGGTGACTCCCGGATGGCTTTCGCGCAATTCGCGAATATCATCGGCGGTGAAAAGCTCGTGCACCTCGCAATGGCCGCGCCAGGCGATCAGCTCGACATTGGTTTCCCGCGCCACGTTCTTCGCCAGATATTCATCCGGCAACATCAGCACGCGCGGCACGCCGAGCGATTCCACCACCTGGCGGGCATTGCCGGAGGTGCAGCAGATGTCAGACGCCGCCTTCACAGCGGCGGAGGTGTTCACGTAGGTCACGACCGGAACGCCGGGATAGGCCTTGCGCAGAAGCGCGATGTCCTCGGGCGTGATGGAATCGGCCAGCGAACAGCCGGCGGCCATATCCGGAATGAGCACGGTTTTTTCCGGATTGAGCAGCTTTGCCGTCTCGGCCATGAAATGCACGCCGGCCAGAACGATGACATCCGCCTCCACCTCCATCGCCTTGCGGGCAAGGGCGAGGCTGTCGCCAACGATATCGGCGACGCCGTGGAAGATTTCCGGTGTCTGGTAATTATGGGCGAGGATGACGGCATTGCGCTTGCGCTTCAGCTCGAGGATCGCCTCCACATCGTCCTGAAAGCTCATCCATTCGGCCTTGGGAATGACGCGGGCAACGCGGTCGTAAAGGCTTGCGGCGGAAATCTGCTCGTTCACGGTGCTCTCCCATTTATACTCTTTTTGAGTATATCCAGGGCAAAGACATATTCTCATTGTGAGCATATGTCAATTGCGGGAGAGCGGCAGTTTCGTTCCGGAAAGGGCGCGTTCATCGAGAACGGTCTGGCGGAAGCGGAAGAGCTTTGCCGGGCGTCCGCCGGTTTCGGTCGCCATCTGGCCCGTCTCTTCCACCAGCTGCTGCTGTTCGATCAGCCGGCGGAAGTTCTGCTTGTGCAGCGTAAGCCCCGCCAGCGCCTCGATGGCGCGCTGTAGCTGCAGGAGCGTGAAGGCGTCGGCCATCAGTTCGAACACCACGGGGCGATATTTGATCTTGGCCCGCAGACGCGCGATGCCGGTGGCGAGAATGCGGCGGTGATCGGCAAACATCGGCCTGCCGAAATTGATCCGCGGTTCCCCCTGTGCTTCCTCGACCAGCCCGGCTTCATACAGCAACTCGTAACGCTGCAGGGTCAATTCCTCGTTCCAGCCGCCGCCATCGAGGCCGAAGGTGAAATCGGCCCGCAAATGGCGCTGGCTTTTGGAAGCAGGATCGGAATCCGCCCAGGCGCGCAGCCTGTCGATGATGCTGTCCAGAACTTCCGGGCGTCCCTGACGATGATCCTCCCAGGGGAAATATTCGTACCAGCCGTGCCAGAGCGGACGTTTGCCGCCGGAGGCTTCCTGTTCGCGAACCAGCCCCAGATAGCCGATGGAGATGGTTCTGCCGCCTAAAATGTCGTTGTTGCGGTCGCGATCGGCGAAAGTATAGAGCTGTTCGAGATAACCGACGGG
Organism: Agrobacterium sp. 22-221-1; assembly: GCF_053522445.1. Lineage (NCBI taxonomy): Bacteria > Pseudomonadati > Pseudomonadota > Alphaproteobacteria > Hyphomicrobiales > Rhizobiaceae > Agrobacterium > Agrobacterium sp. 22-221-1. The sequence goes on from NZ_JBNWCL010000014.1 coordinate 41,603, forward strand.
GTGATGGGTCTGTTCGTGAATCCATTCCCGCAAGCCGCTCTGGAGGGTTCTGTGCCCGAATTCGAACGGTCCCGACGGAAGCGCTGCACCTTCCCGAACGGTCATGACCCGCGGCTCATCCGTGGTGATGGCGGTGACGACGGCGATGAGTTCGGCATGGGCAAGCCCGATGGTCACGGCGGCTCCTCTGGTCGTTGGCGCAAGATCAATCTTCTTTGGCACAGGAAGGTTGCTTCGCCAACATGGCGGCCGAAAAGGGCTGTCGATAAGTAGTCTGACTGAAAACCGGACGCCATCAGACAAAAGGATGAATTCTTGTGGTTAGTCGTCCGTCATCTGATATGTTACAGACCCGCACGAGCATTTCAGACTGTAGAAGGCCGATGTTGGAAAACATATCTCTCGAAGAGACACTTGTGGGTTACTACACCTGGAACGTCGGGCAAAATCTGGTTTATCTGGATGCCGTGGCCGCCCGCCTGCGCGAATTTTCGCCGGAAGAAGCCGCCTGCGGCATTCCGGTCGAAGATTTCATTGCGCAGATCGAAAGCGGCTCGCGGGCGCGTGTCGCCAAGGCGGTCTATAATTCGCTGACAAGCGGCGTGTTTTACGATCAGGAATACCGCATTCAGCTCAAATCCGGCAGTTTTCGCTGGCTGCGGACAACGGGAAGAGTGATCCTGGATGGCGACCGGATCCCGATCATGGCTATGGGCACGGTGCGTGATGTCAGTGCCGGCAAGATTTTATTGATGTGATAAGCGGCGGACCTCTTCGCGAGGCGGCGGCCGATCGATTTTAATTCGTTCATTGTTTTGATGTTGCGGTGACATGGTCCGGCAGATCGCAATTTTGCTGTTTCAGATCGTTCTGGCCATTGGCCTCGGCATAGCCGGCATCCGCATCGCCTCGCTCATCAATGGCGAGGCGACATCGGCGCCAGCAGGCCTTGCGGCCAATACGGAACTGCTGTGGACGACCTCGCCGGTGCGGGTCGATCCGCGTAGCCAAAATTACGAGCGCATTCCGACGCCTCCCGATCTCTATCCGCTGAAGATGCATGCAGACCAGCGCCTGCGCGTCATCTCCAGCAGCCGCTTCACTTTCAAGGGCAAGGAATTCCGCCTCGCCGGCGTGGAGGATGTCGAGCGCAACCGCGTCTGCACCGGCCCCGACGGCCGCCGTTACGCCTGCGGCCTCAACGCCTTCAAGGCGCTGGAGAATCGGCTGCGCGGCGGATATCTGGAATGTCGGACGGTGGAGGAAGGTGGTGCCGGCGGTTCCGTGGAGTGCCGGATCAACGGGCAGGATGTACGGGCGCTGCTGCAATAGGCGATCAGGTCGAACGGGTTGCGAGATGCGCAAGAGCGACTGGCCGAAGGGAAGGTATTTTTTGTCTGGGAAGGTTTGGTGGAGCTAAGCGGGATCGAACCGCTGACCTCTTGCATGCCATGCAAGCGCTCTCCCAGCTGAGCTATAGCCCCATAAGGGTTCCGGCATTTCTTCCGGTTCCGGGAACCGAAGCGGTTGTTGTTCCGTTCGGTGGCGGCTTACTACTGCGGCTTTCCGACGAGTGCAAGCATAAAAAACGGCCCGGCGTCATTTTTTTGTCGTCGGGCCGAATTATCAAGTAAAATCAAGCTTCTTCGTCGTCGCCCGATACGCCGATGATGCCGGACATGTCGTCGTCGTCATCTTCGTCGTCGGTTTCGAGGAAGGTGTCGTCGTCGTCATCGATTTCGACGTCATCGTCGTCGCCGAGATCGGGGATATCGTCGCCGTTGTTATCGCCATCGGCATCTTCCAGCGAGACGAGTTCGACTTCCGTGTTTTCGGTATCGACTTCCGCCACTTCCTCTTCTTCAGCCTGCTCCATCTTGGCCTGGGCGGTGCTTTCCTCGAAGAAGGAGAGCGGCCAGGACTTGCCGGTGTAGGGAGAAACGACCGGATCGCGGTTCAGATCGTAGAACTTCTTGCCGGTATCGGGGTCTGTGCGCTTGGTACCAAGTTCCGCTTTTGCCACTGTCTAAGCCTCAAATTGTCGAATGAGTTTCGGTGTGTACGCCGTAAAACCGGCATAGACGGTAAAATTTATAGCCGGTCCCCTTAATCGTTGCGCTCTTTCGTGTCAAAGACAAACTTCGGGTGCCGCCCGCCTCGGCGCAACCCCTATGCGGGGATGCCGATATAAATAAGAAGGCGTTGCGCACTCTATTATATGAATGACGAATGCACAGGCGGAAAGCTTCATGACCTTCACGATCGCCATAGACGGGCCGGCTGCGGCGGGCAAAGGAACCCTGTCGCGCAGGATTGCCGAGACCTATGGTTTCCACCATCTCGATACCGGGCTGACCTACAGGGCGACCGCCAAGGCGCTTCTGGATGCGGGCCTGCCGCTCGATGACGAAGCCGTGGCTGAGAAGATCGCGCTGGAAGTCGATCTTGCGGGGCTCGATCGCGCCGTTCTTTCCCGGCACGATATCGGCGAGGCCGCATCCAAAATCGCCGTGATGACGCCGGTGAGGCGCGCGCTCGTGAAGGCGCAGCAGCGTTTTGCCGCAAAGGAACCGGGCACGGTGCTTGACGGGCGCGACATCGGCACGGTTGTGTGCCCGCAGGCGCCGGTGAAGCTCTATGTCACGGCCTCTGCGGACGTGCGGGCGCGACGCCGTTATGATGAAATTCTGGCCAATGGCGGCAGCGGCGATTATGATGCCATTTTCGCTGAAGTGAAAAAACGCGACGAGCGCGACATGGGCCGCGCCGACAGCCCGTTGAAGCCGGCTGAAGACGCGCACTTGCTAGATACGTCGGAAATGAGTATAGAGGCGGCGTTTCAGGCCGCGCGGACGATCATCGACGCCGCCCTGAAGAGATAGGTTTCTCGCGGAACGGCTTCCTGCCGTCTGCGTTTAGTCCGGAATTGCCCGAAGACATGTCCTTGCGCCGGAAAGCCTTTTGAAAAGGCGGGCATGGGGTCGGGTATCAACAACACTAGCCCACCGGCGCTTTTGTATTCGCCATTGCGCGGATGCAATCAGGAGATTTCATGTCAGTATCTACCCCCACGCGCGAAGATTTCGCAGCGCTTCTCGAAGAATCCTTTGCCTCCAACGATCTTGCCGAAGGCTATGTTGCCAAGGGTATCGTAACGGCAATCGAGAAGGACGTTGCCATCGTCGACGTCGGCCTCAAGGTTGAAGGCCGCGTACCGTTGAAGGAATTCGGCGCGAAGTCCAAGGACGGCACGCTGAAGGTCGGCGACGAAGTCGAAGTTTACGTCGAGCGCATCGAAAACGCTCTCGGCGAAGCCGTTCTGTCGCGCGAGAAGGCTCGCCGCGAAGAAAGCTGGGTCAAGCTCGAAGCCAAGTTCGAAGCTGGCGAGCGCGTCGAAGGCGTTATCTTCAACCAGGTCAAGGGTGGTTTCACCGTCGATCTGGACGGCGCTGTTGCCTTCCTTCCGCGTTCGCAGGTCGACATCCGTCCGATCCGCGACGTTACCCCGCTGATGCACAACCCGCAGCCCTTCGAAATCCTCAAGATGGACAAGCGTCGCGGCAACATCGTTGTTTCGCGCCGCACGGTTCTCGAAGAGTCGCGTGCTGAGCAGCGTTCTGAAATCGTTCAGAACCTTGAAGAAGGCCAGGTTGTTGACGGCGTCGTCAAGAACATCACCGATTACGGTGCGTTCGTTGACCTCGGCGGCATCGACGGCCTGCTGCACGTCACCGACATGGCATGGCGCCGCGTCAACCATCCTTCGGAAATCCTCAACATTGGCCAGCAGGTCAAGGTTCAGATCATCCGCATCAACCAGGAAACCCACCGCATCTCGCTCGGCATGAAGCAGCTCGAGTCCGATCCGTGGGATGGCATCTCCGCCAAGTACCCGGTTGGCAAGAAGATCTCCGGTACGGTCACGAACATCACCGACTACGGTGCATTCGTCGAGCTGGAGCCGGGCATCGAAGGCCTGATCCACATTTCCGAAATGTCCTGGACCAAGAAGAACGTCCATCCCGGCAAGATCCTGTCCACGAGCCAGGAAGTCGACGTTGTCGTTCTCGAAGTCGATCCGTCCAAGCGCCGTATCTCGCTTGGCCTCAAGCAGACGCTGGAAAACCCGTGGCAGGCATTTGCCTACAGCCATCCGGCCGGCACTGAAGTTGAAGGCGAAGTCAAGAACAAGACCGAATTCGGTCTGTTCATCGGCCTCGAAGGCGATGTCGACGGCATGGTTCACCTGTCTGATCTCGACTGGAACCGTCCGGGCGAGCAGGTCATCGAAGAGTACAACAAGGGTGACGTCGTCAAGGCCGTCGTTCTCGACGTTGACGTCGAGAAGGAACGCATCTCGCTCGGCATCAAGCAGCTCGGCAAGGATGCTGTCGGCGAAGCCGCTTCTTCCGGCGACCTGCGCAAGAACGCAGTCGTTTCCGCTGAAGTCATCGGCGTCAACGATGGCGGCATCGAAGTGAAGCTCGTCAACCACGAAGACCTCACCTCGTTCATCCGTCGCGCTGACCTTTCCCGTGACCGCGACGAGCAGCGCCCCGAGCGCTTCTCGGTTGGCCAGGTTGTCGACGCCCGCGTCGTCAACTTCTCGAAGAAGGACCGCAAGGTCATGCTTTCGATCAAGGCTCTGGAAATCGCTGAAGAGAAGGAAGCCGTCGCACAGTTCGGTTCGTCCGACTCGGGCGCTTCGCTCGGCGACATCCTCGGCGCGGCTCTGAAGAACCGCGGCGAATAATCGCTCCGATCTTTGAAATGAAGAACCCGCCGGAATTTCCGGCGGGTTTTTTGTTGGGTTCAACGGGCCTTGCCCGCTTGAGCGCGAAGGGTAAGGCTTCTCTCGACGTCATCCTCGGCCCTGTGCCGAGGATCTAATCACGTCGAATAAAATCAATCGGTCGCAGATCCTCGGGACAGGCCCGAGGATGACGTCGGCGTGATTGGCGCAACTTACATTCCAATCTGACCACGCCGAATTCAGAGCATGCCGCTCATCTTCAGATAATAATTTTCCGCGCTGTCGTCGGAAGCCACCGCCGTCGGGCTTTCCTGCGTGTCGATCCCGTCATTGGCGGCGATGCGCTCTTCTTTTTCGTCCTGACCGTCGGAATTATCAGCGCCGGCTTCGGCCTCGTCGTTTGCCTCATCCTCGGAAAATGGGCCGCCTCCGCGCGGCGGCGTTTCCGATTCATAGTCCTCATCCGCCGGAGGATAGGCGACAAGCGGCAGCGGTGTGCCGTCTTTTACCAGAGCCGCGGCGATCAACGATTGCGAAGCCGATTGCTCCAGCATCGCCATTCTCGCTTCCGGGTCCAGCACACTCCGAGGCAGCGGCTGGGCTTCGGGGCGTTGGGTCGCCGTTTCCGTTTCCTCACCCGAGGGGCGGGCGGCGGCTGTTGCGAGGGCCGATTTTTCGGGGGGCTGATCGTCGGACGGTTGCTGCGCAACACCCTGCGGCGCGGGCGGAGGCTCTTGCGTACCGGTCGGCTTGAGCGGAAGTTTGCCGGCGGTGGCGGCAAGCAGCAGGCTGTTCACGGTCTCGGCGTCGTCTGCGAACAAACCTGATGGCGGGGTAAGGCCCGTGCGGATTTCTTTCTGCTCCGGCTTCATCGTCTCCCGATGCGGAAGGGCAGGGCGGGCTTCGCCGGTCTCGGCGCGGGGCGGATTTGCCGGGCGGGCCTCGGCCGACACTTCCTTCATCACGCTGCCGGTTTGTGGCGGAAGCGGACGTGCCGTGTTTTCGGCTCTTCCATCCGGCTTTGCGGCATTGGTCGGCGTATCATGTGTGTCGGCAGGCGGGGTGGAAAGCGTGGGCCGGGGGTCCAGTTGCGCCGTTAGCGCCGCCACCGTGGCTTTCATCGCTGCGCCACTGAGGGCGAGCGGCCCGATGAGCAGCGGCAGGAGCCGGCTGACGGTGGCGGAATTTGCCGCCTGCGCTGTCGCGGCCGGAGACGGGCGAGCTTCCGCATTCTGGCCCGGTGCGTTTTGCTGTTTCGGCTGGGCCGATTGCGCGGGGGCGGGATTGGAGGAATTGTTCTGCTGATAGGAGGAAACCACCGCCTTTGCCGCAAGGTCCGTTCCCTTGTAACGGGAAAGCTCGATCAGCAGCGCGAGGCGGGCAGCATCCGGCCCGGTCGGCTGTTTCAGGATTTCGGCGAGCATCGAAAGGGTCAGGCCCTGCAGGGCCTTGCCGACCTGCTGTTCCAGCGCCAGGCGTTGTGGCGCGGGCAGGGTGCGGAGCGCCTCCGTCAGCCGCGTCACATAGGTCTCTATGGCTTCGCCATCCCGCCGGGGCAGGTTCATCAGCTTGCCGAGCGCTTCCGCCAGAACGGCGGTGCTGCGCGAGAGCTGAAATTCGCTGGCAAGGGAGGCGATTGCCGCGCGGGCAAAAAGGCTGCTGTTTTCAGGGGCGGGAGTGTTCGGTTGCGGCGGTGCAGTCTGTTTCACCTGCTCGCGCGGTGTCAGTGAAACCGTGGTTCCATAGGCGGCATCGGTTGCCGCAATTTTCGGTACAGGCGGTAACATGCTGCGCTCCGTTTCTATCGGTGACCGCCGCTGGCTGCGAAAGGGCCAATCCCCATTGGCTCTGTGATCCGCATCTGGCTTGAATGTTGAAAAATCGCCGCGCCGGTGATGGACAGGTGTCATCTCGCCCGCTCATGCGGGAGCGCCGTATACGCCTCTGGCCGCAATGCCGGTTGCAGCGCATACAGAATCATCAAGCTCAATCTTGGCTTGCAGATATTAAGATTTGGCTAACCAACGAATTGCGCGTCCGGTCAGGGCGAAACGCCGATGAACATGCGGTAAAGACCGTTATCGTCGGAATTGACCGAGGAAATATGGTCGGGATCGCTGGGCGCCGTCTCAAAAGCTTCCGGCGGCATGGCATCGAGCCAGCTTGCCTTGGGAAGATTTCGATCCGGTTGAATGTTCACCGGTTCGATGAGGCTGTCTTCCTCAGCGGGCGCGGTGAAGGCCGCATCATCCGGAACGAGCGACGGGGCGGCCATGGATAGCAGCGCCTGCGCGGCATTGGGTTCTGTGTCGTAAACGGCGCTGCCGGATAGGCTGGAAATATCGGTCATGTCTGAACTCACATCATGTTTCGCTCAAGTGACGATCGGAAGCGGCAATCATGCCGCCTTTTTCTTCAGCAGTTCATAAAGGCCATTGTCGTCGATCGAGATCGGCAAAATGGCGTTGCGGGTGTCTTCGACAAGCGCCTGCGCATCGAGCAGTTTTTCGCCGTCGTCTTCCGCATCGGTCGGATCGGTGCCCGCGTCTGTCTCCGCCGGCTCATTTTCGTTTTCCGCCGGGGCGGCTTGCTCAGCAGGCGCAGCCGCAAGCACGGCGATCAGGGCCGTTTCCGACGATGTGTCGGCCGGCGCCTGCGGATCGACGCCTTCCGTTTTTTCGTCGCCGGAAGCATCGATATGCTCCTTCACGACGTCCTGAAGCTCCTGCACGTCTTCAAGCTTGCCCTGCGCATCGCGCGCCTGAATATCCTGTTCCCGCTCGGCCTTCACCTCGGCATCGTTGATTTCGCCGATACGATCTTTACCGCGTTCGGCCTGCAACTCTTCCCTGGTTTTGGGATCGGCGACATCTTCGAGACGCTGAATGACCTTCAGGGTTTCACGCGTCATGAAGCGGGTGCCCTGCGCCTGTTCGTCCAAGGCCTCCTTCACGGCGCGCGCCTCATCGCCATAAGGGTTGGCGATGGCGGAGATCATCTGCCGGGCGGAAACGCCGAGTTGTTTGAGGCCGGTCGATTCTTCCAGATCGTCGACGTTTTTCGGCAGGGTCGCGCGCGCCGCCATGATGGCTTTCGACATCTGCTCGCCGAAATCCTCTTCCGTGCCTGTGAGGCCTGCACCCTTTGCGATGCGGGCGGCAAGGGCGGCCATGGGATCGGTCTTGCTGTTGACGCCATTGTTCAGCACGTCCACGACCTCAGCCTCCGAAACGCCGAAGGATTTCAGGGAAATCTTCGTGGCTTTCCCCTGCGCATCGGTTTTTTCGAAGCTGTCGGTCAGGGTCAGCGCATCCTGAAGTCTTCGCGCGAAGGAAAAGCTCGATTCGTCCTTTTCCTGTGTGATGCCCAGAGCGGAGGAAAAGCGGGAGACGAGCGAGGCGAAGGCATCGGCATCCGGTTTCATCACGCCGAAGAGATAGGCGCTTATCTTCTCATTGGCGGTGCGCTGGCTTTCGTCCGGCTGCGGGTTTGTCTTGACCGCATCGTCCTTTTTGGTGCCGTTGGCCTTTTCCTGCTCTTCGCGCTGGCGTTCCTCGATGGTTTCGACCATCGAGCGCATGAGGTCGCTGACCGCAATGCCCGCCGTCTGCTGTAGCGGAGTAATCATCCCTCAAAGTCCCCGGCCGCCAAAGTTGCGGCCGAGAATAGGCAATTCTGGTAAATCAGTGCTTAAACCGGAGGCGGGCTCGCTCAGCTATGGGCGAAAATATCGGTTTCTTCCCAGCCGAGGAGGTCGAGCTTCGCGCGGGTCGGCAGAAAGGCGAAACAGGCGTCGGCATGGTCGAGGCGGCCGTCACGCACGAGACGACCTGTCAGCTTGTCGCGCAGCGCGTGCAGGTGCAGCACGTCGGAGGCGGCATATTCGAGCTGCGCCGGCGACAGGGTCTCGGCCGCCCAGTCGGAAGATTGCTGGGCCTTGGAAATATCGACTTCCAGCATTTCCTTAAGGTTATCCTTCAGCCCGTGCCGGTCCGTATAGGTTCGGGTCAGTCGCGAGGCGATCTTGGTGCAGAAGACCGGCGTGGTCGTCACGCCGAAGGTGTGGAACAGAACGGCGATATCGAAACGGCCATAGTGAAAAATCTTCTGGCGGGCAGGGTCGGCAAGCATCCGGACGAGGTTCGGCGCTTCCTTTTGATCGGCGGCAATGCGAATGACGTCCGCCGTGCCGTCGCCCGGCGAAAGCTGAACGACACAGAGGCGGTCTCGGCGCGGCACCAGTCCCAGCGTTTCCGTATCGATTGCGATGGCGCCGGTGTAACGCGCGGCATCTTCGGCGGAAATATCGCCTTCGTGGTAACGGATGGGTGCTGCCATGTCCTGCTCCAGAAATTCCAGTTTCTTGCTCCGGCTATAACGGAAAGAGCGGCGGGACGATACCGTTTTATCGGCTCGTCCGGTGCGTCACGCCGCATGGCCTTGGCACTTGCCTTTGCGAAAGCCCCCGGGTTAGGGTCGGGAAATCCTTTCCTGACAAATCGCATGAATTCCCGATGACAAAGAAAATCTATCTCGCCGGACCGGAAGTCTTCCTCCCGAACGCGCGCGAAATGCTCGATCTCAAGGCCTCGCTGGCGCGGGAAGCCGGTTTCACGCCGCTTTCGCCGGGCGATCTGCAAATTCCGCCGGCGGATACCAGGGTCGGTCACGGCTGCAACATCAATGCCGTCGATGAGCGGATGATGCTGGAAGCGGATGCGGTGATCGCCAACCTCACGCCGTTTCGCGGCATCGCCGCCGATACGGGAACCAGCTATGAGCTGGGCTTCATGTGCGCGCTGGGCAAGCCGGTTTTCGCTTATACCAATGTCGCGGCCAATCACTTCACCCGCATCAAGGCGCATTATGGCGGCGTCGCCACCCTGGATGAAACGGGCCGTTATCGCGGGCCGGACGGGCTGTCGATCGAGAATTTCGACATGGTCGACAATCTCATGCTGCATGGCGGGATTTTGCGGCGCGGCGGCGTCATCATCGTTGGCGATGCTCCCGAAGAGGCCTTGTATACGGATCTCGAGGCCTACAGGCGCTGTCTCGCGGCGGCGGCCGAAAAGTTACTGACACCGATTGACCCTGAAAAAACCAATAGAGTGGAGGCATCATCATGAGCGGAACCATCCTCATCACCGGCGCGACATCCGGCTTCGGACAGGCCACGGCGCGGCGCTTCGTCAAGGAAGGCTGGAAGGTCATCGGCACGGGCCGGCGGGCGGAACGGCTGGAGGCGCTTTCCGCCGAGCTCGGTTCCGCCTTTCATGGCCTCGCCTTCGACATCACCGACGAGGAGGCGACAGGAAAGGCGCTGTCCGGATTGCCGGAAGGCTTCCAGGATATCGACGTTCTCGTCAACAATGCCGGTCTCGCACTCGGCACCGCGCCCGCACCGCAGGTGCCCTTGAAAGACTGGCAGATCATGGTGGACACCAACATCACCGGTCTCCTGAACATCACCCACCATCTGCTGCCGACGCTGATCGGGCGCAAGGGTATTGTCGTCAACCTCTCGTCTGTGGCCGCGCATTACCCCTATACGGGCGGCAATGTGTATGGCGGTACCAAAGCGTTCCTGCGGCAGTTTTCGCTCGGCCTGCGTTCCGACCTGCATGGCAAGGGCGTGCGGGTGACATCCATCGAGCCTGGCATGTGCGAAACGGAATTTACGCTGGTGCGCACCGGCGGCAATCAGGAAGCCTCGGACAATCTCTACAAGGGCGTCAATCCGATCACGGCGGACGATATTGCCAACACCATCTACTGGGTCGCCTCGCAGCCCAAGCATATCAACATCAACAGCCTCGAACTCATGCCGGTCAACCAGTCCTTCGCCGGTTTCCAGGTCTATCGGGACAGCTGATTTTCCCGCGATTTTGGGGAGTGCTGAAAAACCGGGCAGGAATTTTCGAGCTATGCAGAAATGCAATGCTGCATTGCGAGACTTGCTCTGTTAAAAATCACGGATACCGCTATATTCAAATCATCGAAGCGACGCACTCCTCCTCCCAGCGTCGCTCGATGTGGATCGGTGGTACTCCTCCTCCCAATCACCGATCAAGTTTGAAGCCTGCCGCACCTCCTCCCGCGGCAGGCTTTTTCCTTTTTTGGGCGTCTTTTCCTTGAATATTTTTGGCCGTTTACTTCCCGTGCACCGGCTCGGTGCTGAAAACGGTCCGCAGTCTCCCCTTGGATTTCCGGGGGATTTTGAATTTCTGCGTCAAGGCAACGAATGTTGAAATCAGGCGTGCGTCGATCACATTTTCGTTATGTCTAGATAAATTTGCACAGTTTTGTGGTGGCGTGCCTTGCCGGGCCATTGCTTACCCCCCGCCCTGTGTTTAAGCATGGGCAAAAGAACGCTTGGGAGGTTGTCGGCACGCCTGTGTCTGCGGCCCGAAAGCGGCGGGGAGAGAATGGCAGACTTTCAAGAGGCGCTGAAGCGGTTTCAGCCGATCGCGGTTTCATCGATCGCTGAAGACGAGCTCAGGTTGCGACTACGCGGCCTGCAGGCGCGAATGATCCAGCAAAATATCAAGGCGGTCTGGCTCGATGCATCATCGTCGCTAACCTATTATACCGGCCTGTCGCTTGGTCTTTCCGAGCGCATTCACGGCGCCCTGGTGCCGGCGGAAGGTGTGCCGGTCTATGTCAGCCCGACCTTCGAGGAGCCGAAGCTTCAGACGCTCATCCGCATTGCGGGTGAGGTTGCCGTCTGGGAAGAGGATGAAAGCCCCTTCGACCTGATGGCAAGACGTATCGGTGACTTGACCTGTCCCGGTCATCTTGTCGCCATCGATCCGGCCACCCCCTTTGTCTTCGCATCGGCCCTCATGCAGCGTCTTGAAGGGCGCATCATTTCCGCCCAGCCGATGATCGTCGCCCAGCGGCAGGTCAAATCCGCAGCCGAGATCGCCATCATCCAGACGGCGATGGACGCGAGTTACGGCGTGCAGAAGGCCGTGTTCGAAGGGCTGCGTCCCGGCGTTTCCACCACGGAAGTCGCTGATTTCGTTAATGCGGCGCATGTCGCCCTTGGCCTGAAGCCGCTTTTCGTGGCGGTGCAGTTCGGCGAGGCGACGGCCTATCCGCATGGCGTGCCCCATGCGCAGACGCTCAGCGAAGGCGATATGGTGCTGGTCGATCTCGGCGGCATTCTTCACGGCTATCGTTCCGATATCACCCGCACCTATGTCTTCGGCAAACCGACGGAACGGCAGCGTTTCCTCTGGAACGCCGAGCGCGACGCGCAGGCGGCGGCCTTTGCCGCAGCCAAAGTCGGTGCTGCCTGCTCGGATGTGGACAGGGCCGCGCGCGACAGCCTGAAAGCGGCCGGTTTCGGCCCGGATTATCAGCTTCCCGGCCTGCCGCACCGCACCGGCCACGGGCTTGGGCTGGATATTCACGAAGAACCCTATATCGTTGCAGGAAATGCCACGGCGCTGGAGCCGGGCATGTGTTTTTCCATCGAGCCGATGCTGTGCGTTTATGGCGAATGCGGCGTCCGTCTCGAGGATATAGCCTATATGACGGAGGCGGGACCGCGCTGGTTCTGCCCACCGGAGAAGAACCTCGACCGGTTGTTTCAGCCGGTCGCCGGGTAATTGGTCGGGAGGCAAAGGACCGAACGGCGACACGGGGCTCCCATGTCGCTGCTGACCAGAAGAGGTAGGCCCCCGGACGGGGCCGCAGGAACTCAGAAAAAGAGGGAAAGGACCACCAGATGAAAACGCTGACCCGCAGTTTGCTTATCGCCTCTGCGATTGCGATCACTTCCGCCATGCCCGCCATGGCGAAGACCTTCGTTTATTGCTCCGAGGCATCGCCGGAAGGCTTCGATCCGTCGCCCTACACCGCTGGCGGCACCTTCGACGCTTCCGCGCATCCGGTCTACAACCGCCTGACCGAGTTCAAGAAGGGCACGACCGAAGTTGAGCCCGGCCTTGCCGAAAAATGGGAAGTTTCGAGCGACGGTCTGGAATATACCTTCCACCTGCGCAAGGGCGTGAAGTGGCACGCCAACGACAAGTTCACGCCGAGCCGCGAATTCAACGCCGATGACGTGATCTTCAGCTACGACCGCCAGCGCGATGCGAAGAACCCGTGGAACCAGTATATCGCAGGCATCACCTACGAATATTTCAACTCCATGGAAATGCCGTCGCTGATCAAGGAAATCGTCAAGGTCGACGATTACACCGTCAAGTTCGTGCTGACGCGTCCGGAAGCGCCGTTCCTCGCCAACATCGCCATGCCTTTCGCCTCCATCGTATCGAAGGAATATGCCGATACGCTGGAAAAGGCCGGCACCAAGGAAGACTTCAACAACCTGCCGATCGGCACGGGCCCGTTCAAGTTCGTCGCCTATCAGAAGGACGCGGTCATCCGCTACCAGAAGAACGCCGACTACTGGGGCGAAGCACCGAAGATCGACGACCTGATCTTCGCGATCACGCCGGACGCCGCCGTTCGTCTGCAGAAGCTGAAGGCCGGCGAATGCCACCTGATGCCTTACCCGGCACCGGCTGACCTTGCCGCCATCCGCGCCGATTCCAACCTCAAGCTCGATGAACAGTCGGGTCTGAACGTCGCCTACTTCGCCTACAACACCACCGTTGCGCCTTTCGACAAGCCGGAAGTCCGCAAGGCGCTGAACATGGCGATGAACAAGCAGGCGATCATCGACGCCGTGTTCCAGGGCGCCGGTCAGGTTGCAAAGAACCCGATCCCGCCGACGATGTGGTCCTATAACGACAGCATCAAGGACGATGCGTACGATCCGGAAGCGGCCAAGAAGGCTCTCGAAGCCGCTGGCGTCAAGGATCTGTCGATGAAGATCTGGGCAATGCCGGTTCAGCGTCCTTACATGCCGAATGCACGCCGCACCGCCGAACTCATCCAGGCGGATTTCGCCAAGGTCGGCGTCAAGGCTGAGATCGTCTCCTATGAATGGGGTGAATACCTCAAGAAGTCGACCGAAGTGAACCGCGACGGCGCCGTCATCCTCGGCTGGACCGGTGACAACGGTGATCCGGACAATTTCATGGGCGTTCTGCTCTCCTGCGCTTCGGCAGGCGAAGGCGGCACGAACCGTGCGCAGTGGTGCAACAAGGAGTTCTCCGAGCTGATTTCCAAGGCGAAGCAGGCGACTGACGTTGCCGAGCGCACCAAGCTTTACGAGCAGGCGCAGGTGATCTTCAAGGAACAGGCTCCGTGGGCGACGCTTGCGCATTCCACGCAGTTCGTTCCGATGTCCGCCAAGGTTTCCGGCTTCACCATGAGCCCGCTTGGCGACTTCACCTTCGAAAACGTCGACATCGCGGAATAATCCCAAACAACGGACGCGCGGAAGAACCCTGTTCTTCCGCGCGTCTTTTCAGGAAAAAGCCATGATCCGGTTCATTCTCGGCAAACTTCTCTATCTCGTTCCGACATTTCTCGGGATCACCTTTGTCGCCTTCTCCTTCGTGCGCGTCCTGCCGGGAGATCCCGTGCTGCTGATGGCGGGCGAACGCGGCATTTCACCCGAACGGCATGCGCAGCTTGCCGAACAGCTCGGCTTCAGCCAGCCCATCTGGCAGCAATATCTTCATTTCCTCGGACGGCTGCTTCAGGGCGATCTCGGCAATTCGCTAGTCACCAAGAAGCCGGTTCTCACCGAGTTCCTGTCGCTCTTCCCCGCGACGGTCGAGCTTGGTCTCGTCGCCATCATCATCGCAACCTTGATCGGCGTGCCGGTCGGCGTCATCGCCGCCATCCGTCGCGGTTCCTGGTTCGACCAGATTTCCATGACGACCGCGCTCGTCGGCTTCTCCATGCCGATCTTCTGGTGGGGGCTGCTGCTCATCATCATGTTCTCCGGCATCCTGCAATGGACGCCGGTGTCGGGCCGCATCTCGCTGATGTATTTCTTCCCCTCCGTCACCGGTTTCATGCTGATCGACAGCCTGATTTCGGGCCAGAAGGGCGCCTTCGCGTCGGCCTTTTCGCATCTCATCCTGCCCTCCGTCGTGCTCGCCACCATTCCGCTGGCGGTGATTGCGCGCCAGACGCGCTCGGCCATGCTGGAAGTCATGGGTGAGGATTATGTGCGCACCGCCCGCGCCAAGGGCATGTCGTCCGCCCGCGTCGTCGGCATTCATGCGCTGCGCAACGCCATGATCCCGGTCATCACCACCATCGGCCTGCAGATCGGCGTGTTGATGGCTGGCGCCATCCTGACCGAAACCATCTTTTCCTGGCCGGGCATCGGCAAGTGGATGATCGATTCCATCTCGCGCCGTGATTATCCGGTCGTGCAGAGCGGCCTGCTCCTGATCGCGGGTCTGGTGATGATCGTCAACCTGCTCGTCGATCTGACCTATGGCCTCATCAATCCGAGGATCCGTCACAAATGACCGATGTGATCACCACCCCCGGCGTCCGCCTTTCGGACGCCGCCATCCGCCGCCGGATGCTTGCCGATTTCTGGTTCTATTTCCGCCAGAACCGCGGCGCCGTCATCGGGCTTGCCGTCTTCATCCTGCTTGTGCTGGTGGCGATCTTCGCGCCCATCCTTGCCCCGCATGATCCGACACAACAATATCGCGATGCGCTGCTCGTCCCGCCGGTCTGGCAGGAAGGCGGCCGCGCCGGCTTCTTCTTCGGCACCGACGCGGTGGGCCGCGACATGCTGTCCCGCCTGATCTACGGCGCGCAATATTCGCTGTTCATCGGCGTCGTCGTCGTCTCCATCGCCCTTGTCGGCGGTATCGTCATCGGTCTCGTCGCCGGCTTCTTCGGTGGCTGGGTGGATACCGTCATCATGCGCGTGATGGATGTCATTCTGGCGTTTCCGTCGCTGCTTCTGGCGCTGGTTCTGGTGGCGGTCCTCGGGCCGGGTCTCACCAATGCCATGATCGCGATTGCCATCGTCTACCAGCCGCATTTCGCGCGTCTGACGCGTGCGGCCGTCATGAGTGAGTTGAGACGAGAATATGTCACCGCCGCCCGCGTGGCCGGCGCCGGCAATATCCGGCTGATGTTCAAGACCATCCTGCCGAACTGCCTTGCGCCGCTGATCGTTCAGGCGACGCTTTCCTTCTCGTCCGCGGTTCTCGATGCCGCCGCTCTCGGCTTCCTCGGCATGGGCGCGCAGCCGCCCGCTTCGGAATGGGGCACGATGCTGGCGGAAGCACGCGAATTCATCCTGCGCGCCTGGTGGGTCGTGACCCTTCCGGGCCTGACGATCCTGATCTCGGTGCTCGCCATCAACCTCATGGGTGACGGCCTGCGCGATGCGCTCGATCCTAAACTGAAGCGGAGCTGAGCGATGAGCCTGCTGAAAATCAAGAACCTCACCGTCAAATTCGCCACCGCCACCGGCGCCTTCACGGCCGTCAACGGCATCGATGTCTCCGTGGACAAACACGAGGTGCTGGCCATCGTCGGTGAGTCCGGTTCCGGCAAGTCGGTATCGATGCTCGCCGTCATGGGGCTTCTGCCCGATACGGCGACGATCACCGCCGACGAGATGACCTTCGACGGCAAGAACCTTTTGGCCATGTCGCCGCAGGAGCGCCGCCGGGTGATCGGTCGCGAGATCACCATGATCTTCCAGGAGCCGGTCGCCTCGCTCAACCCGTCCTTCACGGTCGGTTTCCAGATCGAGGAGGTTCTGCGCCTCAATCTCGGCATGAGCGGCGCTGCTGCGCGTGCCCGCGCCCTGGAACTGTTCCGTGCTGTCGGCATTCCCGAGCCGGAAACCAAGCTCAAGGCCTATCCGCACCAGATGTCGGGCGGCCAGTGCCAGCGCGTGATGATCGCGATTGCGATCGCTTCCAAACCGCGCCTGCTGATCGCCGACGAGCCGACCACCGCGCTCGATGTGACGATCCAGAAGCAGATCCTCGATCTGCTGATGAACCTGCAGGCGGAATATGGCATGGCGCTGATCCTCATCACCCATGACATGGGCGTGGTGGCGGAAACCGCAGACCGCGTCGTCGTGCAATATAAGGGCCGCAAGATGGAGGAGGCGGATGTCTTGAGCCTGTTCGAGGCCCCGCAGCATCCCTATACCAAGGCACTGCTTTCGGCCCTGCCGGAAAATGCCACCGGCGACCGTCTGCCCACGGTTTCCGATTTCTTCGGCAAGGAGGGCGTTCAATGAGTATCGTTGTCGAAGGCAAGGGCATTACCCGCGACTATCACGTTCCCGGCGGCCTGTTCGGCGGCGCCAAGACGGTGCAGGCCCTTAAAGGCATCGACTTTACCGTCGAGCGCGGCAAGACGCTCGCCATCGTCGGTGAATCCGGCTCCGGTAAATCGACGCTGGCCCGCATCATCGCGCTGATCGATCCGGCATCCGGCGGTGAACTGAAGATCGAAGGCAAGCCGGTCGATATCGCCAGACGCCGTCCCGATACGGAGATGCGCTCCAAGGTGCAGATGGTGTTCCAGAACCCCTATGGCAGCCTCAATCCGCGCCAGAAGGTGGGCGACGTGCTGATGGAGCCGCTGGTCATCAACACCAAGATACCGGCTTCCGAGCGCCGCGAGCGGGCCGAAGCCATGCTGGTGAAGGTCGGTCTCGGTCCTGAGCATTTCAACCGTTATCCGCACATGTTCTCCGGCGGCCAGCGCCAGCGCATCGCCATTGCGCGCGCACTGATGCTGAACCCGGCGCTGCTGGTGCTGGACGAACCGGTCTCCGCGCTCGATCTTTCGGTGCAGGCGCAGGTGCTGAACCTTCTCGCCGACCTTCAGGAAGAATTCGAGCTGACCTATGTTTTCGTCAGCCACGATCTTTCGGTGGTGCGTTACATCGCCGACGATGTGATGGTCATTTCGAAGGGGGTGGCGGTGGAGCAGGGCACGCGCGAGGAACTCTTCGCCGACCCGAAGCATCCCTATACCCGCCAGCTTTTCGCCGCGACACCGATCACGGATGTCGATGCCATCCGCGCCCGCGTGGAACGCCGCAAGGCGGCACGGCTGGCAGCGACAGCCTGAAGACTGACGACCGAGGTTAAAAACAGGCCGGATTTCCGGCCTGTTCTTTTTCAGGACTTCAGGAAAGGCTCGATTGCCGCAAGTGCGCCCTGTTCCCGAATGTCGCGATAGGCGGCTTTCAGGGTTGGGACGAAGGTTTCGTTCCTGGGCAGGTCGCTGCCAAATGTGCGTTCGAAAGTCAGAAAACGGTCGACGACCGCATCCGGCGTCATTGCCAGTTGATCCGGCGCATCCCACTCCTTGAAAGCGGGATCGAGAATGGTGATCGGCTGCCCCTTTTCATTCTTGTCCGCGCAGGACCTGATCCAGAGCGCGACGGCGAAAATGACCGTCCGGCTTTCAGCCTTCTCCGCAAGCAATTCGCGCAAGGGGCCAAGAATGCGCAGCGGTACTTTCTGCGACGCATCGGAGGCGATCTGCATGGTCTTGTGCTGCAATGAGGGATTGGCGAAACGCTGCCGCAGGCCGGCTGCGAATTCCGCACCGTCGACGGCGGGATCGAGCGTCCGTTCGATCTCGCGCCAATAGGCGTCGATGAAATCGCGCACGGGCTTTTCACCCCACGCATCCGCCACCGTCGCAAGGCCGGCAATCTGGCCGATGGCGGCGATGGCGCTGTGGGAGCCGTTCAGCATTCTGAGCTTCATATGCTCGTATGGTTCGACATTGCCGACGAATTCCACGCCCGACTTCTCGAGCGCCGGCCTTCCATGCGGAAAACGATCTTCAATGACGAAACGGAAATAGGGTTCGGCCACCACCGGCCAGGCATCGCTGAGGCCGAGTGCGGTCGAAATCGCCTCCCGGTCCGCATCCGTGGTGGCGGGAACGATCCGGTCCACCATCGAGCAGGGGCAGGCAATATTGGTTTCAATGAAGGATGCCAGTTCCGGATCGGCCAGTTCCGCAAATTCCAGCAGCAGCTTTTGCAGCACATGGCCGTTGGCGGGCAGGTTGTCGCAGGACAGGAGCGTCAGGGGCTGAGAACCTTGCCTGCGCCTGCGCCGTGTGGCCGCAAGGATGAAGCCGAAGATGGAGCGCGGCCGCTCCGGGTTTTCAAGGTCATGGACGATATCGGGATGATCGCGCAGCAGGCTGCGGGAGGCGAGATTGGTCAGGTAACCTTTTTCCGTCACGGTCAGGGTGACGATGAGGACGCGCGGATCGGCCATCCGCTCCACCAGCCGTTCAGGCTCTTCCGTGGCGACGATGGTTTCGAGAATCGAACCGATCACGCGCAGGCGCTCGCTCTCCCCGTCTCGCAGGCAAAAGGTGTAGAGATTATCCTGCGGCTCGATGGCGTCGCGCGTATCCGAACTGCGCAGCGATGCGGCGACGATGCCCCATCGGGTTTCGCCGCGATTAAGGCAATCGTCGATGAAAACCGCTTGATGCGCCCGATGAAAGGCCCCGACGCCGAGGTGGACGATGCCCGGCGTGACGCTTTGGCGGTTATAGGCCGGTGTCGTTACGGATTGCGGCAGGCGGGGCAGGGTTGCAGCGGAAAGCCGGTCTGTCATCGATGCGAAATCCCCATGCGGAACGGGACGGTTGTGGCTCGCGCCGCTTTCGTTGCGGCGTCCGGCTTGTGGCGCATCATGTCGGTTCCTCCCCTTATATGCGGAATGATCAGGCGCCGGCCTCTTTGAGCAGCCTGACCTGGCGCAGCGTATTCTGGCGGCTGCGCTCGAGATGCCGCCACAGGGCATCGACGATCTGGGCCTTGCTGCCTGCGGCGATGGCATCGGCGATATTCTGGTGCTCCTCGACCGAGCGGGCGTAGTCGCCGAGGATCGAGACGAAAACCGTGTGGGTCTGGTCAAGAATGCGCTCATGCGAGCCGGAAATGACCGGAATGCGCGCGGCCGACACAAGGGTCGTATGGAAGCTGCGGTCGTAAAAAAGCGCTTTCGACAATTCGTCGAGCGTCGAGCCTTTGGCGAATTCGCGATGTTTCGCAAGGCTTTCCAGCAGTTCCGCGTGCAGCGCTCCATCCAGTTGCCCGGCGTCGAAGGCCACTTCCACGGCGCCTTTTTCGAGCAGCATTCTGGCGGCGTAAAGTTCCTCCACATCCTCCACGGTGAAATCGCGCACCACCATGCCGCGCCGGGAGGAATTGACCACCAGCCCATCGGCCTCGAGTTTCAGGCAGGCTTCCTTCACCGGCGTGGGGCTGATGCCGAGATCGGCGGCAAGCTCATTGGGCAGCAGGCGTTCGCCACCGCGCAATCTGCCGCTGACGATACGCGCGCGCAGTTCCTGATGCGCCTGTTCGGCGAGAGTGACTTTGACCAGCGAGTTCATGGCGGCATCATTGCTCAGCTTCGAAGGGCTGGCAATGGCTGAATATTAAAAATAAAAAATTTTTTATTTTACAAAGGCCATTTTTCCTTTAGCTCTATCCGTCATTGGGAGCCGGCTGCTGGAGGAGGGCGGTCTGGCAATTTCCCGAAAGCCCATCTGCGCGGCCCGTGGTCGCGGGGACGTGGCGTCTATTCCTCCCCGGAAGCGATCAAGCATCGAGGAATGACCGATCATGAAAATTACCGCTGTCGAACCTTTCATCCTGCACCTGCCGCTGACATCGGAGTCCATTTCCGATTCCACCCACAGCATCACCCATTGGGGCGTCGTCGGTGCAAAGATCACCACCAGCGATGGCCTTGAGGGCTATGGTTTTACCGGCACCCACGCGCATCTGCCGTCGGACAGGCTGATCACATCCTGCATCAGCGATTGTTACGCGCCCTTGCTGGTGGGGGAGGATGCATCGGAGCATTCGAGGCTGTGGACGAAACTGGCCCGTTATCCGGCGCTGCAATGGGTCGGCAGGGCGGGCATCACCCATCTGGCGCTGGCCGCAGTTGACGTTGCGCTCTGGGACCTGAAGGCGAAAAAGGCGGGCGTGCCGCTCTGGCACTATCTCGGCGGCGCGCGCACGGCGGCGGTGGAGGCCTATAATACCGATATTGGCTGGCTTTCCTTCACGCTGGAGGATTTGCTGACGGGCAGCGCAAGGGCGGTGGAGGAAGACGGTTTCACCCGGCTGAAGATCAAGGTCGGGCATGACGATCCGAATCTCGATATTGCCCGCCTTGCGGCCGTGCGCAAGCGTGTCGGTTCGTCCATCCGCATCGCCATCGACGGCAACGGCAAGTGGGATTTGCCCACATGCCAGCGTTTCTGCGCGGCGGCGAAAGATCTGGACATTTACTGGTTCGAGGAACCGCTCTGGTATGACGATGTGACGAGCCATGCGCGGCTGGCGCGCAATACTTCGATTCCGATTGCGCTCGGGGAGCAGCTTTACACGGTGGATGCGTTCCGCTCATTCATCGATGCCGGCGCGGTTGCCTATGTCCAGCCGGATGTGACCCGACTTGGCGGCATCACCGAATATATCCAGGTCGCCGATCTCGCGCTCGCCCATCGCCTGCCCGTGGTGCCGCATGCCGGCGAGATGAGCCAGGTGCATGTGCATCTGAGCTACTGGCACCCGGCTTCGACCATTCTCGAATATATTCCGTGGATCAAGGATCATTTCGAAGAGCCGATCCATGTGCGGGATGGCGTTTACAAACGTCCGGAGCACCCCGGCGCCAGCACCACGCCGCTGGCGGAAAGCTTCGCCCGTTATGGCAAGGCGGTGAAATGAGCAGCGGTATACAGCCCGGATTTTAAGGGAGGGAAAGCACGTTCTCCGTCATGCCGGACTAGATCCGGCATGACGGAGTGTGGATGATGCAATTTTTCCAAATTTAGCGCCAGCCGAGAGCCGGCGCTACCTGCTTGAGGATCGTCTCGATCACATGGGCGTTGTAATCGACGCCCAGCTGGTTCGGCACGGTCAGAAGCAGCGTATCGGCCTCGGCGATGGCCTCGTCGGCTTTCAGCTGTTCGATCAGTTTTTCCGGCTCGGCGGCATAGCTGCGCCCGAAGATCGCGCGCGTCTTGTCGTCGATATAACCGATCTTGTCATCGCCTTCGTTGCCGTAACCGAAATACGACCGGTCGCGATCATTGACGAGGGCGAAGATGCTGCGGCTGACCGACACACGCGGCTCGCGGGTGTGGCCTGCTTCCTTCCATGCTTCTCGGAAGGTGCGAATTTGCTGCGCTTGCTGAACATGGAAAGGCTCGCCCGTTTCGTCCGTCTTCAGGGTGGAGCTTTGCAGGTTCATGCCGAGCTTTGCCGCCCACACCGCCGTTGCATTGGAACTCGAACCCCACCAGATGCGCTCGCGCAGCCCTTCGGAATGCGGCTCCAGTCGCAAAAGGCCGGGCGGGTTGGGGAACATCGGGCGCGGATTCGGCTCAGCGAAACCTTCGCCCTTCAAAAGCTCGAGGAAGACTTCGGTGTGCTGACGCGCCATGTCTTCTTCGCTCTGGCCCTCGGCCGGACGGTAACCGAAATAACGCCAGCCATCGATCACCTGCTCCGGCGAGCCACGGCTGATGCCGAGCTGCAGGCGTCCGCCGGCGATGAGGTCGGCCGAACCGGCGTCCTCCGCCATGTAGAACGGGTTTTCATAACGCATGTCGATGACGCCGGTGCCGATCTCGATCTTTTTCGTGCGCGCGCCGACGGCAGCCAGCAGCGGAAAGGGCGAGGCAAGCTGGCGGGCGAAATGGTGCACGCGGAAATAGGCGCCGTCGGCACCCAGCTCTTCCGCCGCGACGGCGAGGTCTATCGATTGCAGCAGCGTGTCCGCAGCCGAGCGGGTCTGCGACTGGGGCGAGGGCGTCCAGTGGCCGAAGGACAGGAATCCGATTTTTTTCATGATGACCTTCCAGATGTCGGAGGATGCCGGTCTTCACAAACCGGCTTCGTTGTTGTCAGTCATATAGGCTGGCACGCGCATCCTCCAACCGGCCGCGTGTAGACACGGTGTCGCCGAAATGTGAACGATGGCTGTTCAGACCATCGTCCTGCGGTCGAGGATGAAGAGTTTTTCATGCGCGCGCGCCGTGGTGAGAATGAAGTCCATCAGCGAGCGTACACGCGGCACATTGGCAAGGTCTTGATGGCTCGTCAGCCAATAGCCCCGCCGCAGTTCCACCTCACCGGCAAGCACCATCTGCAGGTCCGGGAAACGCGCGGCGATGAAATTCGGCAGGATGCACAGGCCCCGGCCACTCAGCGTGGCCGTCAGCTGCGCGAAAATACTCGAGGACTGAAAGCCCGGACGCAGGCCGGGCAGCACATCGCGCATATAGTCGAGACCCGGCGAGAAGATCAGGTCCTGCACGTAACCGATGAAAAAGTGATCGAGCAGGTCCTCGCGCTTGGTGATTTTCGGTCGCCCGGCGAGATAGGAACGCGAGGCATAGATATGCAGCGTGTAATCGATGATCTGTTCGTTGATATAGGGACCGGCCTTCGGCGGATCGAGCGTGACGGCGACATCCGCCTCCTTTCGGGAAAGCGCCATGATCTGCTGGATCGTCACCATTTCCACCATGATGTGCGGATGGGTGACGGCGAAGTCTTTCAGCCTTTCCACGAAGAAAAAATTGGAAAAACCTTCAGGCGCGCTAAGGCGCACCACGCCGCGCAGCAGGCTGCCGCTTTCGGAAATATCCGATTGCAGCCTTTCCGCTTCCGCCTCGATACGCTCGACCGTATCCACCAGCCGCCGCCCGACGGTCGTGAGTTCATAACCGCGCGGGTTTCGCTCGAACAGCTTGGTTTTAAGCGAGAATTCCAGCCGGTCGATATGGCGGGAGACGGTGGCGTGGCTGGTGCGCAGGCTTCGGGCTGCCGATGAGAGCTGTCCGGTGCGGGCCACGGCCAGAAAATATTGCAGGTCGTCCCAGGTAAAAGGGGTGGCCATATTTGTCTCCCATCAAGAGTTCTGTTCAAAAATGAACAGTTCCTGTTCGCAATTTGATGATGCCCCGCTCTTGTGTCAACGGCCGAATTCGAGAAGTCTAGGCTCAGGATGCATCGCTTTGAGGAGGGCGGTGTGACCGTTCAGGTGCAATGGCATGCAGGTCCCCCACGCGGTTCGTTCACCGTTGCACAGACAATCTGAGGCTCGCAATCATCTCTGGGAGGAGAAGTCATGCGCAAGAGTATCGTTTTATCCACGGCCATGGCACTGGCCGCCGGCACCGCCGCTTATGCCGCCGAGATTTCGGACGGCAAGGTCAAGATCGGTATCCTGAACGACCAGTCGGGCGTCTACGCCAACTTTGGCGGTAAGTACTCTTACGAGGCCGCGAAGATGGCGGTTGAGGATTTCGGCGGCAAGGTGCTCGATGCGCCGGTGGAAGTGGTGACCGCCGACCACCAGAACAAGGCGGACGTCGCCTCCAATATCGCCCGCCAATGGTACGATACCGAACAGGTCGATTCGATCATGGAACTGACCTCGTCGTCGGTCGGCCTTGCCGTGCAGGCGCTGTCGAAGGACAAGAAAAAGATCACCATCAATACGGGTGCGGCAACCACCGAGCTCACCGGCAAGCAGTGCAGCCCCTATGGTTTCCACTGGGCCTATGACACCTATTCGCTGGCGGTCGGCACCGGCGGCGCGCTCGTCAAGCAGGGCGGCGACAGCTGGTTCTTCCTGACCGCCGACTATGCCTTCGGTTATTCGCTGGAAGAAAATACCGCCAATTTCGTCAAGTCCAATGGCGGTAAGGTTCTGGGTTCCGTGCGCCATCCGCTCGCAACGACGGACTACTCCTCTTTCCTGCTGCAGGCGCAGTCCTCGGGCGCGAAGGTCATCGGCCTTGCCAATGCCGGTCTCGACACCTCCAACGCCATCAAGCAGGCAGCCGAATTCGGCATCGTGGCGGGTGGCCAGCGGCTTGCGGCGCTTCTCTTCACGCTTGCCGAAGTCCACGGCCTCGGTCTTGAAGCCGCGCAGGGCCTGACGCTGACGGAAGGTTTTTATTGGGACCGCGACGATGAATCGCGCAAGTTCGGCGAACGCTTCAAGGAACGCACTGGCGCCATGCCGAACATGGTTCATGCCGGCACCTATTCCGCCGTGCTGCATTACCTGAAAGCCATCGAAAAGGCCGGCACCGACGATGCCGATGCCGTTGCCAAGGCCATGAAGGAAATGCCTGTCAACGACGTCTTCTCGAAGGACGGCCATGTGGCCGCCAATGGCCGCATGATCCACGACATGTATCTCATGGAAGTGAAGAAGCCGGACGAAAGCAAGCAGCCGTGGGATTATTACAAGGTACTGGCCACCATCCCCGGCAAGGAAGCCTTCATGGACCCCGCAAAGAGCGGTTGCCCGCTGGTAACGCAGTAAAGAAGAATAAAAAGGGGAAAGCTTGATGACGATCGCTCCCGCCCTTGCCGGGCAGGCCGAACCTCGCGTCGTTCTTTCGGCGCGCGGTCTCTCCAAGACCTTCGGCGCATTCGCGGCCGTGAAAAACGTCGATCTCGACGTCCACCATGCCCGCGTGCATGCGCTTATCGGTCCGAACGGTGCCGGCAAAACCACGGTCTTCAACCTGTTGACCAAGTTTCTCCAGCCGACAGGCGGGGCGATCACCTTCATGGGAACGGACATAACAAGGACGCCACCGGACAAGGTGGCGCGTCTCGGCCTCGTCAGGTCTTTCCAGATATCGGCGGTGTTTCCGCATCTGACGGTTCTGGAAAACGTGCGGGTGGCGTTGCAGCGGCCGAACAGCCTTGCAACGCAATTCTGGCTGCCGCTCTCCTCGCTCGACAGGCTGAACGCCCGAGCCGAGGAGCTGATCGCCATGGTCGGCCTGACACGGGAAAAACATGCGCTTGCGGCCGATCTTTCTTACGGCCGCAAGCGGGTTCTCGAAATCGCCACCACGCTCGCGCTCGATCCGAAGGTTCTGCTGCTCGATGAACCGATGGCGGGCATGGGCGGCGAGGATGTCTCCCATGTGGCCGAACTCATCCGCGAGGTGGCCAAAACCCGCGCGGTGCTGATGGTTGAACATAATCTGAAAGTCGTGGCCGATATCTGCCACCACGTCACGGTTCTGCAGCGGGGTGAAATTCTGGCGGAGGGCGATTATGCCGCCGTTGCCGCCGATCCGCGTGTGCGCACGGCCTATATGGGCACGGAGGAGGCTTGATATGGCGGCAATGCTCGAAGTCTCCAACCTGAAATCCTGGTACGGTGAAAGCCAGGCCCTACACGGTGTCGATCTGACGGTCGGCGAGGGTGAAACCATCACCATTCTCGGCCGTAACGGCGTGGGGAAGACCACGACGCTGCGCACCATCATGGGCATCATTCGCAACCGCAAGGGCGTCATCAAGCTGGCCGGCAAGGATCTGATGCCGGTGCCGCTGCATCGCACGGCGAAATACGGCCTCGGTTTCGTGCCGGAAGAGCGCGGCATCTTCGCGACGCTGAGCGTCGAGGAAAATCTGAAGCTGCCGCCCGTCGTCGCATCCGGCGGCATGACGCTCGATGAGATATACGAGTTGTTTCCCAATCTCTACGAACGCCGCACCAGCCCCGGCACCAAGCTTTCCGGCGGCGAGCAGCAGATGCTGGCCATGGCGCGCATCCTGCGCACCGGGGTGAAGGTGCTGCTGCTTGATGAACCGACCGAGGGACTTGCCCCTGTTATCGTGCAGCGCATCGGCGAGGTGCTGCAAAAGCTGAAGAGCCGCGGCATGACCGTTGTTCTGGTCGAACAGAATTTCCGTTTTGCCAGCCGTATCGCCGACCGTTTCTACCTGATGGATCACGGCCAGATGGTTAGCAATTTTCCGGTCAGCGAGCTTTCCGGCCGCATGGGCGAGCTCAACAAGGTGCTGGGGGTTTAACGATGACGATGATCTTCGGCGTTCCAATTCAGGCACTGCTCGGGCAATTGCTGGTGGGCCTCATCAACGGGTCGTTTTATGCGCTGTTGTCGCTTGGCCTTGCCGTCATTTTCGGCCTGCTGCGCGTCATCAATTTTGCCCATGGCGCGCAATATATGCTCGGCGCTTTCGTCGCCTTCCTCGGCCTGCAATATTTCGGCATCAATTTCTGGGTGGCGCTCATCGTCACACCTTTCGTCGTGGCGCTTTTCGGTGCGATCGTCGAACGCTTCCTGCTGTCACGGCTTTACGATCTCGATCCGCTTTACGGGCTGCTATTCACCTTCGGTCTGGCGCTGGTGGTGGAAGGCACGTTCCGCTGGCTTTATGGCGCGGCGGGCCAACCCTATTCGGTGCCGCGCGAGCTTGCCGGCGGCACCAATCTCGGCTTCATGTTCCTGCCGAATTACCGCGCTTTTGTCGTCGTCATTTCGCTCATCGTCTGCATCGCCACCTGGGCGTTGATCGAAAAGACGCGGCTTGGCTCCTATCTGCGCGCTGCGACGGAAAACCCGACGCTGGTGCAGGCTTTCGGCATCAATGTGCCTGTTCTCCTGACGCTGACCTACGCGCTGGGAGCCGGCCTTGCCGGTTTCACCGGGGTTCTCGCCGCGCCGATCTATCAGGTCTCGCCGCTGATGGGCACGAACCTCATCATCGTCGTCTTTGCCGTGGTCGTGGTCGGCGGCATGGGGTCGATCATGGGCGCCATCGTCACCGGTTACATGCTGGGTGTCGCCGAAGGCTTGACCAAGGTGTTCTACCCGGAAGCCTCCAACATCGTCATCTTCGTCATCATGGCCTTTGTGCTGCTCATCCGCCCCGCCGGACTTTTCGGAAAGGACGCCTGATATGTCCAAAGCCACCCATAGCCCCACTGCCGGTACGATACCGCAGACGGAAGTGTCCGCGACTGCCGGAACCATCAAGACTGTGCTAATTCTCGCGGGGCTTGCCGTCCTCATCGCCGCGCCGATGTTCGTTTATCCGATCTTTCTGATGAAGCTCCTGTGCTTTGCGCTGTTTGCCTGCGCCTTCAATCTGCTGATCGGTTACACCGGACTGCTGTCCTTTGGCCATGCGGCGTTTTTCGGCGGTGCAGCCTATTTCACCGCCTATTCGGTGAAGGAATGGGGCGTGACGCCGGAAATCGGCCTTGTCATTGGCATGGCGGGTGCGGCGCTGCTCGGTCTCGTTATCGGCTTCTTCGCCATTCGCCGTCAGGGCATCTATTTCGCCATGATCACGCTGGCGCTGTCGCAGATGTTTTATTTCTTCTGCCTTCAGGCGCCCTTCACCCATGGTGAGGACGGCTTGCAGGGCGTGCCGCGCGGCCATCTCTTTGGCCTTCTCGATCTCAATGCGCCGCTCAACATCTATTACACGGTGCTGGCCGCCTTTGTGTTGGCGCTTCTTGTCATCTGGCGTTTCGTCAATTCGCCCTTCGGCATGATCCTGAAATCCATACGCGAAAACGAACAGCGCGCCATTTCGCTGGGCTACAGCGTGCAGCGCTACAAGCTCGGCGCTTTCGTGATGTCGGCGACGCTGGCCGGTCTCGCGGGCGGTCTGAAGGCGCTGGTCTTCCAGTTCGCGACGCTGACGGATGTGACCTGGCAGATGTCCGGTGAAGTGATCCTGATGACGCTGCTCGGCGGCATCGGCACCATGATTGGCCCGATTTTTGGCGCGGGTCTCGTCGTCACGCTGCAGAACTATCTCGCGACATCGGATTTCCCGGTCACCATCATTACCGGCCTCGTTTTCATGGCCTGCGTTCTGGTGTTCCGACGGGGTCTTATCGGCGAATTTTACGCGTCGCGGCTTGGGAGAAAACTCGGCTTCCAGCACCGCGGCTAAACATTTTTGAAAACACAGACAAGGCCTCCTCCGCGCCCGGGACGGTGCGGCAAGGGTGGCGCATGGAGAAGAGCATGGGCGAATATGACTATATCGTCATCGGAGCGGGGAGTGCCGGATGCGTTCTCGCCAACCGCCTTTCGAAAGATCCGAACAACCGCGTGCTGCTTCTGGAAGCGGGCGGCAACGACAATTACCACTGGATCCACATTCCGGTCGGTTATCTCTATTGCATCAACAATCCGCGCACCGACTGGTGTTTCAAGACGGCGGAAGAGCCGGGGCTGAACGGCCGCTCGCTGATCTATCCGCGCGGCAAGGTGCTTGGCGGCTGCTCCTCCATCAACGGCATGATCTATATGCGCGGCCAGGCGCGCGATTACGATATGTGGCGGCAGCTTGGCTGCGAGGGGTGGGGGTGGAACGATATCCTGCCCTATTTCCTGAAGTCGGAAGACTTTTATCGCGGCAAAAACGAGATGCATTCCGCCGGCGGCGAATGGCGGGTGGAAAAGGCGCGGGTGCGCTGGGATGTGCTGGATGCTTTCCAGAAGGCGGCGGGCGAAGCCGGCATTCCCGCGACCGATGATTTCAACCGGGGGGACAATGAAGGCGCCGGTTATTTCGACGTCAACCAGCGGGCTGGCTGGCGCTGGAACACGGCGAAAGCCTTCCTGAAACCGGCGCTCGGCCGCAAGAACCTGACGGTTCTGACCAAGGCCCATGTCAAGCGCCTCATCATCGAAGAAGGCCGTGTCACCGGCGTCGAGTTTCACCATGATGGCGTCTTGAAAAAGATGCGGGCGCGGCGCGAGACGGTGCTGTCCGCCGGTGCCATCGGCTCGCCGCATATTCTGGAGCTTTCCGGCGTCGGCCGTGGCGATGTGTTGCAGGCGGCCGGTATCGACACGGTGGCGGAGGTTCAGGGTGTGGGCGAGAACCTGCAGGACCATCTGCAGCTGCGCATGGTCTATAAGGTCTCCGGCGTCCTGACGCTGAATGAAAGGGCCTCCACCCTGTTCGGCAAGGCTAGGATCGGCCTCGAATATGCGCTGACGCGCTCCGGGCCGATGTCGATGGCGCCGAGCCAGCTTGGTGTTTTCACCCGATCTTCGCCGGAAAAGGAAACCGCCGATCTGGAGTATCATGTCCAGCCGGTTTCGCTCGACAAGTTCGGCGATCCGGTTCACACTTTTCCGGCCATTACCGCAAGCGTCTGCAATTTGCGGCCGGAAAGCCGGGGCTCAGTGCATGTGAAAGGACCGGATTTCGCCATGCAGCCGGAAATCCGCCCGAACTATCTTTCCACCGAAGGCGACCGCCAGGTGGCCATCGACGCCATGCGGCTGACGCGCCGCATCGTCGCCCAGCCGGCCTTCGCGCGCTTCAAGCCGCAGGAATACAAGCCGGGTCCCTCCTTTGAGAACGACAATGATCTTGCAAAGGCGGCGGGCGATATCGGCACCACCATCTTCCACCCTGTCGGCACGCTGCGCATGGGGTCGGATATGGAAAGCGTGGTCGATGCGCGGCTGAAATTCCGCCGGCTCGCCGGGCTGCGCGTCGCCGATGCATCGGTGATGCCGCGCATCACATCCGGAAATACCAATTCCCCAACGATCATGATTGCCGAAAAGGCCGCCGACATGATCCTTGCGGATAATCGCTGAAAGGAGCGCTCCGATGAAGACCGTCGCTTTTATCGGGCTGGGACATATGGGCCTGCCCATGGCCGCCAATCTCGTCAAGGCCGGATATGCCGTCAGGGGTCACGATCTTTCCGAAGCCTGCCGCGCGGCGGCGAAAGAGGCGGGCATTCCCGTAGCGGCGGATTCCGCCGAGGCTATCGAAGCGGCTGAGGTGATCATCACCATGCTGCCGAAGGGCGAACATGTCGTGTCGGTCTATGGCGATCTGGTTCGGAAAATCCCTGCTGGAACGCTTCTCATCGATTGCTCGACGGTGGATATGGAAAGTGCCCTGAAGGCACATGAGCTGGCCGCTTCCGCCGGTTGCCCATCGGTGGATGCCCCCGTTTCCGGCGGAACGGGCGGGGCTGCGGCGGGCACCCTGACCTTCATGTGCGGCGGCGAAGCGGAGGCTTTCTCTGCGGCAAAGCCGGTGCTGGAGGCGATGGGCAAGAAGATCGTGCATTGCGGCAAGGGCGGTAACGGCCAGGCGGCCAAGATCTGCAACAACATGATCCTTGGCATTTCCATGATCGCCGTTTCTGAAGCCTTCGTGCTGGGAGAAAAGCTGGGTCTTTCGCATCAGGCGCTGTTCGATGTCGCCTCCACCTCTTCCGGGCAATGCTGGTCGCTCACCACGTATTGCCCGGTGCCGGGCCCGGTGCCGACATCGCCCGCCAACAAGGATTACCAGCCCGGATTTGCGGCGGCCCTGATGCTGAAGGATCTGAAGCTTTCGCAGGAGGCCGCGAATGGAGCCGGGGCTTCCACTCCGCTCGGTGCGGCAGCGGCGGCGCTTTATGAGAACTTCGTCGATGAGGGGAGCGGCGGACGCGATTTTTCCGCCATCGTCGAAATGCTGCGCGGGGGCGAAGCATGACGGACGCCGCGCCATCCGACATCTTATGGGTGCCGCCGGAGGAGAGGCTGGAGCGCTCGGCGCTTTTCGCCTTCGCGACGAAAACCGCAAAGCTGCACGGGCAGGCCGCCGGTGACTATGCCGGCCTGCTGCGCTGGTCCATCAACGCGCCGGATGAATTTTACGATGCGCTGTGGGACGAACTCGGCATTATCGGCACGCGCGGCGATACGGCATTCAAGCCCGGCAAGACCATACGGGAGGCCGAGTTTTATCCGGGTGCAAGACTTAATTATGCCGAAAACCTGCTGCGCGATGCCGATGAGCGGCTGGCGATCATCGCCCATCGCGACGATGGCACAAGGCGCGAGATTACCCGCAGAGAGCTTTACGACGAAGTGTCCCGCATGGTGCAGGCGCTTGCCCATGCGGGTGTGAGCGAAGGCGACCGCGTCGGGGCCATCGTCACCCATGATGTCGAGGCGATTGTCAGCTATCTGGCCGCGAGCGCCATCGGGGCGATCTGGTCCTCCTGCTCGCCGGATTTCGGCCCGGCGGGAGCCTCCGACCGCCTGTCGCAGATCGGTCCGAAAATCCTCATCGCCGTGCCGGAATATGGTTATGCCGGCAAACGCATCGATGTCGGCCCGACCATCCGCGCCGTCGCGGAAAGTGCGGCTCCTGAAAGGATCGTGCTGATCGGCGATGCCGTGCCCGCAAGCCTTGCCGATCTCGGCTGCGTGACGCTTACGGATTTCGTCGCGCCTTATGCGGCGGGCGAGATCGCCTTCAACCGTCTGCCCGTCAAGGCGCCGCTGGCGATCCTTTATTCCTCGGGCACCACCGGCAAGCCGAAATGCATCACCCATTCCGGCGGCGGGTTGCTTCTTCAGCACATGAAGGAACTGAAGCTGCAATGCGATATTCAGGAAGGGGAGCGCTTTTTCTATTTCACCACCTGCGGCTGGATGATGTGGAACTGGCAGGTCTCCGGTCTGGCGCTTGGCGCTACGCTCGTCACCTATGACGGCAATCCCGGTTATCCAACATCCGCGCGGCTAATCGATCTCATCGACGCCGAACGGATCGCCACTTTCGGCACGTCGGCGAAGTTTATCGACGCCTGCCTGAAGGCCGGGCTGAAGCCGCGCGAAAGCCACGATCTTTCATCGCTCAGCACGATCCTTTCGACAGGCTCGCCGCTCATCCCGCAATCCTTCGATTATATCTATCGCGACTGGAAGGCCGACGTACACCTCGCCTCCATTTCCGGCGGTACTGACATCTGCGCCTGTTTCCTCGGCGGCAACCCTTTGCAGCCGGTGCATCGCGGCGAATTGCAGGGTGCGATGCTCGGCATGGATATCGACACGCTCGACGATGAGGGCCGTTCCGTTCGTGGCGTTGCCGGCGAACTCGTCTGCCGCAATGCGCATCTGTCCATGCCGGTGAAGTTCTGGGGCGATGAGGACGGTTCGCGCTATCAGGCCGCCTATTTCGACCGGTTTCCGGGCATCTGGGCGCATGGCGATTTTGCCGAAATGCGCCCCTCCGGCGGTTATGTCATCCATGGCCGTTCGGATACGACGCTCAATCCCGGCGGGGTTCGCATCGGGACTGCGGAAATCTACCGGCAGGTGGAGACCGTGCCTGAAGTCGAAGAGGCCATTGCCGTGGGGCAGGATATCGACGGTGACCAGCGGGTCATCCTCTTCCTGCGCATGAAGGGCGGTGCAACCCTGACGGAAGAGCTGGAAAAGACCATCCGCAGCCGCATCCGTTCGGGTGCGACGCCGCGGCATGTGCCGGCAAGGATCATTGCCGTCAGCGCCATTCCCCGCACGCGTTCGGGCAAGATTTCCGAAATCGCGGTGCGCGACACCATCCATGGCCGGCCGGTGAAGAATGCCGATGCGCTCGCCAATCCCGAAGCGCTCGAACTTTTCCGCAACCTGCCGCAGCTGAAGGACTAGGCCGATGGAGGATCAACCGAAAACCGTGCTCGTCACGGGTTCCACCAGCGGCATCGGGCTCGCCATCGCCAAGCGTTTCGCCGAGGCGGGGTATCTGGTCGCGGTGCATGGCATAGAGACGACGGAGGAGGCGACGCAGGCGCTGGAGGCGGTCGCGAAGGTGGCGCGGCACAGGCCGGTCTATTTTGCCGCCAACCTCGCCAATTATGATGAAAGCGCCCATCTGCCGGAAACCGTCATTGCCGAATTCGGTCATATCGACGTCCTCGTCAACAATGCCGGCATTCAGAAGGTCGCGCCGATCGACGAGTTCGATTTCGCCGATTTTTCCCGCATCGTTGCCATCTCGCTCGACAGCACGTTTCACACCATCCATGCGGCCCTGCCGGGCATGAAGGAAAGAGGCTGGGGCCGCATCGTCAACATCGCTTCCGCGCACGGCCTGCGCGCTTCGCCCTTCAAGGGGCCTTATGTGGCGACCAAACATGCGGTGGTGGGCCTGACGAAAAGCGTGGCGCTGGAGGTGGCCGAACTCGGCATCACCTGCAACGCCATCTGCCCCGGTTATGTTTGGACGCCGCTTGTCGCCGCCCAGGTTGCCGATCAGGCGCGCGTGCATGGCATGAGCGAGGAGGAGGTGGTGAAGAAGGTGATGCTTGCGCCGCAGCCGACCAGGCGGTTTGTGCAACCGGAAGAAGTGGCGGAAATGGCGCTTTATCTCTCCGGCGATATGGCCCGCTCCATCACCGGCACCACCATTTCCATCGATGGCGGCTGGACCGCGAAATAATTTTCGCATATCCAACGCTGCGCTGGCGCTTCGATACGCAGGCCGCTGGAATGGGGTTGAAACTAATCCTTTTCCGCGTCTGGAACAAAACCCTGACCCCAATGATTAGATCAACAGGGTTACAGGGAGTGAACGACATGGCCAGAGAAAATGCCAGCTATCTCGACGGTCGGGATGCGCCGAAAAGCGAAACGGCAACGCGCGCGCGGCAGGGGGCGCGCGGCCGTCCCGTGCTTGTCATTCTGATCGTCAGCGTGCTTCTTGCATTGGTGGTTTGGGCCGTTGTCGAATATTCGGTTTTCGAACCCGACGAGAACCTGCCGCAGAACCCGCAGACCGAGACTGCGCCCGTGCCGCAGCAGCCGTCCGGATCCGGAAGCTTCGACAACAATCCGGCGAATGGCCGCGCCCAGCCGCCGTCATCGACAGAGACAAATCCCGTGCCGCAGGATTCGACCGGAGCACCGCAAAACCCGTGACCACCATGGCGTGAAGTTTTTTCGCGCCGATGATAATTTTCATGGAACCAGATCGCGCCCGATTTCATTTCACGCAAAGTGACAGGAATCGGGGGTTTCATTCATGGCAGTCACCGTCACTGCAGTTGTTCTCACGCTGATCGGTCTTGCGCTGTTCGGTTTCGGCTCTCAGCTCGTCATGCTGGGCGGGAGCTTTTATTACGTGCTTTCCGGACTGGCCTTTCTTTTGACGGCCATTCTGCTGTTCAAGCGCAATCGTGCAGCCCTTCACGTTTATGCCGTCTTCATTGTCGCGACGCTCGCCTGGGCCGTCTGGGAAGTCGGTTTCGACTGGTGGCAGCTTGGCCCGCGCGGCGGCATCATCATTCTCATCGGCCTCTGGCTTCTGGTTCCCTGGGTCAGAAAGCCGCTCGGTTTTTCGAGCCCGACCGGGCTTAGCTACGGGCCGAATGCCTGGCCGCTTGCGCTGTCCGTCCTCGCCTCCATCATCGTGGCCGGATATTCCATGGCGCAGGATCCGCACGATACGGCAGGTTTCCTGCCTCAGGAAACGGCCTCTGCCACGCCCGCCTATGGCGGCAATGTGCCTGACGGTGACTGGCATCAATATGGCCGCACGCCCTATGGCCAGCGTTATTCGCCGCTGACCCAGGTCAATGTCGACAACGTCTCGCAGCTCAAGGAAGCCTGGCGTTACCAGACGGGCGATGTGAAGCTGCCCGATGATGTGGGGGAAACCACCTATCAGGTGACGCCGCTGAAGATCGGCAACACGCTTTATATCTGCACGCCGCATAATTGGGTGATTGCCATCGATGCCGCCACCGGCAAGGAAAAGTGGAAATACGACCCGAATGTCGGTCTCAATCCGGATCGCCAGCACCAGACATGCCGCGGCGTTTCCTATTATGCCGAGCCGAATGCCGCTCAAGGTACGGCCTGCGCCGAGCGCGTCTACCTGCCGACCTCGGATGCGCGGCTGATCGCGCTTGACGCCGCCACCGGTCAG
Organism: Agrobacterium sp. 22-221-1; assembly: GCF_053522445.1. Taxonomy (NCBI): domain Bacteria; kingdom Pseudomonadati; phylum Pseudomonadota; class Alphaproteobacteria; order Hyphomicrobiales; family Rhizobiaceae; genus Agrobacterium; species Agrobacterium sp. 22-221-1. The sequence goes on from NZ_JBNWCL010000014.1 coordinate 76,846, forward strand.
GTCTGCACGTCCTTTGCCGATCAGGGTGTGCTGCATCTCGAGCAGGGCATGAAATACAATCCTGCCGGTTACTATTATTCGACCTCGCCGCCCGTCATCGTGGCGGGCAAGATCATCATCGGCGGTGCCGTGAACGACAACTATTCCACGCAGGAACAGTCCGGCGTCATTCGTTCTTTCGATGTGAACAGCGGCGCGCTCGTCTGGAACTGGGATTCCGGTAACCCGGCGAAAACCGAACCGATTTCGGCGGGTGAAACCTACACCACCAATTCTCCGAATAGCTGGTCGGTCTTCAGTTACGATGAAGGCCTCGGCCTCGTTTATATCCCGCTCGGCAATCAGGTGCCGGATCAGCTCGGCATGGGCCGCAGCGAGAATGTGGAGAAATATTCCTCCTCCATCGTCGCGCTGGATATAAACACCGGCAAGGATCGCTGGGTGCGCCAGACGGTTCATCACGATCTCTGGGACATGGACGTGCCGGCCCAGCCGGTGCTGCTCGACATTACCAAGGATGGCCAGACCGTTCCGGCTCTCGTCGGCCCCACCAAGCAGGGCGATATCTACGTTCTCGACCGGCGCACCGGCGAGCCGCTTCTGCCGATCACCGAAGAGCCCGCGCCGGGCGGCGCCATCCCGGAGGACTTCACCTCTCCGACGCAGCCGACAACGGCCTTGTCCTTCAAGCCGGAGCCCTTGCAGGAAAAGGACATGTGGGGCGTCTCCATGTTCGATCAGCTCGCCTGCCGCATTCGCTTCCATCAGCTGAACTACAAGGGCCGCTACACGCCGCCTTCGCTGACCGGTTCGATCATCTATCCCGGCAATTTCGGTACGTTCAACTGGGGCAGCGTGGCGGTCGATCCCGAGCGTCAGGTGATGTTCGGCATGCCGACCTATCTCGCCTTCACCTCGCGGCTGGTGCCGCGCGCCGATATTCCGCCGAAGGGTCAAGACGAAAAGGGTAGCGAACAGGGCCTCAACCGCAATGACGGCGCGCCCTATGGCGTGTTCATGGGCCCGTTCCTCGGCCCGCTGAAAATCCCCTGCCAGGCCCCGCCGTGGGGTTACGTCGCGGGGGCTGATCTCCGCACCGGCGATATCGCCTACAAGCACAAGAACGGCACGGTCCATGACATGACGCCGCTGCCGCTGCCCTTCAAGGTGGGTGTGCCGGGCATTGGCGGGCCGATGATCACCAAGGGCGGCGTCGCCTTCCTCGGTGCGGCCGTCGACAACTACCTGCGCGCCTATGACCTGACGACCGGCAAGCAGCTTTGGGAAGCGCGCCTGCCGGCCGGCGGCCAGGCAACGCCGATGACCTATGCGCTGGATGGCGGCAAGCAATATGTGGTGATGGTTGCGGGTGGCCACGGCTCCGTCGGAACCAAGCCGGGCGATTATGTGATCGCCTATACCCTGCCGTAACTTCCGCAGGTTTCAAGACACTAAAAAAACCGGAATGGTCGCCCATTCCGGTTTTTTGTTGGTGTCGCAGACAGCCTCATGCCGCCTTTTTCTGGGCTGCCGCATTGATCGAAGTCTTGGCGAGCGAAGTCAGCGCGTCATCGGTCTTGGACTCTTCCTTCAGCGTGGCGTCCAGCAGGGAAACGACATTGCCGTGTCCAAGCTTTTCCGCCCAGGCTTTCAACGTGCCGTAGCGGGCGATCTCGTAATGCTCGACCGCCTGCGCCGACGAGATGAGGCCGGCATCGAGAGCCGCGGTGCCCTTGAAATCGTCGATGATCTCCTCACCTTCGGCAATGATGCCCTGGATAGCTTCGCAGGTCTTGCCCTGCGCCCGCCTGCCGATGATCTCGAACACTTCCTGCAGGCGTTCGATGTGTCCCTGCGTTTCTTCCTTGTGTTTTTCAAAGGCCTGTTTCAGCTTCGGATCGGTCGCCGCCCGCGCCATTTTCGGCAGGGCTTTCAGGATCTGCCTCTCGGCGTAGTAGATATCCTTCAGCGTATCGTAAAACAGGTCGTCGAGTTTCTTCTCGGCCATTGTTCCTTCTCCCATGTGTGAAAATGCATGACGTGCGCCCATGCGCACGGGAGACAAACCCTTTGCTGCGCCCATGGTTCCGGCTCGGTTGCGCGCAACGTTTATATTGCCGCGCGGAACCAACGCGCCTCTGCGAACTTAGTGTGAAGAAATTTCGGGAGGAGACGCGACAGTGCCCCAGAGCCTTGCAGAAGAATTTTCCATGAATATTTCCATCCCCTTCGAGGTGCTGCTGGTGCGTGTATTCGGCGCGGTCATCCTGTGCGGCCTGATCGGTCTGGAACGTGAGTTTCACAAGAACACGGCTGGCCTGCGCACCAACATGCTGATCGGCCTCGCCGCCGTCACCTTCTGCGTCATCACCATTCACATGATGGAGACGATGGCGGAAGGCCATGAGGCCGCGCGGCTCGACCCCATCCGGCTGGTGGAGGCCGTGACGGCGGGCATCGCCTTTCTCGCGGCGGGTGTGGTCGTTTATACCAGAGGCGATGTCAAAGGCCTGACGACGGGCGCCAGCATGTGGCTTTCGGCGGCAATCGGCCTGTCGGCTGGCCTTGGCATGTGGCCGCTTGCCCTTCTTGCTTCTGTAATGGGCATTGTCGTCCTGTGGACGCTGCGCCGCATACAGGTGGCGGCGGGCATCAAGGAGGAATGAACGACGTCAGCCGAAGCGGAAAAGATCGGCGTCGGGATCCTTGCCGCCATTGACGGCGGCGGCCACGATTTCAGCGGCGATCTGGCTGAAAGTGATGCCGTTGCCACCGAAACCCATCACGGCATAGACGTTGTTCATTCCGGGCACAGCGCCAATCAGCGGCAGGCCGGTGGTGGTCGTGCCGAAGGCCGCCGCCCAGCGATATTCCGGCTTTCCCATATCGATGCCGAGAAGCTTTTCGATCTTGCGGCGGATCGTCTCCGCCTTGGCGGCGAGCTTGCGCTCCGACTGGTAGGCGGTCGGGTTTTCCTCGTCCTCGCCTCCGGCGATCATCCGCCCCTCGCGGTCGGTGCGCAGGTAGAGATAGGGATCGGATGCCTCCCAGACAATATGGTTCTCCAGCCAGTCGGGTAGGTCTAGCCCCTTTCTGCTCGCCAGCGCCCAGGTGGAAATAATCTGGTGTTTCGGGCTCTCCAGCATTTTCAGGAATTCATAGCCGGTGCAGAAAACGACATTGCGCGCTGAAAGAATTTTGCCGCCGGCGGTGGCAAGGACAACCCCATCGCCGAGGTTCCTGAGATCGGTGATCTCAAGCTGGGAGACGATTTCTGCGCCGGCGACCGTCGTGTGGCGCAGCAGGCCGGCCGTCAGCTGCGCGGGATTGGCGGAGGCCGAAATATCGCTGAGGATAGCCCCGGTCCGGTGCAAGCCGTATTGCTCTCTCAGTTCCGCAGCGGTGAGAAAGCGGGCCTCGATGCCCGCTTCTTTGCGGGCATCCGCTTCGGCCTTTAACGCGCGCGATCCCATTTCGTCTCCAGCCAGATAAAGGGCCTGTTTGCGCCTCATGCTGCAGGAAATGCCGAGCGAAGAAACGATTTCCTCCAGCCGCAGGACGGCGCGGGCGGAACGCTGCCATGCCCTGTCAGCCGCGTGCCTGCCGATCATCTTTCGAAGCTGCGTCAGCGGCGTGTCGATTTCGTGCTGGATCATCGCGGTGCTGGCGACGCTGCTGCCCATGACCGGCTCGCGCCGGTCGACGATCAGCATGGATTGACCCGGCCGTTGCAGGGCGTGGGACACCAGCGCGCCGCTGATGCCGGCGCCGACGACGATCGTGTCGTAACGGTCGGCCTCCGGCGTGTGCCTGCTGCGGACGCCAATGCGCGGCGTATCCGCCCACACGGGCTTTGAATCCCTGAGGTCGCGTTCTTTCGTCAGTTCCGATGTCGGCATGAAATCATCCTGAAAGGTGTCACGGCTCGGTATAGCCGGCGACATTGATGGTGAGCGTTGCGCTGCGGGGATCGTTGCGGAAGAAAAGCGTGCCGGTGTCGCGAGACTCCGAGGCGACGTAATCGAATGTCACATCGGCGCTCTCCAGCGTTGCGCCGTTTTGCTGCAGGTCGCCGCGCACCTGCACCTGCGCCGCCGTCGTCATGGACAGGTTGCGGATATCGAACCGCACCCGGTATTGCCCGGCCTGCGCCTCCACGCCGGTAACGGCGATTTCGAAACGGGCATCCTCCGGCCTGTAGCGATAAATGTCATAACCGATCCAGCCGAGCATGGCGGCGACAAGAAGCGTGCAGATGGCGCCCGTCAGCCATTCCACCCAATGAGGCTCGGGGCTTTCCGTATGTTTGCGGCCCTTGGATATCGTCATCTTGTCCTCACAGGATCAACCGGGCGGAGGCCGCGCCGATCGAGGCGGGAACGCCGAGAATGACGGCGGCATTCATGATCTGCGACAGCGAGGTGTGGTCGAGGCGCTCGAAGGTCCAGAGCGTATAGATGCTGATGGCGATGGCGATGACATAGCCGGGCAGGGTGAAGCGGATGAAGGATTGCCACCACTTCTGCCCTTCGTGAAGCTGGTGCGAACCCTTGAAGTGAAGCGCGTAGACAAAGCCATGCATGATGGCGACCGACAGCAGGCAAAGCGCCAGAATGTGATAGGGCGTCACCTTATAGGCGATCAGGATCATTTCTTCCGTCGGCGCGACATTGAGGCTGAGGAAAAGCGCGCCGACCACCATCATGAACAGTTCGTGCAGATAACCCGTCTCGCCGGAATATTCGCCCTCCTCTTCATCCTCCGCGTCGGAATGCTGACCGAGCTGGCTGCGCCCAAGCAGTGCGCCGATGCTGGCTGGAACGGATTGCAGCGCAATCTTGGCGACGATATTGGAGGCGGTGATCTGGTCGTTCAGAATGCCGAACAGCAGCAGCACGGCGGCGCTGACGGCGATGCCCAGCCCATAGGCCATTATCGCGTCGCGCAGCGCCTGGCTCCAGGAGTGAACATTTTCGAAACCGATGCGGCGGGCGAGAAGCAACAGCAGCGGCAGGTTGAGAGTGCAGAGCAGAAGAAGCCGCCAGGAATTGACGTAAAGACCGAGAAACCACATTTCCATGGTCATCAGCATGGGCAGGGCAAACAGCAATGCACCCGCCGTGCCGCGCGCGAGGCCGATCAGAAATTGCCCGACCTCGTCATCATCCGTATCTCTTCGATTGATCGCCGCCACCATGCCGCCCCCTGTTCAAAGCGATAACGCAATGGCGTTTTTCCGGTTCCGTGGGTTTATTTCGCGGGATCGATGAGAGCGATGCCGAATTCCGGGCGATAGCTGCGCCGCAATTCCGCAGGTGTTTCGCGGATGACGACTTCCAGCGTCGGCCGCACCACCCCTTTTAGAAAATGGCCGCCCTTGGTGGAGCCATCGGCAAAGCCCAGAACCACATGCAGGTGCGGATTGGGCGTGTCGTTCTCGTCAAGGGTGATATCGCCGAGCAGGCTCAGAACCTCGCTCTGGTCGGTGACCGGTATTTCCTTATAGTCCTGCGTCGAAAGATCGAAAAAGGCGAGTGTTGCCGTGGCGAAGGCGCCTATCGCGCTCACCGAGGCGGCGTTGATGTTCTCGGCCTTGGCAAAGCGCCTGATGGCCTCGAAGGCTTCTTCCTCGGGATCGATGACGAGGATGAAGGTACGCTCCGCGCCGCTTGCCAGCAATCTGCTTTTCATGTCTTCCTCCCAAATAGAAGTGCCGCCGGAAAACCGGCGGCACGGGAATAGGGTGCGTGTCTTAAGCGGCGCGGCGTTCGTGGCGGCCTTCCTCGACCTCTTCCACGATCTTGGCGACGAAGGCATCGAGATCGTCAGGGCTGCGGGAGGTAATGATCCCCTTGTCGGTCACCACCTTTTCATCCTTCCAGTTGGCGCCGGCGTTCTTGAGGTCAGTCTTAATCGACCAATAGGAGGTGGCGTCGCGGCCACGCAGGGCGTCGGCTTCGACAAGCAGCCATGGCGCGTGGCAGATGGCGGCCACCACCTTGCCGGATTTGATGAAATCGCGCACCACCCGCATCGCATCCTCGTCATGGCGCAGAACGTCCGGATTGATCTGGCCGCCGGGAAGAACCAGCGCGTCAAAATCTTCCGTTTTTACGGCCTGGGCGGGAATATCGACGGCGATGCTGTCGCCCCAGTTCTTCTTGTCCCAGCTCCTGATCTCGCCCTCCTTGATGGAGGCGATCTTGACGTCCGCACCTTTGGCCTTCAGCCGGTCATAGGGCACGCGCAATTCGGAACGCTCATAGCCGTCCGTTGCGAGAATGAGGATTTTTGCAGCGTTGATGGCAGTCATACCTGTCTCCTTCTGGGTTCACTTGCCCTTGTCGGAATTCATGGAGGGCAGGAAAAATTCCACGTCCTTGAGGCGCTCCGCGTCGAGATTTTCGATGTGCGTTTGCCAGAACCGTTCGGCTTCCGCCGGTTCGTGCTGCCATTGGCGCACGAAGGTCTTGTTGTCGTCGATCATCACCTGACGCGTGCCGCCGAGACGCAAATATTCTTCCGCAAGTTTGCGTGTTTCGGTCTTTTCCATGTCGCGGCTCCTTGTGCGTGGAAAGCGGGAACGGAGGGGTGCCGGATGGGTAAGAAGCTCGGCTGCCATTTCGTTGGCCACCGGGAGAAAACGGAAAAATCCCGATGTTCTTCAGCGCCATCGCGTCCGCTTGACACGGCAGCCCCTCCTGCTGGAACAACGTGGGCTTTCCGGTAAGGTTCCGCAGTTTTTTCCGGCGGCGTCGTTGCCGAAGCCGAGTGTATCGCGCGCAATTTTTTACCGGAACAAACGGGCATGTCCCGCTGTTTTATCCCCGATGCAGGGGAGGCAGCATGGCAGCCAGACAGAGTGACGGCGAATACTACGGTAACAACGAAAACAAGGGTTTCTGGTCGATCGATTTCGGCAATTCACCGGTTATCGGCACGGCCATTCACGACGGTCATCGCATTAGACCGAACATATCCGGGCTCATCGCCCTTTCCCCGGAACAGCGGCTGCGGGAGGAAGACCCTTTCACCGGTGAGATGGTCGCGGGATTGACGAACCGTCTCGTCGTTCACCATTCGCGTTTCGAAATCGATCTCAACCGTGCGGCCGATCAGGCGATCTATCTGAAGCCGGAACAATCCTGGGGGCTTGAGGTCTGGAAAGAGGAGCCGGCGCGGGAAGCCATCCGGCAATCGCTCGATTTTCACGCCGACTATTATGCGATGCTGGAGACCGTGCTCTCTGCAATCGAGAGGCGGCACGGTGCTTTCGTGGTGCTGGATGTACACAGCTATAATCATCGCCGGCAGGGCGCCGCCGCGCCACCGACGGCGCAGGCGGAAGCGCCTGATATCAATATCGGCACCTTTTCCATGGATCGTAGCCGCTGGGGCGATATCGTGAGCGCGGTCGGGCACCATTTCGCGTCAGCGACCATCGGCGGACGCCGCCTCGATGTTCGCGAGAACGTGGCGTTCCAGGGCAAGGGGGAGCAGACCCGTTTCATCCATGAAAGGTTCGCCGAAAATGGCTGCGCCATCGCAATCGAGTTCAAGAAATTCTTCATGGACGAGTGGACGGGAAAGCCGGATGCGCGTGTGGTGGCGGATATTCGCCAAGCGATCGCAACACTCCAGCCGGTGCTCGAAGAGTGCCTGAGGTCGCGGCGATGAACCTCTCCTCCGCCCGCAGCGCACCGTCTCCCATCGCCGATCTGGTCGATGACGTCGTGTCCTGCCTCGAGGCCGGCAAGGCCATCCGCCGCGATGTCGGCAAAGATGGCCGTCTGCATATCGACCGGCCGCTGCCGTTCCTCTGCCTGCATCTGACGGGCGGCACGAAAAATCTCGCCGCCCGCGATATCGCCGCTGCCCATGCCTCCTATCTGATCGCGTCGACCATTCAGGAGGCCGCGCCGCTGATTGAGGCCGTTGGCACGGTTATGCGGCAGCGTTTCGGTGCTTTCATGGTCCTCGATATCGGCGAGCTGGAGCATGACATCCTGCTGGCAGACGATTCGCCTTTCCTGCCGCACTATGAGGTTTCAGTCTCGGCGACAGCTGAGCCAGAAACGCAGAATGCCCGCCGGGTCTTCATCAAGGCGGTTTGTGAAGCCGAGGTACGCTTTCGCACGCCGCGCATCACCCGGCCGGAACCGGATGCCGATCCGGTTCAGCGCTTCAAGAAAGCGGGCCTCGATTTTCCCTGTATCGGCGTGCGTTTTGCGCCTATCTACCGCCAGCCGGAATCCGGTGCGGATTATCCGGGCCTGCGGGTGACGATGATCGCCGATCTTTTCGATGCCGGCTTGCAGGCTTTTTCATCCTTCGCTTCGGGCAAGGACGCGCTCAAGGTTACCAGCCATCGGGCGCTGGGGCGCAAGGCCTTCGTCGATGCCGTCAGGCGCGCCGACCGGTCCGTCGACGATATTGTTTCATCCTTCGATTTTCTGCTTTCCGTCACGCCCATCAATGCCCGCCGAGCCTTCGAGGAATTTCGCGATGGCGGCTTTCAGTTCGCGCCGCGCCTGCTCTACCGGCCGCTCGGCGTCGATGTCGAGGAGCAGAAACGCAAGCTTTATTCCGTTGTTTTCGATCATCTGGAAGACCCGGTGCTTTATAATCTCTACCGGGAGAAACAGCAGGAGATCGATCTGCAGCTGACGATGCTCGCCAATCTGCACCATCGCACCTTCACCGATTTTTCACGCGCCCTTTATGGCGCTGTCGAACCGGCCCTCCTTCAGCTGGCGCTGCGGGTGCTTGCGGATTGCCCGCGCGGGGAGGAAAGCAGCGAAATCGCCATGGTCGATTGTTACGCGGTCGCCAAGAAGTCGCGGGAGATGGTCGAGACCTATCTTGCGGAAGACCCGGAATTCAAGGCGCGCGTCGAGATCCGCGACGACCTGCCGCCGGGCCTGATGGTGACGGGCGAGAAGCTCTTGATTTCCCGCCACACCGTCATGGAGCAGCGCCGTGTCGAGGCGCTGCTGTCGCATGAGATCGGCGTGCATCTTCTCACCTATTTCAACGGCTCGTTTCAGGGGCTGCGGCTCTTCCGCACCGGCCTTTCCGGGTATGAGGGCGTGCAGGAAGGGCTGGCGGTGCTGGCGGAACATCTGGCCGGCGGCATGACGCGCGAGCGCCTGCGGCTGATCGCCGGTCGCGTTATCGGCTGCGCCGCCATGCTGGATGGGGCAAGCTTCGTGGAGACCTTCCGCACCATGACCCGCGATCACGGTTTCGATGAAGCCGGGGCCTTCAACATGGTGCTGCGCATCTATCGCGGCGGCGGTCTTTCCAAGGACGCGATTTATCTGCGCGGGCTGGCGGAGGTGCTGGACCATCTGCGCAGGGGCGGAGCGCTCGATCCGTTTTGGATGGGCAAGATCGCCGCCGCCCATTTTCCGGTGATGCAGGAGCTCGCCCTGCGCGGCCTGCTTCGCCCGCCGGGCGTCAGGCCCGCATTCCTGCTGCCCGCCAAGGCCAATGAACGGCTGGAAAAAATACGGGCGGGATTATCCATTGCCGAACTGGCGACATTATAGGAGGGGCTTCATGCGTATCGCATTTTTCGTCAATTCCATCGAAACCGAGGGACCGAACTACGCGACCGGCCTGCTTGCCATGGCCGCGCTCAATCGCGGCCATGAGGTGGTCTATCTGACGCCCGGCGATTTCACGCTGCGCTCGGATGACAGTTTGACCATTCACGCCACCGTGCTGCCGAAGGGTAAAGTCAAGAAAGGCGAGACGTTCCATTCCACGCTGCAGGACAAGGCGCTGGAACGGCGGACCATGGATGTGGAGGAAATCGATGCGCTGATGCTGCGCAGCGACCCCTCGCTCGACCAGACCACACGGCCATGGGCGGTGCATGCCGGCATCCTGTTCGGGCGGCTTGCCGAACAGCGCGGCGTCGTGGTTCTGAACGATCCCGAAGGTCTGGCGCTCGCGCAGAACAAGCTCTATTTCCAGAGCTTTCCCGAAATCGTCCGCCCGACCACGATCATTTCGCGCAATGTCGAGGAAATACGCGCCTTTGCCGACGCGCATCCAAAGGGCGTCATCGTCAAGCCGCTGCAGGGATCCGGCGGCAAGAACGTCTTCAAGATCGGCTCCAGCAAGGAGACCAATCTCAACCAGATTTTCGAGGCTGTCAGCCTTGAGGGTTATCTGATCGCGCAGGCCTATCTGCCAGCCGCCAAGGATGGCGATATTCGTTTCTTCATGATGAATGGCCGCCCGCTGATGCGTGAAGGCAAATATGCCGCCCTTCGCCGCGTGCCCGCCAAGGGCGACCTGCGCTCCAATATCCATGCCCATGGCACGGCGGAAGCCGTGAAGGTGACGGATGAGATCGTGGCGCTTGCCGAAATGGTGCGGCCGAAGCTGGTGGAGGACGGCATGTTCCTCGTCGGGCTCGATATCGTCGGGGACAAGATACTGGAGGTGAACGTGTTTTCGCCGGGCGGGCTTTCCAATATCCGCGATCTCACGGAGATGAATTTCAGCGACACGATCATCGAGGCCGTGGAAACCAAGATCACCATGCAGAGCGCTTCCGGCGGCACCATCTCCAATCGCCTGCTGGCGACGCTGTGAGGTTATTCCCGTAATTCGGCGGGATGCATCTCGCGATACCAGGCGACGAGGGCCTTGATCCCCTCTTCGACCGGGGTTTGCGGCACGTAACCGGTCAATGCCTTCAGAAGATCGGGCGAGGCGAAGGTGCGGGGAACATCGCCCTGCTGCATCGGCAGCATGTTGCGGATCGCGGGTTTCCCGACCGCCTTTTCGACCGTTTCGACGAAATGCATCAGCTCCACCGGCTGGCCGCCGCCGATATTGACCACGCGGAAGGGCGCGTGGTGCGAGAGCGTGTCGGTGACACCTTCCTGCGTGACGCGGTTTTCCTCGGACGGGATGATCGCGCTCAACCGGACGATGCCCTCCACCAGATCGTCGATATAGGTGAAATCGCGGCTCATATTGCCTTGCCCGTAAATATCGATCGGCCGGCCGTTGGAAACGGCGTCGACGAATTTGATCGGCGCCATGTCCGGCCGTCCCCACGGGCCATAGACCGTGAAGAAACGGAAGGCGGTGGTGGGCAGCTTGTGCAGATGGGCATAGCTATGCGCCATCAGCTCCATCGATTTTTTGGTGGCGGCGTAAAGCGTCATCGGCTCGTCGGCCTTGTCGCTTTCCGCGAAGGGTATTTTTTCGTTGGCGCCGTAGATGGAGGAGGTCGATGCCAGCATCAGGTGCTTGACCTCAAGGCTTCTCGCGAGCTCCAGCATGTTGAATGAGCCGATGAGATTGGAATCGATATAGGCGCGCGGATTTTCAAGGCTGTAACGGACGCCTGCCTGTGCGGCGAGGTGGATGATGATCTCCGGTTCGGCGGCCTCAGCCGCGCGCTTCAGCGCATCCGTATCTTCCAGCATGCCGATTTCGGCCCGGAAACCGTTGGAGCGGGAAAGGATGGCGTGGCGTTTTTCCTTGAGGCTGACATCGTAATATTTCGTCATGCCGTCGAAGCCGGTCACGAAATGGCCGGCGTCCAACAGTCGCTTCGCAACATAAAAACCGATGAAGCCAGCCGTGCCGGTAACCAGATAACGCATGATGATTATATCCCGAATTCGTTGGTGCGTTTGCGGTCTGACCGAAGCGCAGAAAACCTTTTAATGAAATGGCGAAAACGAAACCTCTATGCGCCCTTGTCGGAACCGCCTTCGTGCGGACGGCCGACTGCGGCATAGATAAAGCCATGCGCGGCGACCTCATCCGTGCGGTAGATATTGCGCAGGTCCACCAGAACAGGGGTTTTCATGATCGCTTTCAGGCGCGGCAGGTCGAGCGCGCGGAACTGGTTCCATTCCGTCACGATCACCACGGCGTCGGCATCTTCCGCCGCCTCGTAGGGGCCGGCCGCATAGTCGATGTCTTCCATCAGATGGCGGGCATTCGCCATGCCTTCCGGATCGTAACCCACCACTTTCGCGCCGCCGTCCTGCAGGGTCTGGATGATGGCGATTGCCGGGCTGTCGCGCATGTCGTCGGTATTCGGTTTAAAGGTGAGGCCAAGCACAGCGATCTTCTTGCCGCGCACATCGCCGCCCACCGCGTTGATGACTTTGCGGCCCATGGCGCGTTTGCGGTTGTCGTTAATGGCGATGGTGGTCTCGATCAGCCGCACCGGCGCATCATAGTCCTGCGCGGTCTTGGCGAGCGCCAGCGTATCCTTCGGGAAACAGGAACCGCCATAACCGGGACCGGCATGCAGGAATTTCGGGCCGATGCGGCCATCGAGACCGATGCCGCGCGAGACATCCTGCACATTGGCGCCGACCTTTTCGCAGAGGTCAGCCATCTCGTTGATGAAGGTGATCTTCATCGCCAGAAAGGCGTTGGCGGCATATTTGATGAGTTCGGAAGCGCGCCTTGTGGTGAAAAGCAGCGGCGACTGATTGAGATAAAGCGGGCGGTAAACCTCGGTCATGACGGGGCGGGCGCGCTCATCCGAAAGGCCGACGACGATGCGGTCCGGCCGCTTGAAATCCTCGATGGCGGCGCCTTCGCGCAGGAATTCCGGGTTGGAGACGACGGCGAAATCGGCCGAGGGGTTTTCCTCGTGGATGATACGCTCCACCTCGTCGCCGGTGCCGACGGGAACGGTGGATTTGGTGACGATCACCGTGAAGCCGTCAAGCGCATGGGCGATCTCTTTCGCCGCCGCATAGACATAACCGAGATCCGCATGGCCATCGCCGCGCCGCGACGGCGTGCCGACCGCGATGAAGACGACATCGGCATTGGCAACGGCTGCGGAAAGATCGGTGGTGAAGCTCAACCGCCCGGCCTTGGCATTGTTGGCGACGATGGTCTCCAGGCCCGGCTCGAAGATCGGGATATGGCCGTTTTTCAGGGCTTCGATCTTCTCCGGCATCTTGTCGACGCAGACCACGTCATGGCCGAAATCCGCAAAACACGCGCCGGACACGAGGCCGACATAACCCGAACCGATCATCACAATCCGCATTCTTTTTCCTTTCGGTTAGCGAGGCCATGTTAACGCGGCAATACCAGCCGGGGAAATCGGCGGGTGAAAATCGCATGATAATATTTAGCCGCCTTCATGCCCGTCGCCAAGCGCCACGATCAACACCGGCTAACCTCTTTCCATGACGGGGATGTGATGGCCATGGCGGGACAAATTTGCCGCACCTTGCAGCCATTTGCACTGGCCGGGTCCAATCGGGCAATTTTACTTCTTTTGCGGCTTGCACTCATAGGTAGCCGGGTCTAGCCATAGGACTGAGGATCAAATCTGCCAGACTGTCTGTCCCTTCAAGGGGCGTCCGGGTCGCGTTCCACGCGGCCGGGGTATGCTTTGCATTGCGGTCGGTGTTTGGGGACGTTCAAATGCAAAAGGGTTTTCTGCTCGGTCTGTTCGCTTATGCGACCTTTTCCATGGGCGATGCCACCATCAAGTCGCTTGGATCGCAGATCAGCGTTTTCGAAATCGGCTTCTTCAGCATTCTATTTTCCGGCATTTTCATTTTCTTCAGCAAGCCGCGCGAGGAAAGGTGGCGTGAATTCTGGCGCATGAGCCGGCCCTTCGCCGTGCACGGGCGCGCCATCTCCGGCCTTTTCGCGGGTATTTTCGGCATCTACGCCTTCACCACCATTCCGCTGGCGGAAGCCTATGCGCTGATCTTCCTGTCGCCGCTCTTCGTGACCGTGCTTTCCGCCGTGGTGCTGAAGGAGAATATCGGTCCATGGCGCTGGGCGGCGGTTCTGGCCGGCATCGTCGGCGTGATCCTCGTCGTGCGGCCGGGCTTCAAGACGCTGGAACTCGGGCATTTCGCCGCCATCGGCGTTGCGTTCCTCGCGGCAATGACCATCGTTTTGCTGCGCTCGCTTGCGGGCAAGGAAAAGCGCACCTCGATCATGGGCGTGCTCCTGATTTATGGCCTCACCTTCAACGGTATTGCCTCCATCCCCGAATTCGTCATGCCCAACCTGCACCAGCTATTGGCTTTCGCCTTCATCGGCCTTTGCACGGCAACGGGGCAGATCACCCTTCTGGTCGCAACCCGCATCGCGCCAGCAAGCCAGATCGCGCCGTCGCATTATTCGCAAATCCTCTGGGCCGTGGCGATCGGCATGGCTTTTTTCCACGAATATCCGGATGCGGTCGCCGTGCTTGGTCTGGCCGTCATCGCCGCATCGGGACTGCTGACGATGATCCGCGAAAAGGTGAGGCTCGGCACCGTGCGCTGGAACCCGTTTTTCCGCAATCGGCTTTGAACTCACTCTTGATCGGAAACAGTGCGTCAACCGAAGCGCGGCTTGTGAAGCGGCGGCAACCCGGCCCATAAGGCTTTCATCTTTAGATGAACGGAGAGCCGCAAATGCTCGTGGATGGAAAATGGACCGCCGAATGGCATCCGGTGCAGGCAACCGACAAGAAAGGCGGCTTCGTTCGCCAGACCTCCGGTTTCCGCAACTGGGTGACGCCTGATGGTTCGGCAGGGCCGACGGGCGAGGGCGGTTTTACGGCCGAAAGCGGCCGTTATCATCTTTACGTCGCGCTGATCTGCCCCTGGGCATCGCGCACGCTGATCGGCCGAAAGCTGAAGAAGCTGGAAGAGGTGATTTCCGTTTCCGTGGTTGAGCCGGCGCTTTCCGACGAGGGCTGGAAATTCGGCGGCTATCCGGGTTCGGATCGCGATACGCTCAACGGCTTCACCTATATGCATGAGGTCTATACCAGCGCGGATCCGCACTATACCGGCCGCGCCACCGTGCCCGTGCTTTGGGACAAAAAGACGAAAACCATCGTCAATAACGAATCCGCCGATATTCTGCGCATGCTGAATTCCGGTTTCGGCGCTCTGGCCGATAATAGCGTGGACCTGTATCCGGAACGTCTGCGCGATGAGATCGACGCTCTCAATGACCGCATCTATCCACGCCTCAACAACGGCGTTTACAGAACCGGTTTCGCCACCACGCAGATCGCCTATGAAGAGGCCTTCGCCGATGTGTTCGCAACGCTTCAGGAGCTCGAAAGCCGCCTCGTTTCAGGCGGACCTTTCCTGTTCGGCGATCTGCTGACCGAAACGGATGTCCGGCTTTTCGTGACGCTGGTGCGTTTCGATGCCGCCTATTACGGCCTGTTCAAATGCAATCTTCGCCGTATCGCCGATTACCCCGCGCTGCAGGCCTATATGATGCGGGTGCTGAACGTTCAGGGCGTGCGCGATACGGTCAATATCGACCATATCAAGCGCGGTTATTATTCCATCAAGGCGCTCAATCCGACCCGCATCGTGCCCGTCGGCCCCGATCTTCCGGGACTTGATGATGTTTCCCTCCGCCCTTCGAACTGAGCGGATGACGGATTACACCGGCTTGCCGACCTGATCGAGCAACCAGCCCTGAAAGGCGCGGGCCAGCGCATTGTCCTGCCGCCCTTCCGGCAGGGCGACGTAATAGCTCTTGTCGGTCTGCAGGGGAATGTCGAAGACGATTTCGAGGCGGCCGGAGGCAAGTTCCGCCTCGATGAGATATTTCGGCAGAAGGGCAAAGCCGATGCCGCTTGCGGCGGCCTCGATGATCATCGAGAATTGGTCGAAACGGCTTCCCTGATAGGCATTCTCCGCCGTCACCCCGTTCATCTCCAGCCATTCCGTCCATAGTTTCGGCCGCGTCGTCACATGCAGGAGCGGCTGCCCGGTCAGATCCTGCGGCTGGTTCACGCCGGCGCGGCGCACAAGGGCGGGGCTTGCTACCGGCACGATCACCTCGTTGCACAAAAATGTGCAGGTGCCATGCGCCCAGACCGGCTGGCCGTAGTGAATGGCGAGATCGAAACCTTCCTCGTCGAAGTCGAAGGGATGCGAGCGCGAGCCGATGGTGATCGTCATATCAGGATTGGCGTCGATAAAGCGGTGGAGGCGCGGCATCAGCCAGCGGCTGCCGAATGTCGGCAATGTCGCGACGGAAAGCGATGCATGTGAAGTTCCGGCTGAAACCGCGCGCACCATCAGCTGTTCGGATTGCTGCAGCAGGCGCCGCACATCCGGCAGGAATTTACGCCCCGCTTCGGAAAGCACGACCCGCCTGCGGATGCGCTCGAAAAGCTGCATTCCGGTCTGCGCTTCCAGTTCGCCGATCTGTCGGCTCACCGCGCTCTGCGTAAGGTTGAGTTCTTCCGCTGCACGCGTAAAATTGCCGTGCCGTGCCGCGCATTCGAACGCTTGCAGGGTAACGATGTCAGGAACCAGTCTTCTGCGCGGATCCATTCCATTCTCGCATCAACTTACCCGCTTTCCTCATTGGAAAAGGGTCATTATGGCCATATATGATTACGGGAAAGAATGGAACGGTGCAAAACACCAGTTTCACATAACGAATGGCAAATTCGGGGAAAGAAGAGTGACGGGAGTTGAAAGCGCCGTATCGAAACGGCCTTTCCTCCCCTTTTAAGCCAAAAGGACGATGGACATGGATGCGACCACGAAGCTCGACGTGAAACAGGAAGCTGCGGCCCTGCTCGACAGGATGGGCGTTGCCCGCGATCTCTATACCGGCGGCGATATGGCCTCCTTCAGCCCGGTGACGGGTGAACAGGTCGCGAATCTCAAGACCGTTTCGGTCGCGGGTGTCGCAGCCGTGATCGACCGGGCCGATGCCGCCTTCAAGGCATGGCGCAATGTGCCGGCGCCCCGTCGCGGTGAACTGATCCGGCTGCTTGGCGAAGAGCTGCGCGCCTTCAAGGCCGATCTCGGCCGTCTTGTCTCGCTGGAAGCGGGCAAGGTTCCCTCCGAGGGCCTCGGCGAAGTGCAGGAAATGATCGATATCTGCGATTTCGCGGTCGGTCTTTCCCGCCAGCTTTATGGTCTCACCATCGCCACCGAACGCCCCGGCCACCGCATGATGGAAACCTGGCATCCGCTCGGCGTTGTCGGTGTCATCTCCGCCTTCAACTTCCCGGTTGCGGTGTGGTCGTGGAATGCGGCGCTCGCCATCGTCTGCGGCAATTCGGTGGTCTGGAAGCCTTCGGAAAAGACGCCGCTCACGGCGCTTGCCGTTCAGGGCATCTTCGAGCGCGCCGCCGCCCGCTTCGGCGATGCGCCGGAAGGTCTCTCGCAGCTTCTGATCGGCGACCGCGCCGTGGGTGAAGCTCTGGTGGACAATCCCAAGGTGCCGCTCGTTTCGGCCACCGGCTCCACCCGCATGGGCCGCGATGTCGGCCCGCGTCTGGCGAAACGCTTCGCCCGCGCCATTCTGGAACTGGGCGGCAACAATGCCGGTATCGTCTGCCCTTCCGCCGATCTCGACATGGCGCTGCGCGCCATCGCCTTCGGCGCCATGGGCACGGCCGGCCAGCGCTGCACCACGCTTCGCCGTCTCTTCGTGCATGACAGCGTCTATGACCAGCTCGTGCCGCGCCTGAAAAAGGCCTATGCCTCCGTTTCCGTCGGCAACCCGCTGGAAACATCGGCCCTCGTCGGCCCGCTGGTCGACAAGGCGGCTTTCGACGGCATGCAGAAGGCCCTCGAAGCGGCGAAAGCCCATGATGGCGTGGTGAATGGCGGCGGCCGCGTGGATACGGGTGCGCCGGATGCTTATTACGTCAAGCCGGCGCTTGTCGAAATGCCGAAGCAGGCGGGACCGGTGCTGGAAGAGACTTTCGCGCCGATCCTCTACGTCATGAAATACAGCGACCTCGATCAGGCGATAGACGACCATAACGCCGTCGCTGCTGGTCTTTCCTCATCGATCTTCACCCGCGACATGCAGGAATCGGAACGGTTCCTGTCGTCGGAAGGCTCCGATTGCGGCATTGCCAACGTCAATATCGGCACCTCGGGTGCGGAAATCGGCGGCGCTTTCGGCGGTGAGAAGGAAACCGGCGGCGGCCGTGAATCCGGTTCGGATGCGTGGAAGGCCTATATGCGCCGCGCCACCAACACCATCAACTACTCCAAGGCGCTGCCTTTGGCGCAGGGCGTTTCCTTCGATATCGAATAATCGCTTCCATAGAGAAATTGATCCATCATGCCGGCGCGGTTCCATCCGCGCCGGCATTTCTATTCGATGGGTCGGACGAGGGCGTCCGCGACGATTTGCGGAAAAGAGGCATTTGCGCGGAATTTTATTCCCGCAATATTGCTCATATTGAATTATCGTCTCTCTATCGTTTTAATGGAAAACCCTAGCATTGCTCCATATCGTGAACCGGCCAGAGGGGCTGGTGACAAGGAGATGAAATGCCAGCCATCACCCGCCGCGCGCTTTCCGCCAGCCTTTTTGTTGCCGCCGCATTCTCCGCCCTGCCGCTGCAGGCGCAGGCGGCGGAAGAGCTGAAGATCGGTTACCAGAAAACCGGCCTGCCGGTGATCGCCAGACAACAGGGCGTCATCGAAAAGGCGCTTGAGGCCAAGGGCGTGAAGGTTTCGTGGGTCGAATTCACCGCTGGTCCGCCGCTGGTGGAAGCCCTGAATGTCGGCTCCATCAATGTCGGCTGGACGGGGGATGCGCCGCCGATCTTCGGTCAGGCGGCCGGTTCCGCCATCGTTTATGTCGCGGCCCTTCCTTCGAATGGCAAGGGCGAAGCGATCTTCACCAAGCCCGAAAGCGGCATCAAGTCGGTTGCCGATCTCAAGGGCAAGAAGGTCGGCGTCGGCAAGGGCACCAGCGCGCATAATCTGCTGGTGGCGGCGCTGGAGAAGAGCGGCCTGAAATTCAGCGATATCGAGGTGGTCTATCTCAGCCCTGCCGATGCCGCGGCAGCTTTCGCCAGCGACAAGATCGACGCCTGGGCCGTCTGGGATCCCTTCTATGCGATTGCCGAAACCCGCTACAAGCCGGTCACTCTGGCCCGCACCAGCGATGTGCTCGCCGTCAGCACCTATTTCCTCGCCAATCGCGATTACGCCAAATCCAATGCGGATACCATCAACATTACCATCGATGCTCTGGGCGAGGCGGCGAAATGGTCTGCCGCCAACCGCGACAAGGTCGCCGCAGCTTTGCATGAAGTGACGGGCGTGCCGTTGGAAGCGCAGACGCTCGCCGCGAACCGCTCGGAATTCGGCATTACCAAGATCGATGACAAGATCGTCGCCAGCCAGCAGGAAACCGCTGACCGCTTTTATCGCCTCGGCCTGATCCCGAAACAGATCAGCATCAAGGATGCCGTCTGGTCGGGCGCGACGAACTGAGCAAGAGCCGGAGGGCATGCCATGAGCACCGGAAAGCGTATCGAGATTGGCGGCGTCACAGGCTGGCTGCTCCCCGCACTCATTCTTGCGGGCTGGGAGGCGGCAGCGCGTGCCGGTCTGATTTCCGCCAATGTGCTGCCTGCTCCTTCGGCTGTCGCGGAAGCCTTCTGGCGGCTTCTGCTCTCGGGTGAGCTTGTCGCCAATATCGGCGTCAGCTCCGCCCGCGCACTCGCCGGTTTCGCCATTGGCGGCTCCATCGGCTTCATTTTCGGCCTGGCCAATGGCCTCTCGAAATTCTCCCGCAGCTTCACCGATACGACGCTGCAGATGATCCGCAACATTCCGCATCTGGCGCTCATTCCGCTGGTCATCCTCTGGTTCGGCATCGATGAGGAGGCGAAGCTGTTCCTCGTCGCGCTTGGGGTGTTTTTCCCGATCTACATCAACACGCTGCTCGGCATTCAGGGTGTCGATCCGCAACTGGTGGAAATGGGCCGCACCTATGGCATGTCGCCCTTCACGCTGTTCCGGCGGGTCATTCTGCCCGGCGCGCTGCCCGCCATTTTCACCGGCCTGCGTTATGCGCTCGGCATCATGTGGCTGACGCTGATCGTCGCCGAAACCATCTCGTCCTCGTCCGGCCTTGGCTATATGGCCATGCAGGCGCGCGAGTTCCTGCTGATCGACGTCGTGGTACTGTCGATCCTCATCTATGCGCTTCTCGGCAAGCTGGCCGACAGTTTCGCCCGCTTCCTCGAAAGCATCTTCCTGCAATGGCATCCAGCCTTCAAGAAAGTCTGAGGTAACCCATGTCGACCGGCAATGTTACGACGCTGAGACGCCCGGATGCCCCGTCCTCCCTCCCGTCGCAGGGGAAAATCGAACAACGCGAGAAGACGACCGAAGGCAAGGTTGCCTTCAGCTTCCGCAATGTAGCGAAGAGCTTCGGCGACAAACCGGTTCTGCGCGGCATCAATCTCGATGTGCGAGAAGGCGAGTTTCTGGCCATCATCGGCAAGAGCGGCTGTGGTAAGAGCACGCTCCTGCGTATTCTGGCCGGCCTCGACACGCCGACCACCGGAACCGTCTCGAAAGATGCATCGAGCCGCACCCGCATGATGTTTCAGGAGCCGCGTCTTCTGCCGTGGGAACGTATCGCGAGCAACGTCTCCGTGGGGCTGACCGGCATCGCCAAGGGTGAGGCGGCGCAGGAGCAGGCGCTTACAATTCTCGACGAGGTGGGGCTGAAGGACCGGGCGGGTGAGTGGCCCTATGTGCTTTCCGGCGGCCAGAAGCAGCGCGTGGCGCTGGCGCGCGCGCTGGTGGCCCATCCGCAAATCCTGGCGCTGGATGAACCGCTCGGCGCGCTCGATGCGCTCACCCGCATTGAAATGCAGCTTCTGCTGGAGCGCATCTGGCGCAAGCAGAAATTCACCGCCGTTCTCGTCACCCATGATGTATCGGAGGCCGTGGCGCTTGCGGATCGCATCGTCGTCATCGATGAAGGGCGCATCGCGCTCGATCTCGATGTGAAACTGCCGCGGCCGCGCCGTCATGGCACGGCGGAATTCGCAAGGCTGGAAGAGCAGGTTCTGAACCAGCTCTTCGGCCGTGGCGACACCAACGGATAAGGCATGAACCGGCAGGGCCGAGACCCCGCCGGACGATATCATCAGCCAATGCTCATCAGGCTGGCATTGCCGCCGGCGGCCGTGGTATTGACGCTGACGGAAACCTCTTCGACCAGCCAGTCGAGAGTATAGGGCTGGCTTTCCCCGGAAAGCGCTTCCGTTGCCGCGGCCTGAACGAGAACCAGCGGGCCGGGCAGGGCGGCGATCTTTTCATTGACCGCCACGATACGCTGCGCATCGCCCTCGACCAGCGCGCTGGCGAAGGGACCGGACTTTGCCCAGTCGTCCGCCCAGACGATGCGCGAGGTCACGGTTGCCGGCAGTCCGTAAATGGATTTCTCCAGTCCCGAAGCATTGTCGATGACAACCGCGTTTCCGGTCGCGAGCGCTGCCGCAAGCTGGCGGTAAAGCCCCTGTTCGGTTGCCGGAACCAGCAGAACCTTTCCACGCGGATGCAGTGCATAGACATTGCGCTCGCCGACGGGACCGGCCAGCTCGGTTTCGAAGCCGAGGCCGGAAAGTGCCGCCGCCTGCCGTGCGGCTTCGGCCGCGACTGTCTCGCCGTTTTCATCCAGCCAGCGGGCGAGATCGACGGCGGCCTGATCCTGCTGGCTGGCAATGCGGTCGATCTTCGGTGCGGTTTGCGTCATACGGCCGAGATAGAGCGGCCCGCCGGCCTTTGGGCCGGTGCCGGAAAGGCCGCGTCCGCCAAAGGGCTGCACGCCGACCACCGCGCCGATGATGTTGCGGTTCACATAAAGATTGCCGGCCGCGACGCGGGACAGAACGTGCTGGATCGTATCGTCGAGACGGGTATGCAGGCCGAAGGTCAGGCCGTAACCGGTCGCGTTGATTTCATCGATCAGCCGGTCGAGATTGTCGCGCTTGAAGCGGATGACGTGCAGCACCGGGCCGAAGACTTCGCGCTTCAGATCGGCGAGCGATTTCATCTCGATGATTGTCGGCGGCACGAAGGTGCCCTTGCCGGTTTCGCCGGCAAGCGTGATCTGTTCGATGCGATGGCCGAGCCCGCGCATACCCTCGATATGTTTTTCGATGATGCCCTTCGCCTCGGCGGTAATGACGGGGCCGACATCGACGGAGAGCTTGTCGGTGCGGCCGATGCGCAATTCATGCAGTGCGCCTTTCAGCATGGTCAGCGTGCGGTCCGCCACATCTTCCTGCAGGCAGAGAATGCGCAGCGCCGAGCAGCGCTGGCCGGCGCTGTCGAAAGCGGATGCGATGACATCGGCGACGACCTGCTCGGCAAGTGCGGAAGAATCGACGATCATGGCGTTCTGGCCGCCGGTTTCGGCGATCAGCGGCACCGGCTGGCCATTGGCCAGAACCCGGCCGGCAAGCTGGCCCTGAATAAGCCGCGCCACTTCCGTCGAACCCGTGAACATCACGCCGGCTGTAAGGGGTGAGCCAACAAGTGCGGCACCCGTCTTGCCGTCGCCCGGCAGAAGCTGCACTGCATCCTGCGGCACGCCGGCCTCATGCAACAGGCGCACGCCCTGCGCCGCGATCAGCGGCGTTTCTTCGGCGGGCTTTGCCAGCACCGGATTGCCGGCAACCAGCGCCGCTGTCACCTGACCGATGAAAATGGCGAGCGGGAAGTTCCACGGGCTGATGCAGACGACCGGGCCGAGCGGCGTTTCGCCGGATTTGAAGTTCCTGCGGGCTTCCGCTGCGTAATAACGCAGGAAGTCGATGGCCTCGCGCACCTCGGCAATGGCGTTGGGCATGGATTTTCCCGCTTCGCGCATGACGAGGCCGAGCAGGGCGGGCATTTCGGCCTGCATCGCATCGGCGGCGCGCTCCAGGCAGGCGGCGCGTTCTTCCACCGGGGTGGAGGGCCAGCTTGAGGCCGCCGCCCGCTGCATTGCCGCTTCGACATCGGATTCGGTGGGCTCCGTCACATGGCCGACGATATCATTGTGGTCGCCGGGGTTGAGAACCGGGCGCGTGTTGCCCCCTGCCTGCGGCGCTGTGGCTTTCCATTCCGTCGCAGCACCTGCCTTCAGGGTTTTGTCCAGTGCTGTAAGCGTCGTTTCGCTGGAAAGATCGAGACCGGCGGAGTTTTTGCGTTCCGGGCCGAACAGGCCTTCGGGAGCGGCGATGCGGTCGTGACGTGCGCCGGGAACGGTATAGGCCTTGACGACGGCAACCGGGTCTTCCAGCAGGGAATCCACCGGCACGGATGGGTCGGCAATGCGGTTGACGAAGGAAGAGTTCGCACCGTTTTCCAGCAGGCGGCGGACGAGATAGGCGAGCAGCGTCTCATGGGTGCCGACGGGGGCATAGAAGCGGCAGGGGCGGTCGAGCTTCTTCTTGCCGACGACTTCGCTGTAAAGCGGTTCGCCCATGCCATGCAGGCACTGGAACTCATAGTCGCCGAGTTTGAAGCCGGGGCCGGCGAGATGGTAGATCGTCGCCATGGACTGCGCATTGTGGGTCGCAAATTGAGGGAACACCAGATCGCGTGCGGCGAGCAGCTTGCGGGCGCAGGCAATGTAGGAGACATCCGTGTGGACCTTGCGGGTGAAGACCGGAAAGTCTTCCAGCCCCTCCACCTGCGCGCGCTTGATTTCCGCGTCCCAATAGGCGCCCTTGACGAGACGCACCATGATGCGGCGGCCCGAACGGCGGGCGAGATCGATAATGTAATCCAGAACGAAGGGGCAGCGGCGGCCATAGGCCTGCACGACGAAACCGAGGCCGTTCCAGCCGGCGAGGTCCCTGTCGAGCGCCAGCTCTTCCAGAAGATCGAGCGACAGTTCCAGCCGGTCGGCTTCCTCCGCATCGATGTTGAGGCCGATATCGTATTTCTTGCTGAGCAGCATCAGGGATTTGACGCGCGGCAGCAGTTCCGCCATCACCCGTTCGGCCTGGGCGCGCGCATAGCGCGGATGCAGCGCCGAAAGCTTGATGGAAATGCCGGGACCGCCATAGATGCCGCGGCCGGCAGAGGCCTTGCCGATGGCGTGGATGGCGTTTTCGTAGTCCTTGTAATAACGCTCCGCATCTTTGGCGGTGGTCGCGGCTTCGCCCAGCATATCGTAGGAATATTGGAAGCCCTGTTCTTCCAGCGGCTTCGAACGCTTGATCGCTTCGCCGATGGTTTCGCCGGTCACAAACTGTTCGCCCATCATGCGCATGGCCATATCGACGCCACGGCGGATGACGGGTTCGCCGGCGCGGGCGATCAGCTTTGTCAGCGCCGCCGAAAGGCCGCTATCGTTTACCGTCGAGGTCAGCTTGCCGGTGATGACGAGACCCCAGGTGGCGGCGTTTACGAAAAGTGAGCGCCCGCCGCCAATATGGGACTTCCAGTCGCCGCGCGCGATCTTGTCGCGGATCAGTGCGTCGCGGGTAGCGGTGTCGGGAATGCGCAGCAGCGCTTCGGCAAGGCACATCAGCGCCACGCCCTCATGGCTGGAGAGCGAATATTCCTGCACCAGACCTTCGACGCCGGTGCCCTTGGTCTTGGCGCGCAATGCCTCGATCAGTTTGCGGGCCGTGTCGCGAATGGCTTTCGTCTCTTCCGCCGTCACCGTCGCCGCCTCGATCAGCGGCGCCAGGCATTCTTCCTCCGGGCGGCGATAGGCGGCGGTGATCGCCTTGCGCAGCAGGCTTTGCTCGCGCACCGGCGGCGCAAAATTCTGGAAGATACCGTTCGCCACTACACCGGCGTTGCTTGCACCATCGGCCATTCTGAAAATCCTGAAAACGCTGTTGAAGACAGACCTTCGGCGGCAGCGTGTCCTCCGCCCGCCGCTTGTCATCCTGTGGCAGACAATATCATCACCGCAGAAATTGCTATGGCCCTATTTTCAGGATAAAACAGGCAATATGAACTTTTATTTTTGAGATATGGCGTTAAATTACATGGCAAATAGTCAAAAAACAGACGATCTGGATCACTTCGATCTCAAGATTCTCGAGGCGCTGAGCGAAGACGGGCGCATGTCCGTGCTGCAGCTCTCGAAAAGGGTCGGTCTTTCCAAGACGCCCTGCCAGACGCGGCTGAAGCGGCTGGTGGATGAGGGCTATATTCTCGGCTTCCGCGCCATGCTCAATCCGCAGAAGCTCGGTGTCGATCACATCGCCTTCGCCGAGGTAAAGCTTTCCGATACGCGCGAAAAGGCGCTGGAGGAATTCAACGCGGCGGTGCGCAAGATCAAGGAAGTGGAGGAGTGCCACATGATCGCCGGCGCCTTCGATTATCTTCTGAAAGTGCGCACCAGCGACATCCGCAAGTATCGAAGGGTACTTGGCGAGAAAATCTCGAGCCTACCATCCGTCGCCAACACCTCGACCTTCGTGGTCATGCAATCGGTCAAGGAAACGGGTATCTGAAGGGGTAACACGAAGACAGTGGCAGGCGCGCGCTCGCCGTATCATCCGCACACCGTCACCCCGGACTAGATCCGGCATGACGGAGGAGAGGTTTGCGGCCTTTGTCATCGTTTTAACGGGCAGACGCAGGCCTGCCCGTTCGCCACTGTCCGAATTCAGCGCGCCGTGGCGGCGGCGGTGACCGCGCTCATCTGCGCGTCCGGGCCGAACTCGTTTTCGTTTTCGATGCCGAGCAATTCCTGCAGGCGCAGCCTTGCGCGGCTGACGCGGCTCTTGATGGTGCCGACAGGGCAACCGCAGATTTCGGCGGCTTCCTCGTAAGCAAAACCCGAGGCACCGATCAGCAGGATCGCTTCACGCTGGTCGTCCGGCAGTTTTGCCAGTGCTGCGCGGAAATCCTGGAGGTCGACCGAACCATGCTGTTCCGGCGGCACCGACAGGCGCGAGGTATAGACGCCGTCCGTATCCTGCACCTCACGGCCGGACTTGCGGATCTGGCTGTAGAACTCGTTGCGCAGGATCGTCACCAGCCACGCCCGCATATTGGTGCCCGGCTGGTAGCTGTCCTGTTTCGCCCATGCCTTCATGATCGTGTCCTGCACGAGGTCGTCGGCACGATCCCGCGAACGGATGAGCGAAATCGCGAAGGCGCGCAGGTTCGGCAGCGCCGCCAGCATTTCCCGTTTGAAATTGTATTCTGTCTGCTCCGGCTCTTTCGCCATCATTCCTCCGAAGCCTTCATTTTGGCTCTGCTTTCGGCTTCATCGAGTTTTTCGAGAAGGTCGAGGAATTTGTCAGGGATGCCTTCATCCTGAACGGCATCATAAAGCTCCCTGAGCTTACGGGAAATCACCGCCCGCCCGGAGTGTGGAACCTGGGGGGCGGCCGAATTGTCCGGCTGATCTTGGTCCGATTGAAATATGCTCATAACGTCCGGTATTCCTTTTGCGTCGTGGCAAAGAATGCGCCGTGAAAAAAATAGTTCCGGCGGTCCGGAACTTTTTTTGCAATGCGCACGTTGCTATCGTGGGTTTGCGTTGCAGACCGCATGAAAGGGGAGAATTCCATGTCAGTTTCTACACGCATCGCACCGCACCTGCCATATCTGCGCAGGTTCGCGCGTGCCGTTTGCGGCTCACAATCGACGGGCGATGCCTATGTTGCGGCAACACTCGAAGCTCTGATCGCCGATATCAGCATTTTTCCGCAGACAAGCAGCGATCGCGTTTCGCTTTATCAATTGTTCGTATCGATCTTTAGTTCCGTCACGATCAATATTAAGACCGACGAAAACCTGTCGGGATGGGAAAAACGCGCCTCGGCCAACCTCTCCGCCGTGCCGGCGCTGGCCCGTCAGGCATTCCTTTTGACGACGGTCGAAGAATTCACGCCTTCGGAAACCGCAGAGGTTCTGAAAGTCTCCGAGGATCAGGTCGGCAAGCTGATCGACGAGGCAGCGTCTGAAATCGCCCGGCAGGTGGCGACCGATATCATGATCATCGAGGACGAACCTCTGATCGCCATGGATATCGAGCAGATGGTCACCGATCTCGGCCACCGCGTCACGGGCATCGCCCGCACCCACACGGAAGCGCTCGATCTCTTCCATCGCACCCAGCCGAAGATGATACTTGCCGATATTCAGCTCGCCGATGGCAGTTCCGGTCTCGATGCGATGAAGGACATCCTGCAGATGACCACGCTGCCGGTAATCTTCATCACCGCCTTCCCCGAGCGTCTTCTGACGGGCGAGCGGCCGGAGCCGACATTCCTTGTGACGAAGCCGTTTAATCCGGACATGGTGAAAGCGCTTATCAGCCAGGCCCTGTTTTTCAACGAAAGCTCACGCGTCGCGGCGTGAATTTTGCCGAAACCGCAGGCTGACCGGGAACCACTCTGGTGCCCGGGCGTTGGCGGTTACGGTCGTGGGGCTGCCCCGCGGCTTTCTGCAAGGAGACGAATTTGCATCGGCTGGCATGGCATAACGCGGAGAGGGACGAAAGCGAACTTCACGATTCGCTCGTCCTCGCCTTGCTCGATTCGGGTGAGACAGTCATGCTGCAGGACTGGAACCGCGACTATATATTCGTGGCCAATCTGCCGGATGTCTGGAAACTTCCGGCCGATTCCCATCCGACCGATGAAAATCTGTTCGGTAACGACCTTTCCGCCAGGCTTGCCGAACTTAAAAAGGACATGAATACGGCCGGCAGCCGCGGCATGCTGGAAGTCAACGCCGGCAAGGACCGGGTTTTTCAGTTTCAGGTCCATTCCACCTTCAACCAGTCGAACCAGACGGTGCTGAAAACCACCATCCGGGAGGTAACGGCGGAAAGGCGGCGCGAGCAGCTTCTGCGCTCGCTGCTGCGCGAGGTCAGTCACCGTTCCAAGAATCTCCTGGCGATCATCCAGAGCCTTGCCGGCCAGACGGCCCGTTTCAGCCTGACCAAGGATGATTTCCTGCGTAAGTTCCGCGGCCGACTGCACGCTCTCGCCCAGAGTCAGGATCTCATCACGGATTCGGACTGGCGGGGCGCGCGCATATTCGAGTTGCTGCGCCAGCAATTCGATCTTTATGTGCCGGAATATCCGAACCTCATCCATATGGAAGGCGAAAACCTGCTGCTCAATCCGAATGGCGCGCTTTATATCGGGCTCGCCTTCCACGAGCTGGTCGTCAACACCGTCAGCCATAGCGGCAATCTTGCCTATCACCCGCCCATATCCCTGCAATGTCGTCAGGAGGGTGATTTTTATATCGTTGAATGGAATGAGCCGATGATGCCGTCGAAAGAGCCGGCGGAGACCCGGCGCGGCAGTTTCGGCAGCGTGGTGCTCGAAAAGGTGGTTCCGTCCGCATTGGGGGGAAGCGCCGAATACGAGTTGACGCCGGAGCGGATCGTCTACCGGCTGAAATTTCCGTCCGGCGACGGCGCGGATGCCTGAAATCGCGATATCGCGCGCAGCGCCGGGTTCCTCTTTCATTTCATGAAAACCAAAACAAAAAGCACGGCTCATGAAAGAGCCGTGCTATTTTTATGACAGGTTTTCAGGGGCGAAACCTGTTTATTTTCAGCCAAGCTTCAGGCGGGGACGGGGGAATTGCTTGGCCTGCAGTAAAAACACGCCCGACCGGATTCGGTTCCCAAAAAATGCGTTTTTTTTAACATTGTGCAAAATACCGGCCATTTTTGCCCCGGCTTTTTTGCCGTCTGCACGGCGGATAGGTCCGCAAGTCCCGGCCTCAATGCGCGCCTGTCTGTTCCGACCGTTTGGGCGTGAAGTAACGCATCGGCGCTTCCAGCGACCACTCGAAGCCGGATTCACGATATTCCGTCAGCACCTGGCCGCCGAAGGCGCCTTCCGCATGTCTTTTGATGACCGTGGTGCCGAAGCCTTTGCGGCTCGGTTCTCTGGCCGGCGGTCCGCCGGTTTCGGTCCAGACGAGATGGATCATCTGCCGCCCGTCTTTTTCAAGCGACTGCCAGCGCAGGGTAATTTTTCCCGATGGGACCGACAATGAGCCATATTTGATGGAATTCGTCGTCAGCTCATGGATCACCAGACCGAAATTCTGTGCCGCTTCCGGGGAAAGCATGAAATCGTCTCCCACCAGCACGATGCGCTGCGCCACGGTTCCGAAAACATCGAGGTGGGTCTCGATCAGCTTGCGGATCGGCAGACCCTGCCATTGAACCTCCGCCAGAGCCCGGATCGACATTCCAAGGCCGCGCAGGCGGTGATCGACCTCCTTTTGAAATTCCGGAATGCTTTTATTTTCGCGTCCCAATTGCCGTATCATCGCCTGAACCAGCGTCAGAATGTTCTTGGAGCGATGAACCAGCTCGTGCAGCAGCAGTTGCAGCCGCTCTTCCGACTGGCTTCTGTCGAAGGATGCGTTGGAGAGCGCGATGGCGACCTGGTTGGCCTCCTTTATCTTGGTATCGACGGGTGCGACGATCTCGCCTTCGCCGATGCGCTCGGCCATCAGGGTCAGGTCACGAATGGAGCTGCGCAATTGCCGGCCGACCAGATAGGCGCCGCCAATGGCAATCAGCACCAGCAGCAGGCTGCCGATCATCATCTGTCGCCAGGTGTCTATCAGCGCCGCCTGGCTTGCGGCGAGCGGACCCCACATCACCGTCTTCCATTGCCAGCCCGGCAATTGAGCATAGGCATAGAGATTACCCTTGCCGTCGAAAAAATTGCCGCTGAAGGCCTGCATTTCCGAAAGGACATCGGGGGTGACAAACGGCTTGCCCACTTCCGCCTCTTCGGGCGCGCTTGAGACGACAACGCGGTTGTTGCCGTCAATGATGGCGACCGCCCAGTTGCGCGGCAGGTTTTCCGTGGGGATGAGCCGGCTCAGGTCGCTGGTATTCTGCGTCAGGATCAGGGCGTCTCCGGCGGGGTCCAGGTCCGGGCCGAGCGGCATGGTGACGTTGAACACCCATTCCTTGCTGGTCGAGCCGAAAAACATGTCCGAGACGGTGATGCGGCGGGAGTCGATCGCCCTGGCCAGATTGGCTTCCGTTGGCACCTTGCCGAGCGGCTGGCCATAGGGCACGCGTGTATTGAGACGCTGCTGGCCATCTTTGGTGGCGAGAATGGCGTAGAGGCCTTCCCGCTTCAGACTGTCTGCGACGCGCCCCTGAAACGCGGCGAGGTTGCCGCTCTCGAGTTCCGGGAACTGCGACAGGAGATTGAGCGAGGTGGCGATTTCCTGCAGGCGGCGGTCGATGTTGCGGGAGACCACCCGCACATCCTCAATGGTTTCCCGTTGCAGGTCGTCGCGTTTTTCCGCCTCGAGGCGCAGCATCAGATAGCCGCCGAAAAGAATGAGCGGCAGGGTTATGACGGTAGCCATCACCACCAGATAGGTGCCGATGGAGGCGGTCGGGAAAAAATTCGCACTGCGCCGACGCAAAGCCGAGATCATGTCTTTCAGTCTGTCGCCGGGTCGAGGCATACAAAAAACTCCGGCAGTTATGGCATTGTTACGACACGGATAATACCGTGCCGTCCCCCTTTAGCAATGCCTGATTTTTACCTTCGGTTGTTGCGGCAGGTCACAATTGCACCGGCTCGGTTGAAAAAATCGGAACTATTTCAACGACCAACCCGTTTGCCAGACGAACCGGCCGAGAAGCGGACATGAAATTCATCACCGCCGGCCAGTTGAGAACGATGAAAGGAAGGTACGAAATGGCAAAGAAACTTACAATCCTCGTCACTGCCGCCCTCATGGGCACGACGGCTTTCGCGCCGCTGGCCATCGCTCAGGGCACCACCCAGCCTGCGCCGGCAAATCCGAGTGCGCAGACGGAGCCGGCAACCCCGCCTGCCACCCCGATGACGCCTGCCGCTCCCGCGACCAATGACAGCGCGGCGACAACGACAGGCGGCGCTTATCTCACCGAACAGGACGAAACGCAGGTCAGCGCCAACGATTATATCGGCAAGGCGGTCTATACCGCGGCCGATGAAAGCATCGGTAACGTCACCAACCTCATCATGGAAGAAGACGGTGGTCTGGTTGCGGCCGTGATCGGCGTCGGCGGCTTCCTGGGCATCGGCGCAAAGGACGTCGCTGTTCCCATGGACAAGGTAACGATGACGCGCAACGCGCAGGACGGCACCATCCGTCTGACAACGACCGAAACGGCGGAAACGCTGAAGGCCGCTCCCGAATTCAAGACACTGGAACAGAAGGCCAGCGAAAAGAATGCGGCAATGCCGGCGGCTCCCGACAGCACGACGACATCCGCCACCAAGCCCTAATTCCCATACCTGGGAGGCAGGAGCGGGACCGGCTTCAATCAGCTGTCCCGCGGGAGGCACCGGCCAACAGGCCGGTGTCTTTTTATGTTTGTTCGCCGGCTGTTCAATCCCCGGCATTGCGGGAGGAATGCCACGCCCAGGCGGATTTGATGATGTCCGACAGGGAATAACGCGGTTCCCAGCCGAGAACCTCCTTCGCCTTGTCGTTATTGGCGACGAGCGTCGTGGAATCGCCGTCGCGCCGCCCGGTATATTCAACGGGGAAGGGGCGGCCGGAAACGTCCGAAATCGCCGCCAGCAATTCCTTCACCGTGGTGCCGGTGCCGGTGCCGAGGTTGAGTTCGACGGTCTCCCCGCCGGCCAGCAGATAATCCACGGCTCGCACATGTGCATCGGCGAGATCGAGAATGTGGATATAGTCGCGCACGCAGGTGCCGTCGCGCGTGTCGTAATCCGTGCCGAACACCTTGAAGCCCTGACGCCGGCCGAGTGCGGCCTCGATGGCCAGCGGGATCGCGTGGGTTTCCGGCTTGTGCCATTCGCCGATGCGGCCTTCGAAATCCGCGCCGGCGGCATTGAAGTAGCGCAGCATCACCGAACGCAGCCCCTTATAGGTGCTGTAGTCCTTCAGCGCCTGTTCCACCACCCATTTGGTGCGGCCATAGGGGTTGATCGGCGCCTGCCGGTGCGTTTCGTCGATCGGCACCTGTTCCGGCAATCCGTAAGTTGCGCAGGTGGACGAAAAAACGAAGGCCGTGACGCCTGCATCGATGGCGGCGGAGAGCAGGTTGAGCGAGCCGATGACATTGTTGTCGTAGAAAGCCACGGGCTGCTTGACGGATTCGCCGACTTCGATCAGCGCGGCGAAATGCAGAACGGCTTCCGGCCGGTGTTTAGCGAAGACTTCGTCCAGTCGCGCCCGGTCGCGAATATCGCCCTGTTCGAAGGGTCCCCAGCGGACGAATTCCTCATGCCCGTTGGACAGATTGTCGAAAACGACCGGTTCATATCCTCGCTCAGACAGGAGAAGGCAGGTGTGCGAACCGATATAGCCGGCACCGCCGACGACAAGGACTTTCTTCTTCATCAATTGCCTTTCAGAAAATTACGGACGCGCCGAGACTGCCCGAGACTGTATGTCACTTTGTTCAAATAAGGGCGGCGTGGCGGGTAACGCCATCAACCAGTCTATCCTTCGCGGGTAACATAAAAAAAACCGCGTATCCATCGTCTGGACGCGCGGTTTGCCTTATCGTGTCGCCAAGAAATTACTTGGACTTTTTCGTATTGACCCTCGTGGCCAGGAAACCGGCCGCGACGGCCACGGCGAGCGTCGCATAGGGACGTGCCTGGATCGCCAGCGTGAGCAGCGATTGCAGGGCGAGCGGCGCTGCGGCAAGCGGCGCCGCCGTCAAAGGCGCGACAGCGGGACGTGCGGCATAGACCCTCGGACGTTTGACGATCGCCAGTGCCACCAGCATGATGACGCCGAGCAGGAACGCGGTCCCGGCGACGACGAGCGCCGCAGGGCCTGCACCCACATGCCGGGCAAGATAGATGGACCCCGCCACCACGGCGGCGATGAAGGCGATCAGAAAAAATATCCCGGTCAGAACCGACAGGATTATGGTCGCGCGCAATCGCCGTGTAACGACGCGCCCCTCGCGCTGGGTCTCCCCCAGATAGACCAGCAATGCCTCAAGCATGAGCGCGGCCTTATCGACGCGTCAGGAGGGCGAGCACGAAACCGACGCCGACGGCGATGCCGAGGGACTGGAGCGGGTTCTTCTGGACGTGGTCGGTGAGGTTGTCGTTGAGCGTGGAGATTTCATTGCGAACGCTGTCGGCCATTTCGCCGGATGCGGTAAGCGCGTCATCGGCCACACGGGCGGCCTGCGCCTTCAGCTCATGCGAAGCGCCGACGCCGAGCGCCTTCACGCTCTTGGCAAGACTAGCCAGATCTTCGCGAAGCTGGGCGAGCTGCGCTGCCACATCGGCCGCATCGCCGTTTTCGAGGGATTGCTGGATCTTGTCGCTGACGCTGCTACGCACGCTTGCCATAGGGGAGGTCCTTCCTGAACATCATTGATGAGGACGATGATACATCACCGCCGTCCGTGAAGCTTCGTTTCGGCGGCCGAAACACCCGCCTGTCCGTCAGTCAAACGCGCCGATGCCGGCTTGGTTCCGCAACGGGACGGGTTTTCTTGATGGCACTTCGGCTCGGGGGCGATTTTCGAGGAATTCGGTGCCGGACATTTGTTTTCCTGTCACAAGCATCCTATAAGGCCCATCATCGAGACGTACCTTGACTTCAATCAATATGTGAAACGACATGCTCCAGACGCCCTATTACCTCATCGACAAGACAAAACTTCTTCGCAACATGGAGAAGATTGCCTATGTGCGGGAAAAATCCGGCGCCAAGGCGCTCTTGGCGCTGAAGTGCTTCGCCACATGGTCGGTGTTCGATTTCATGTCGCAATATATGGACGGCACCACCTCGTCCTCGCTTTATGAAGTCCGTCTCGGCCGCGAGAAATTCGGCGGCGAGACCCATGCCTATTCCGTCGCCTATGCCGACTATGAAATCGACGAGGTGATTGCGAATGCGGACAAGATAATCTTCAATTCCATCGGTCAGCTCGAGCGTTTCTCCGACAAGGCTTCTGGCATTACGCGCGGTCTGCGCCTCAACCCGCAGGTCAGCTCTTCGAGCTTCGATCTTGCCGATCCTGCGCGTCCGTTCAGCCGTCTCGGCGAATGGGACGTTGCCAAGGTCGACAAGGTCATGGACCGCATTTCCGGCTTCATGATCCACAATAATTGCGAAAACAGCGATTTTTCCCTGTTCGACCGCATGTTGACGCAGATCGAGGAGAAATTCGGATCGCTTCTGTCGCGTGCGGAATGGGTCAGCCTCGGCGGCGGCATTCATTTCACCGGCGACAATTATCCGCTCGACCAGTTCTGCGACCGCTTGGCGGCCTTCTCGGAAAAATACGGCGTGCAGGTCTATCTGGAGCCGGGCGAAGCCTCGATCACCAGAAGCACGACGCTCGAGGTGACTGTTCTCGACACGCTGTTCAACGGCAAGAACCTCGCCATCGTCGACAGCTCCATCGAAGCGCATATGCTCGATCTGCTGATCTACCGCGAAACCGCCAAGGTGTCGCCGAACGAGGGCGAGCATCCCTACATGGTCTGCGGCAAATCCTGCCTTGCGGGCGATATTTTCGGCGACTTCCGCTTCGACAAGGAATTGAAGGTCGGCGACCGCATCTCCTTCCAGGATGCGGCCGGCTACACCATGGTCAAGAAGAACTGGTTCAACGGCGTGAAGATGCCGACCATCGCCATCAAGGAACTGGACGGCACCGTTCGCGCCGTTCGTGAATTCGACTTTGCCGATTTCGAGCAAAGCCTGTCTTAAACCCTGTTTTTAACATGAAACGAAGCTCATCCCTGCGGGGAAAAGGAGGCATCACCTGAAATGAAGAAGAACGTTCTGATCATCGGCGCCGGTGGCGTAGCACAGGTCGTGGCGCATAAATGCGCCCAGAACAGCGATGTATTGGGAGACATTCATATTGCGTCACGGACTTTGGGAAAGTGCCGCAAGATTGTCGAGTCCGTACGCGAAAAGAAGAGCCTCAAGACAGATGTGAAACTTGAGGCCCATGCGCTTGACGCGATGGATATCGAGGCGACGAAAGCCTTGATCAGGAAAACCGGCGTGGAAATCGTCATCAACGTCGGTTCGGCTTTCGTCAACATGTCCGTTCTTCGTGCCTGCATGGACACGGGTGTTGCCTATATGGATACGGCGATCCACGAGGATCCGACCAAGATTTGCGAGACGCCGCCGTGGTACGGAAACTACGAGTGGAAGCGCGCGGAAGAGTGCAAGGAAAAGGGCATTACCGCCATTCTCGGCGTCGGCTTCGATCCGGGCGTGGTGAACGCCTATGCGCGTCTCGCCAAGGATGATTATTTCGACAAGGTCACCTCGGTCGATATCGTCGATATCAATGCCGGCAGCCACGGTCGCTGGTTCTCGACCAACTTCGATCCGGAAATCAATTTCCGCGAATTCACCGGCGTTGTCTATTCTTGGCAAAAGGGTGAGTGGCAGACGAACCAGATGTTCGAAGTCGGCCAGGAATTCGACCTGCCGGTCGTCGGCAAGCAGAAGGCCTATATGACCGGCCATGACGAAGTGCATTCGCTGTCCAAGAACATGGACGGCGCCGATGTGCGCTTCTGGATGGGTTTCGGCGATCACTATATCAACGTCTTCACGGTGCTGAAGAACCTCGGCCTTCTGTCCGAAAAGCCGGTCAAGACCGCCGAAGGTCTCGAAGTCGTGCCGCTGAAGGTGGTCAAGGCCGTGCTGCCCGATCCGTCTTCGCTGGCGCCCGATTACGTCGGCAAGACCTGCATCGGCGATATCGTCAAGGGCATCAAGGACGGCAAGGAACGCGAAGTCTTCATCTACAACGTGGCCGACCATAAGGAAGCCTATGAAGAAGTCGGCTCGCAGGGCATTTCCTACACCGCCGGCGTTCCGCCGGTCGCCGCTGCCATGCTCATCGCCACTGGCGAATGGGACGTGAAGCAGATGGCCAATGTGGAAGAACTGCCGCCGAAGCCGTTCCTGAACATCCTGAACAAGATCGGCCTTCCGAACCGCATCAAGGACGAGAACGGCGACCGCGCGCTGGAATTCTAACCGCAGCATTCTTGACGGATAGAAACAGAAAAGCCCCGCGAAAGCGGGGCTTTTTTCTTGGCTATACAGCTTATCTGTCCGCGCGAGACGCAAAACGGGTGTAGCGCAAATCGATGGAAAGATGAGTCTTACCAGCTACGCGGCGTCATCCTCGGCCCTGTGCCGAGGATCCAATCACGTTGAATGGAATTAACAGGTCGCAGATCCTCGGGACAAGCCCGAGGATGACGTCGAGAGCAGGTATGTCTGCCGTCGTCAGTCACAGAGTTGCCCTCAGCTCTTCGTCGGCTTCGGCCCGCGCTTTTCGAAGGGCTTGTCCTTCTTGCCCTCGTATTTCGGCTTGTCGCCGAAGGGCTTTTTCTTCTTCCAGGGCTTGTCGTCGCCCTTGCGGTCATCGCGGGGGCCGCTCGCATTGTCCGATTTGCTGAATTTCCGCTGCGCCTTTGCCGGGCGCGTGTCTTCGCGGAAACCGCCGGTCATTTCCGGCTTGCCTTCCAGCGCCTTCAGACGGATGCCCTTTTCGAGCGTCATGTCCTTGCCGATGGCGGAGGTGAAACGGTCGACGGCATCGGCCGCCAGTTCCACGAAAGTTTCCGTCTGCTGCATGCGGATCGCGCCGATATCCTGGCGGGTGATCTTGCCGAAACGGCAGAGCATCGGGATGAGCCAGCGCGGTTCGGCGCTCTGCTTGCGGCCTACGGACAGCGAAAACCAGGCGCTGTCGGCGAAATCGGAGCGTTCGCGGCGCGGCGCATTGTTTTCGACCGTTTCGAAACTGTCGCGGCGCGGCTTGCGATTGTTGTCGAGCGAGACTTCAGCGATGTCTTCGGGCGCGGAACGTCCGGCGTGGTACAGGCGAACGAAAGCGGCGGCGACCTTTTCCGCGCCATGCTGCTCCAGAAGCTTGGTGACGAAATCGCGTTCGTCCTCGGCCACGGCCTCGGTCAGCGACGGGTCGGCAAGAAGCCGGGCGCCATCGCGCTCGACGATCTCTTCGGCCGAAGGCGGGCGAACCCATGCCGGGCTGACCTTGGCGCCTTCCAGCAGGCGCTCTGCCTTGCGGCGCTGGTTGATCGGCACCACGATGGCGCTGACGCCCTTCTGACCGGCGCGGCCGGTGCGGCCGGAGCGGTGCAGAAGCGTTTCGGAATTGGTCGGCAGGTCGGCGTGGATGACGAGTTCGAGACCCGGCAGGTCGATACCGCGGGCGGCAACGTCGGTCGCCACACAGACGCGGGCGCGGCCGTCGCGCATGGCCTGCAGCGCATGGGTGCGTTCGTTCTGGGTCAGTTCGCCGGAAAGGGCCACGACGGCAAAGCCGCGATTGTTCAGGCGGGCGGTCAGGTGGTTCACGGCTGCTCGGGTGGAGCAGAAGACGATGGCGTTGCGGGCTTCATAAAAGCGCAGCGCATTGATGATGGCGTTCTCGCGGTCGGCCGGCGTCACCAGCATGGCGCGGTATTCGATATCGACATGCTGCTTCTGTTCGGAAGCGGTGGCGATGCGCACGGCGTTCTTCTGGTAGCTTTCCGCAAGCTTGGCGATGCTGCGCGGAACGGTGGCCGAGAACATCAGCGTGCGGCGGGTTTCCGGCGATTCTTCCAGAATGAATTCCAGATCTTCACGGAAACCGAGATCAAGCATTTCGTCGGCTTCATCCAGCACCACGGCGCGGATGGACGACAGATCGAGCGCGCCGCGCTTGATGTGGTCGCAAAGACGCCCAGGTGTGCCGACGACGATGTGAGCGCCGCGTTCGAGCGCCCGGCGCTCGTTGCGCACATCCATGCCACCGACGCAGGAGGCAATCGAGACGCCGGCGAATTCATAGAGCCACTCCAGCTCGCGCTTGACCTGCATGGCCAGT
Organism: Agrobacterium sp. 22-221-1; assembly: GCF_053522445.1. Taxonomy (NCBI): domain Bacteria; kingdom Pseudomonadati; phylum Pseudomonadota; class Alphaproteobacteria; order Hyphomicrobiales; family Rhizobiaceae; genus Agrobacterium; species Agrobacterium sp. 22-221-1. The sequence goes on from NZ_JBNWCL010000014.1 coordinate 114,466, forward strand.
TCGCGGGTCGGCGCGATGGCGAGCGCCAAGGGTGCGGAAGCCTGACCGAAGCGGCCGTTCTCCGGCAGAAGCGTCGGCGCCAGTGCAATGCCGAAGGCAACGGTCTTGCCGGAACCGGTCTGTGCGGAAACCAGCGCATCCTTGTCGGCCAGTTCGGGTGCAAGCATGGCCTGCTGCACGGGGGTCAAATCTTTATAGCCGCGTTTTTCCAACGCCTGCGCGATCGCCGGGGCGATACCCTGGGTGTCTGTCATCTACCGTCTTTCGGATATGAAGCCGCCCGCATCCGCCCGAAACCAATAGGACCTAAAGTCTCCGGGGCAGCCGATACAGGCCATTTCGGCCATCTGGCCGGTTGCATTGCCGCGCTCATACTGCGAATGGGCCGGTTTGTACAGTGCACTGCGGTACGCTCTTTTGCGGGTGCTTTATCCCGTCGACGTTTTCATCCCGCCATTGTTCCGGAGCGATGCTGCGAAAAAGGCGTACCGCATGGTTCATAAACGGCATTGCGTGCCCCCCGCCTTTTCGCTAAGAGACCCGCAACTTGAGGCTCTTTGTCAGGAAGAGCCGACTGGGTTTGTTCTTGTCCGTCCGCTCTTTGAACGAGCCGGCGGGAAAATGGGATGGTACTGGTCAAGGCTATGGCTCGCATTGTCATGAAATTCGGCGGCACGTCCGTCGCGAACCTCGAACGCATTCACAATGTCGCACGGCATGTGAAACGCGAAGTGGATGCCGGCCATGAAGTGGCCGTGGTCGTTTCCGCCATGTCCGGCAAAACCAATGAGCTGGTGGACTGGGTGCAGAACGCAGCAAAGGTGGCCGGCGCCAACGCCGCCTCCTTTTTCGATGCGCGCGAATATGACGCGGTCGTCGCATCCGGCGAACAGGTGACATCGGGTCTCCTGGCGATCACGCTGCAATCCATGGGCATCAATGCGCGCTCCTGGCAGGGCTGGCAGATCCCGATCCGCACCGACAATGCGCATGGCGCCGCCCGCATTCTCGAAATCGACGGTTCGGATATCATCCATCGCATGGGTGAAGGGCAGGTCGCCGTTGTCGCCGGTTTCCAGGGCATCGGCCCGGACAACCGCATCGCGACGCTTGGCCGCGGCGGTTCGGATACGTCCGCCGTTGCAATTGCCGCCGCCGTCAAGGCGGATCGTTGCGACATCTATACCGATGTCGACGGCGTTTATACGACCGATCCGCGCATCGAGCCCAAGGCTCGCCGCATGAAGAAGATCGCCTTCGAGGAAATGCTCGAAATGGCGTCTCTCGGCGCGAAGGTTCTGCAGGTTCGCTCGGTCGAGCTTGCCATGGTACACAAGGTGCGCACCTTCGTTCGCTCCAGTTTCGAGGATCCCGATGCGCCGGGCATGGGCGACCTCATCAACCCGCCCGGTACTTTGATTTGTGACGAGGATGAAATCGTGGAACAGGAAGTCGTAACCGGCATCGCCTATGCCAAGGATGAAGCACAGATCTCGCTGCGCCGCGTGGCCGACCGTCCGGGCGTTTCCGCCGCGATCTTCGGGCCGCTCGCCGAAGCCCATATCAACGTCGACATGATCGTGCAGAACATCTCCGAAGACGGTTCGCGCACCGACATGACCTTCACCGTTCCTTCGGGCGACGTTGCCAAGGCGATCAAGCTTCTGGAAGACAACAAGGCCCAGATCGGCTTCGATGTTGCGCAGAACGAGACCGGTCTCGCCAAGGTTTCGGTCATCGGTATCGGCATGCGCAGCCACGCCGGCGTTGCCGCAAGCGCGTTCAAGGCGCTTGCCGAGAAGAACATCAACATCAAGGCGATCACCACCTCCGAGATCAAGATTTCGATCCTGATCGACGGCGCCTATGCCGAACTTGCGGTTCGCACTTTGCATTCCGCCTACGGTCTCGATAAGAGCTAAGCCGAGACATCGGTTCCCGATGCTCCGATTCTTCGGAGTTGCGTTCTTCCGATGTGGCGTTTCATGAAAGCGTGTCCCTTGCGGGACGCGCTTCTCGCGCTATAAATTTTTAAATGACCTTTTGATTCTCGAATATTATGACATTCGGATCGGAAGTGTCGGGGAGCAAACGCGATGAGAGACCTTTCCGCAGGTCCGCGCGTCCTGCTCAAGCGGCTGCGCGAAATGATGGCGGAGCACCTTGAACCGCAGGACCGTCTGGACCAGATCGTCCGTCAGATTGCCAGCAACATGGTGGCGGAGGTTTGCTCGGTCTATGTGCTGCGCTCCGACAGCGTGCTCGAGCTTTACGCTACCGAAGGTCTGAACAAGGATGCCGTGCATCTTGCCCAGCTGAAAATGGGGCAAGGTCTTGTCGGCACCATCGCCGCTTCCGCCCAACCTCTCAATCTCTCCGATGCGCAGGCGCATCCCGCTTTCCGCTATCTTCCTGAAACCGGTGAGGAAATTTATCATTCCTTCCTCGGCGTGCCGATTTTGCGTTCCGGTCGCACTCTTGGCGTTCTTGTGGTCCAGAACAAGGCCAGCCGAACATACCGGGAGGATGAAGTGGAAGCGCTTGAGACAACCGCGATGCTCATTGCCGAAATAGTGGCGAGCGGCGAGTTGAAGAAGATCACCCGCCCCGGGGTGGAGCTGGATCTGACGCGCGCCGTTTCCATCGATGGTGACGGCTATGGCGAAGGCATCGGTCTTGGCCACGTCGTGTTGCACGATCCGCGCATCGTCGTCACCAATCTGCTCAATGAAGATGCCGATACGGAAATCCGGCGTCTTGCCGATGCCATCGGCTCGCTGCGTCTCTCCATCGACGACATGCTGCAGCGTCGCGATGTGCCGACCGAGGGTGAGCACCGCGAGGTTCTGGAAACCTACCGCATGTTCGCCCACGATCAGGGCTGGGTGCGGCGCATGGAAGAGGCGATCCGCAACGGCCTGACGGCGGAAGCGGCGGTCGAGAAGGTGCAGAGCGACACCAAGGCGCGCATGATGCGCCTGACCGATCCTTATCTTCGCGAGCGCATGCATGATTTCGACGATCTCGCCAATCGGCTGCTGCGGCAGTTGATCGGTTTCGGCGGTCGTGGGCCGGAGCAGGACTTCCCGCTCGACGCCATCGTTCTGGCGCGCGCCATGGGTGCTGCCGAACTGCTCGATTACCCGCGCGAAAAACTGCGTGGTCTGGTGCTCGAAGACGGCGCGGTGACGAGCCATGTCGTCATCGTCGCGCGCGCCATGGGCATTCCGATCATCGGGCAGGCGACCGGTATCGTCGCTCTGGCGGAAAACAACGATCCCATCATTATCGATGGCGATGACGGTCAGGTGCATCTGCGCCCGATGTCGGATTTGCAGCGTGCCTATGAAGAAAAGGTGCGCCTGCGCGCCAAGCGGCAGGAGCAGTTCCGCGCGCTGCGCAATGTCGAGCCGATCACCAAGGATGGCCAGAAGGTCAATCTGAAGATGAATGCGGGCCTTTTGGTGGACCTGCCGCAGCTCGACGAATCCGGCGCCGACGGCATTGGCCTGTTCCGCACCGAGCTGCAATTCATGATCGCCTCCAACATGCCGAAGGGCGAGGAGCAGGAGGCGTTCTACCGCTCCGTTCTGCGGCAGGCGAAGGGCAAGAGCGTCACCTTCCGCACGCTCGATATCGGCGGCGACAAGGTCGTTTCTTATATGCGCGGTCAGGAAGAGGAAAACCCGGCGCTGGGCTGGCGGGCGATCCGCCTGTCGCTCGACCGGCCGGGCCTGATGCGCACGCAGATGCGTGCGCTGCTGCGCGCCGCCTCGGGTGCCGAGCTGCGCATGATGCTGCCGATGGTGACGGAAGTGTCGGAAATCCGTGCCGCTCGCGACCTTTTGCAGAAGGAAGTGCAGCATCTTTCGAAATTCAGCCATGCGCTGCCGAAAAAGCTGCAATTCGGCGCCATGCTGGAAGTGCCATCGCTGATGTGGCAGCTCGATGAGCTGATGCAGGAGGTGGATTTCGTCTCCGTCGGTTCGAACGACCTGTTCCAGTTCTCGATGGCGGTCGATCGCGGCAATGCGCGTGTTTCGGATCGTTTCGATAATCTCGGCAAGCCGTTCCTGCGCATTCTGCGCGATATCGTCCGTGCCGGCGAGAGGCACCACACCTCGGTCACGCTATGTGGCGAAATGGCGGGCAAGCCGCTTTCGGCCATGGCTTTGATCGGCCTCGGCTTCCGTTCTGTTTCCATGTCGCCGACGGCCATCGGTCCGGTCAAGGCCATGCTGCTCGGGCTCGATGCCGCGCGCCTGGCCGAAGAGCTGAACGCGGCGCTGGACGACCATAATTCGCTGGAAAGCGCGCGCGAGGTGTTGTTACGCTTTGCCGCGACGCATTCCATTCCCATCTAGAGCATTTCCAGGAAAAGTGGACCCCGGTTTTCCGTCCGGAAATGCGTTAAAGCAAAAAGTTAGAGCGTTTTCGCGTTTCGAAGAAAAGCGAAAACGCTCTAAAAGACCTGTTTCATTATTGGAGTGACTGGTGGCGAAGCTTCCCGTCGAAAAAATGCGCGAGTTGGAAAGACGCTTCGGTGAGATCGAAGCGCGTATGTCGGCCGGGCCTGCTGCGGATGTCTATGTGAAGCTGGCTTCGGAATATTCCGAACTCGAGCCGGTGGTGAAGAAAATCCGCGACTACGAGAAGGCGGTTTCCGAGGCCGCCGATCTGGAGGCGCTGCTGGCCGACAAGTCGACCGACAAGGATATGCGCGACCTGGCGGAAATGGAGCTGCCGGATGTCGAGGTTCGCATCGGCGAGCTTGAAAAGGACATGCAGGTTCTGCTGCTGCCGAAGGACGCGGCGGACGAAAAAAGCGCGATTCTCGAAATTCGCGCCGGCACCGGCGGGTCCGAGGCAGCCCTTTTCGCCGGCGATCTGTTCCGCATGTATGAACGTTTCGCCTCGACCAAGGGCTGGAAGGTGGAAGTGCTTTCCGCAAGCGAGGGCGAAGCGGGCGGTTACAAGGAAATTATCGCCACGATCAGCGGACGAGGGGTGTTCTCCAAGCTGAAATTCGAATCCGGCGTGCACCGGGTGCAGCGCGTACCGGAAACGGAAGCGAGCGGCCGCATCCACACCTCGGCCGCCACCGTCGCCGTTCTGCCGGAAGCGGAAGATATCGACATCGAAATCCGCCCGGAAGACATCCGCATCGATACGATGCGTGCTTCGGGGGCTGGCGGCCAGCACGTCAACACCACCGACTCCGCGGTTCGCATCACCCATCTGCCGACGGGCCTGATCGTTACCAGCTCGGAGAAATCGCAGCATCAGAACCGCGCCAAGGCCATGCAGGTTCTGCGCTCGCGCCTTTACGACATCGAGCGCCAGAAAGTGGATAGCGAACGTTCGGCCGACCGCAAGAGTCAGGTTGGTTCCGGCGACCGTTCCGAGCGTATCCGCACCTATAATTTTCCGCAGGGCCGCGTTACCGATCACCGCATCAACCTCACGCTCTACAAGCTGGACCGGATGATCGAAGGCGAGATCGATGAACTTGTGGATGCGCTGATCGCCGACTATCAGGCGGGGCAGCTTGCACAGCTCGGCGAACAGCTTTGAGCACGGCGGCTGAAGCGAGTGTCGCGAACGCGCTTGCCGCAGCCCGCAAAAGGCTGCAGGCGGCGCGGATCGCCGATCCGCTTCTCGATGCGCGGCTTTTGATTGCGGAGGTCGTCGGTTTTTCATTGACCGATTTCGTGATGAAGCCTGATCGTGTCGTTACGCCGGAAGAAAGCGCCCGTATCGCGGCCATGATCGAAAGACGGGCGAATGGCGAACCCGTTCACCGCATTCTCGGTCACCGGGAATTTCATGGCCTTGACCTTCTTTTGTCGAAGGAGACGCTTGAACCCCGGCCGGATACGGAGGTTCTTGTCGATACGCTGTTGCCGGCGCTGAAAAAAGCCGTTTCCGCCAAGGGCAGCGCCCGCATTCTGGATATGGGCACCGGGACCGGCGCGATCTGTCTGGCGCTGTTGAAGGAATGTCCCGAAGCAACCGGTATCGGTAGCGATATTTCCGCCGATGCGCTGGAAACGGCGGCCCGGAATGCGGCCCGAAACGATCTCGGCGCGCGCTTCGAGGCCATCCGCAGCGACTGGTTTGAAAAAATCTCTGGCCGCTTTGACATAATTGTGTCGAATCCGCCTTATATAAGGACTGATATCGTCGCAACGCTTGGCCAGGAGGTTCGTATCCACGACCCGATGGCGGCGCTGGATGGAGGTCAGGACGGCCTTGCACCGTACCGCCTCATCGCTGCCGATGCAGGCCGCTTTCTTGTGGAAAACGGGATTGTCGGTGTGGAGATCGGTTTCGATCAAAGGCTTGATGTTTCCGCTATATTTGCTTCCCACGGCTTCTCTCTTCTGGACGCCGTGAAGGATTATGGCGGTAACGACAGAGTTTTGACCTTCCGGAGATAGTTGTTCGCGATATGTCTGCGGATTTTTTGCAAGGATATTTTGCACAGCAAAAGAAAAGGCTTGGATTTCCGCAGGAAGCGGGATAGTTTGCGGCCACATGCCGGGTGGCTGAGGACGAACACAGATTCGTCAGGGTATGGGTCAGTCCCGAAGCGGGTTCTTTAAAGAGCCCTGAAAGGCTGGGCGTTTCCGGCATGTGAATCAGTAAACTTTGTTCGCAGGCGGCTCGGTGCAGCATTTGCGCAGCCGGTCGTCATACGCGAGGTCTTGCCCTGGGGTTATCTTCGGCAAGGCGCGTGATGGAGCAATTTCAGGAAAAATTTCCAGCGGTTTTCCGCCCGGAATTGCATGAAAACAACCAGATTGTCAGCAAAACAGAATTCAGGTGAGCAATTGATGAGGCCAGGACAGCAAAACAAGCGCGGCCGGGGGCGTGGAAACAACAACAATAACAATGGTGGCGGTAACAACAACTTCAACCGCAAGGGCGGCAACCCGCTCACCAGGACTTATGACAGTTCCGGCCCCGATGTTAAAATCCGTGGCACAGCCCAGCACATAGCGGAAAAATACGCGGCTCTGGCGCGCGACGCGCAGAGTTCCGGCGACCGCGTGATCGCTGAGAACTATCTGCAGCACGCTGAACATTATAACCGCATCATCGCTTCGGCTCAGGCCCAGATGCAGGAACGCTTCCAGCGCGACGACCGCGGCGAGTACAATGCTGCCGACGGCGACGATATGGATGTGAACGACGGCGATGAAGGCGTCGTTGCACCGCAGCAGCAGGCCGAACAGGCCGAGCGCGCGCAGCAGCCGGAACGTCAGGAGCGTACTGAGCGGAACGAACAGCGCCAGGAGCGTCGTGAGCGCCCGGACCGCCGCGAACGGCAGGAGCGTCAGCCGCGCCAGCCGCAGGTAGCCGCCGAACAGCAGCCGCCGGTTTACGACGCCAGCCAGGCGCCGCAGCCCGTCATCGAAGGCACGCCCATGGAAGTGGCCGTCGAGGAAGAGCAGCAGCAGGCGGAAGCTCCGGCTGGCGAACGCGCACCGAAGACGCGCCGTGCAACCGGACCGCGCCAGCGCCGCCCGCGCCGCACTGCCGCTGCGGAAGGCGCCGAAGGCGAAGATGCGCCGGCCGGTGAAGAGGCGGCACCCGCCACGCTTGAGAACGCTGCCGAATAAGCAGCTTCTGCAAACCACTCTGCGATCGAAAAACTCCGGCTTGCCGGAGTTTTTTGCTTTTGGTGCTTGGCGGTAAATATTCAGCCAGCAATCGGCGTGGTTTCATGTGGCGAATTGATGCCTGTCAAATCATATGAAAATTTCCCGGATGATGGGTTTTTCTCCCTTTAAACCGATGAAAATGCCTCCCATATTCGTGCAGAACGGACGGAAGCCGCATTCGCCGGCAACCGACCATCGAGAGGCGGCAATCGTGAAATCCTTTAAACACGGCTGTCGTGGCGGGGCTTGCCTTTTGAGGGAGCCTCAACCCTAACACCCGGAGCCGTGCCGAAAGCGGGCGGGCCGGTCTATGGAGGTTCGACTATGAATATTGAAAAATACTCCGAGCGCGTTCGTGGTTTTCTGCAATCGGCACAGACCTTTGCGCTGGCGGAGAACCATCAGCAGTTTTCGCCCGAACATGTTCTGAAGGTTCTGCTCGATGACGAGCAGGGCATGGCGGCATCGCTGATCGAGCGCGCCGGCGGCAACGCCAAGGAAGCGCGTCTTGCCAATGATGCGGCGCTTGCGAAATTGCCCAAGGTTTCCGGCGGCAATGGCGGCCTTTCTCTCACCGCGCCGCTCGCCAAAGTGTTCTCGACCGCGGAAGATCTCGCCAAAAAGGCCGGCGACAGTTTCGTCACTGTCGAGCGTCTGCTGCAGGCGCTTGCGATTGAAAGTTCCGCCACCACTTCGGCTTCCCTGAAGAAGGCCGGCGCAACGGCGCAGGCGCTCAATCAGGTCATCAACGACATCCGCAAGGGCCGCACGGCTGACAGCGCCAATGCCGAACAGGGCTTCGATGCGCTGAAGAAGTTCGCGCGCGATCTGACGGAGGAAGCCCGCGAAGGCCGGCTCGATCCTGTCATCGGTCGCGACGACGAAATCCGCCGCACCATCCAGGTGCTCTCGCGCCGCACCAAGAACAATCCCGTCCTGATCGGTGAACCGGGCGTCGGTAAAACGGCGATTGCCGAAGGCCTTGCGCTGCGCATCGTCAATGGCGACGTGCCGGAAAGCCTGAAGGACAAGAAGCTGATGGCGCTCGATATGGGCGCGCTGATCGCCGGTGCGAAATATCGCGGTGAGTTCGAAGAGCGCCTGAAGGCTGTGCTCAATGAGGTGCAGGCCGAAAATGGCGGCATCATCCTGTTCATCGATGAGATGCACACGCTGGTCGGCGCGGGTAAGGCCGATGGCGCGATGGATGCGTCCAACCTCCTGAAGCCCGCTCTTGCCCGTGGCGAGTTGCACTGCGTCGGCGCCACCACGCTTGATGAGTACCGCAAGCATGTGGAAAAGGACCCGGCCCTTGCCCGCCGTTTCCAGCCCGTTCTTGTGGATGAGCCGACCGTTGAGGACACGATCTCGATCCTGCGCGGGTTGAAGGAAAAATACGAACAGCACCACAAGGTCCGTATCTCGGATTCGGCCCTGGTTGCGGCTGCGACGCTTTCCAACCGCTATATCACCGACCGCTTCCTGCCCGACAAGGCAATCGACCTGATGGATGAGGCCGCTTCGCGTCTTCGCATGCAGGTGGATTCCAAGCCGGAAGAACTGGACGAACTGGATCGTCGCATCATTCAGCTCAAGATCGAGCGCGAAGCCCTGAAGCAGGAAACGGACCAGTCGTCCGCCGACCGCCTCAAGAAGCTCGAGGATGAGTTGGCCGATACGGAAGAAAAGGCGGATGCGCTGACGGCCCGCTGGCAGGCGGAAAAGCAGAAGCTCGGCCATGCCGCAGACCTCAAGAAGCGGCTGGACGAAGCCCGCAACGAATTGGCGATTGCCCAGCGCAACGGTCAGTTCCAGCGCGCCGGTGAGCTGACCTATGGCATCATTCCGGGTCTCGAAAAGGAACTGGCTGCGGCGGAAGCCCGCGATAGCAGCGGTGCCGGCTCGATGGTTCAGGAAGTGGTGACGGCGGACAATATCGCCCATGTCGTTTCCCGCTGGACCGGTATTCCTGTCGACAAGATGCTGGAAGGTCAGCGCGAAAAGCTGCTGCGCATGGAAGACGAGCTTGCCAAGTCCGTTGTCGGGCAGGGCGAGGCCGTTCAGGCGGTTTCCAAGGCGGTTCGCCGTTCGCGCGCCGGCCTTCAGGATCCCAACCGGCCGATCGGTTCGTTCATCTTCCTCGGCCCGACGGGCGTGGGCAAGACCGAGCTGACCAAGTCGCTGGCCCGCTTCCTGTTCGACGACGAAACCGCGATGGTTCGCCTCGACATGTCGGAATATATGGAGAAACACTCCGTTGCCCGGCTGATCGGTGCGCCTCCCGGCTATGTCGGTTACGAAGAGGGCGGCGCCCTGACCGAAGCGGTTCGCCGCCGGCCCTATCAGGTCGTGCTGTTCGACGAGATCGAGAAAGCGCATCCGGACGTGTTCAACGTCCTCTTGCAGGTGCTGGATGACGGCCGCCTCACGGATGGTCAGGGCCGCACCGTCGATTTCAAGAACACCATCATCATCATGACCTCGAACCTCGGTTCGGAATTCATGACGCAGATGGGCGACAATGACGATGTGGATTCGGTTCGTGATCTGGTGATGGAGCGGGTCCGGTCGCATTTCCGGCCGGAATTCCTCAACCGTATCGACGATATCATCCTCTTCCACCGCCTGCGGCGCGACGAAATGGGTGCAATTGTCGAAATCCAGCTGAAGCGCCTCATCTCGCTGCTCGGCGATCGCAAGATTTCGCTCGAACTGGATGAGGATGCCCGCAACTGGCTTGCCAATAAGGGTTACGATCCGGCTTACGGCGCGCGTCCGCTGAAGCGGGTGATCCAGAAGGCGGTTCAGGACAGGCTTGCCGAAATGATCCTCGGCGGCGAAGTCCCGGATGGATCGCGGGTCAAGGTGACCTCGGGCACGGACCGGCTGCTGTTCAAGGTCAAGCCCGCCAAGGGCGAGGCCGAAGCTGAAACGGCCGATGCGGCATAAAATGAAAGGGCTCCGGAAACGGAGCCCTTTTCATATGACCGGGCCCTTTTCACATGACCGGGATTGTCGTTCGGGTCTCCCCGCAGATCAGCGGCTCGCCACCTGATTGGGCTTCTCGTCAATATTCAGCAGATTGTCGATGCGCTTTCTCTCATCGGAGAAGCGGGCCAGTGCCTCGCCGGAAAGCGACTTGCCGCCCGGCAGGCGCACCTTCATCGCGTCCACCTTGGTGCCGTTGACGATCAGTTCGTAATGCAGATGCGCGCCGGTCGAAAGGCCGGTCGATCCCACGTAACCGATGACCTGGCCCTGCCGGACCTTTGCACCTTCGGTGACGCCCTTGGCGATGGCGCTCTGGTGGTTATAGGAAGAGACATAGCCATTGGCATGGCGGATCAGCGTCTGGTTGCCGTAACCGGAGGCCCATCCGGCCTTTTCGACAGTGCCGTTGCCCGTCGCGATGATCGGCGTGCCGCGGGCGGCGGCCCAGTCGGTGCCGGTATGCATGCGGCTGAATTTCAGAACCGGGTGACGGCGCATGCCGAAACCGGATGTCATGCGGCCGTTCGGAACCGGGTTACGCAACAGGAACTGCCGGATGCTTTTGCCGTTCTCGTCGAAATAATCGATGCTGTTGTCGTCCGGGTTCTGGAAACGGTAAAAACGTGTCTCGTTGTCGCCGAATTTGGCGTTGACGTAGAGCAGTTCCGACTTGTCCGTCGCTTTGCCATCCGCATCTTCCACAGAGAAGAAGGCTTCCAGCGTATCCGCCGGCTTGAGCTGCGCCTGAAAATCGACGCTGCTGGCCAGAAGCTTGATGAGCTGCGAAACCATGCCCTGGTTCATGCCGTAGGCCAGAGCCGCACGGTAGACCCCGTCATAAACGCTCGGCAGATCGCGTCCGGCGGCAGGTGCCGGGGTGCTGTCGAAGGCGGTCGCCACGGCATCGAGCTTCGGCGGTTCGCTGGCCTTGATGAAGCGCTTGCTGTCATCGATGGCCATGGTGACCATGTGCCGGCCCTTGCGGTAAAGGCTGACGCGCACGATGTCGCTTTTCTCGTCTTCCTGAATAATGCCGATGCGCAGCACATCGCCGCTTTCGACATTATTCGACTGGATTTGCGGCGATAGCAGCCCGGCGATTTCCGAGGACTGCGCCTTCGAATAGCCGGCGCCGAAAAGGGCGGCTTCGATGGTTTCGGTCTGGCGGGCAGGGATCACGTCGTCGGCATATTCCTTGACAGGCACCGAAGCGGACTGCGGGGTCGAGACCGACATGTTCTGTTCGACGACACGGGCGGCAAGGCCAGCGGTAATGTCGACATCGCCGTCGTCATTATCGAAACGGCGTGGGTCGATGTAATAGAGCGCGGCCAGCTGCTCGTTGCCATCCGTCAGGATCGAACCGTTCGAGCGCACCGCCTCCTCGACCTCGTCGAAGCTCAATGAGCCGGCGAAGGCATATTTGGAATGCTGGACGGGAAAGGCGACAGTCTTCAGGCTGACTTCGGATTCAACCTCGGAGCCATAGATCGTTCCCGTCCGGCTAGGCGCGGGTGCCGATGCGTCCTTGTCCTCGTTGCTCGCAAAAATATTCAGGGGATCGAAGGCGGGATAGTCATCCTGCTTGGCGTAATTTGACGCCAGCGGAATCTTGACGTGGGAGAAGGGGACCTTGCGGACCACTTCCTTGTCGCCTTCATTGATGACGGTGGAAACTTCCATGATCGACCGGTCGGACGGCCGGGCCGCGATATTCGGTGCGACGAGGCGCGTTCCGCGACGGGCGGCTTCCGTGGCATTGTTGCCCATATCCGCCTTGGCGAAGGCTTCGGCGGGAATGGCAAGCTGCTGGCGACCGTCAAGAGCGGCAAACAGCGCCACGCCCATCAATATGGAAGAGGTAATGCCTGTGAGGAACGTGCCGGAAAGCCATCGGAGCGAAATTTCGCGACGATCGGGTGCACGCCGCCCTTCCGCCAGAATTGGCGGTTCCGTGCCTAACGACCGGATCACATTGCGATCCGCAGTCATACCAGCTGTGCCCCGTCGGTCATGCGCTCTCCAGAAACTTCAGGCGAAGGTGTGCAACTTTCAAAGCCGTGAGTCAAATCGGTCGACGTCAAGGCAAATACATTGCAGCGCGCTATATAAGGACATGCGCGAGCACGCCTGATTTTAACGCTTCGTTAGCAAAGCAATTAGTGAGGAACCGGGCTAAAAGAAGGCGCAGGCCCTGACGTATTGCTCCGCGCACGCTTCTCCTGTGCAAAAGCCGATGCGTCCGCAGGCCATTTGCCGTCCACAACGGACGGAAATTGAAATTACTTTTTGAATTCAATGGCATGTATGATTTTTTGAGAATTTGTATTTTGTGCTGTTGACTTGTTTGGTTGGGTGGATTTATAAGTCCGCTCACTGAACGAGGGCGGCGGCGCTGCTGGCGACGGCGACTTTCGTTCTTAAGAAATCAAGTT
>NZ_JBNWCL010000015.1:0-116000 GCF_053522445.1 Agrobacterium sp. 22-221-1
ATGATCTGTTCGTCTGTAAAACGATTGCGCTTCATTCCCTGGTCCTCTCAATGGGCCAGAGCTTACTTCAAAATGGATTATTTCAACGGGGCAAGGTCACTCATCAGCCGCCCCAAAAGCTTATGCCGGTTATTCGTGATCCGAATTGTTTTCCGCTGGATTAATCCGCATCTTCTCCAAGACTTCTGGATTAACAAGTTGCGCTACAACAGGATGTACGCGAATAGGCTGATCTTTCACAACCTGTTTAAAATTCGCGAGCACTGCGGTTGCAATCTTCTGAGACGGCGCGATCACATCGAACAGCCAGTTTATTTCTCCGCTATTCCAGTCACCGTCCTTCAATCGAATCGGAAAAACGCGCGCCTTGATCTGCTCGCGAATGCTGGCGTCCACCTCTTCCGAAACACTGGCCCAGATGGCGATGCCCGCGGTTTCTTCGAGCGCACCCTCACCACCCGTCTTGGCGATTGCGATGCGGTCCCGCGTCAGCGGAGCAACGACGAGATGCATCACATCTGCGAGTGCCTGGTGTCGATAACGAGGCAGATTCATCATCGACAACACCACTTCTCCTATGCTCGCCTGAAGGCGCAGGCGGAAGGCGGATATCTGAGCGGACACCGCAGGATCAAGCGGCGACGCCTGGTCTGCGGCCTTTGCTCCTTCCATCAGGCCTTCGACAGAAATTTCTTTGGTTTCAGCCATCACGTCCGCATTCGTTGACAAAGCGCTTCCTTTCCAATCTCAACCAAGGTCTTTTCATCCGACCCGACAGGGCCATCTGAAACGACATCATTCGGCCAACGCCACATTTCCTTTTCTATAATCGCAATCAACACAATAATTAAGCTATTGTAAACAGCGTATATCACAATATATACCCTGTGATACGCGATATTTATGAGTATTTCTTGATTATAATATTTTAAAAGTATTTAAGTATGCTTCTAGTTTTAGATTTCACAAATATTATGTTTGACGAATTCAAGATAAAACGTTCTGCCCCGGCACCGACGGCCTTTAATTGTCTGTCTAGACATGGCTGCGGGCTAAAACGCTGTAGAAGAGGCTATTTGCACGGTGAATGCGGGCGTCTTTTGCCCCTGGAATTCCAACCCCATTCCACTTTGAAGACGGGCGCTTCATTGGCCACACGGTTATTCGGCAGCAAAGCGGCAAGCGCCGGTCGAGTTAGGCAGAACATAAAGAGCAATTGGCTATGTCCATGATTATCGACGGTAAAATGGATATCCAGAATAGCCAAGTTCCGCCCGGACCGATTTATCCGGAATCTCTTCTGGCGTTCATACTCACCGCAAAATTTCTTGGCATTCCGGCGGACGCTGGACAAATAGCGCATGATCGCGGCGACGAGGGCGAAGATTACCGCCTCGAAGATCTCGCACGAATCGCAAAGCGTCTGAATATTATTGCCAAGCTCAAAACAGCATCATTGCCGTCCCTTAAAAAGCTACCTCTCCCGGCGCTGGCGGAACTGAAAAACGCTACCGCGGTCATTCTGTTGAAAATCGACGAACAACCGGACGGCATGCGCTTTCTCGTCCAGCGCGGCAATGGCGATCGGCCGGAGATCTGGTCCGAAACAGATTTTGCCGCGCATTTTAATGGGCGCGTTCTTCTGATGACCACCCGCGAATTGTTGGGAGGCGCCGCGCGGCCATTCGACATCAGTTGGTTCATTCCTGCACTCGTAAAATATCGCGGGCCGTTGAGGGATGTTCTCATCGGCTCTTTCTTCCTGCAAATCATGGGGCTGGTCTCGCCGATTTTCTTCCAGCTTGTCATCGACAAGGTGCTGGTTCACCACTCGCTGACGACCCTTGACGTACTCGCAATCGGGCTAACGGCGGTTCTTGTTTTCGAGACTGGGCTATCGGGGCTTCGCAATTGGCTTTTTGCGCATACCACCAACCGGGTCGATAGCGAACTTTCCGCGCAGCTGTTCCGGCATCTTCTCAATCTGCCTCTGTCTTATTTCGAAGCGCGACGGGTGGGAGACAGCATTGCGCGTGTGCGTGAACTGGAGAACATCCGGGAATTTTTGACCTCAAATGCCGTTACCGTTGTCATCGACCTCTTCTTTACGCTCGTCTTTTTCGCAGTGATGTATCTCTATAGTCCGCTGCTCACGCTCATCGTTGCGCTCTCAATTCCGTTGTACATTGCCATATCCGTCATTATCACGCCTCCGCTACGGACCCGGCTCGATGAAAAATTTCGTCGCGGCGCCGAGAACCAGTCTTTCCTTGTCGAGAGCGTCACCGGAATCGCCACGCTTAAAGCAATGGCTGTCGAACCGCAGATGCGCTCCCGATGGGAAAAGCAGTTTGCGGGATATACGAGCACCGGTTTTAAAGTCGCAAGTCTTGCAAACTGGGGAAGCCATCTCATTCAGCTTGTCTCCAAGCTGACCACAGTCGCGATCCTTTATTTTGGGGCCAAGGCCGTCATAGCAGGCGATCTTTCGGTAGGAGCCCTTGTCGCTTTCAACATGCTCTCGGGTCGAGTGGCGCAACCGATCTTACGTCTTTCGCAGCTCTGGCAGGATTTCCAGCAGGTGCGCATCTCCGTCGATCGGTTGGGCGACGTGTTGAACGCTCCGGCTGAGCCGGAACACAATCCAAACCGTTCCAGGCTGCCGCCTATCGAAGGCGCGGTAACCTTCGATAGGGTGCGATTCCGATATAGGCCAGACGCGCCTGAGGCTTTGCGTGGAGTCTCGCTTTCGATTGAAGCAGGCGAAATGATAGGTATCGTTGGCCCCTCCGGCTCCGGAAAATCTACTCTGACGAAACTTGCGCAACGCCTCTATGTCCCGGATCAGGGAAAGGTGCTTGTCGATGGGGTCGATCTTGCGCTGGTTGATCCAGCCTGGCTGCGGCGACAGGTCGGTGTCGTTCTACAGGAAAACATTCTTTTTAACAGGTCGGTCCGGGAGAACATCGCTTTGGCGGATCCGACCATGCCCATGGATCGCGTGATTGGTGCCGCTCAATTGGCGGGTGCACATGATTTCATCCTGTCGCTTTCGCATGGTTACGATACGCCGATCGACGAACGGGGTGGTAATCTTTCCGGAGGCCAGCGCCAGCGTATAGCAATCGCACGCGCCTTGATCGGCAATCCCCGCATCCTCATTCTCGATGAGGCAACCAGCGCCCTCGATGCCGAGAGTGAGGAAAGTATTCAGAAAAACCTTTCTCTCATCGCAAGAGGCCGGACTGTCATCATCATTGCGCATCGCCTCTCCGCGGTCCGTCAATGCCACAGAATCGTTACCGTCGAGGGCGGTGAAATCACCGAAACCGGCGATCACACAACGCTGCTCAAACGAGGCGGTCGCTACGCTCAGCTTTACGCTAAACAAACGGGATACGCCGTATGATTGGCCGGCTCTCTCGCTATCTGCCGAACCTTACACGACACGTCGCGATTCTGCGCAGCAGCTGGAATTTGCAGAATGAAGCAGAGCGAAACAAGCGCTCCATAACGGATCATGAATTTCTTCCGGCTGCACTGGAAATCATGGAAAAACCGCCGAGTCCCGGCTTGCGCAGGCTCATCCTGATGACTTGCGCTTTCTTCACATGCGCGCTGATCTGGTCGATCGTCGGCGCCATTGACATCGTTGCAGTAGCAGCTGGCAAGACGGTGCCGTCTGGCAAGGTAAAAATCATCCAGCCGATCGAAATCGGGGCGGTCCGGGCCATCCACATCACGAATGGGCAGCATGTCGAAGAGGGCCAGCTCCTGGTGGAGCTTGATCCGACCCTCGCTTTGGCCGACGAGTCTCAAGCGCGCGCGGCGCTGCTCGCTTCACGCCTGATCGAGGCGCGCAATAGCGCCATCTTGAGCTATCTCCAAGGAGACTTTTCTGGATTCGAGTCCCCCGAAGGCACGCCGCCGGCGAACGAACTCATCGAAAGGCAGTTTGTGCAGACAGCCATCGCGGAATATGAAGCACAGGTTGCGAGCCTCAAGCAACAAATTGCTCAGCGTTGGGCCGAGCGCAATTCAACCTGGGCTGAAATCGCCAAGTTGCGCCAAACGCTGCCGCTTGTTGACGAACAGCTCGAAGCGCGCCGGGAACTCACCAGACAAGGCACCTTCGCCAAGCTGAATTTACTCGATTACGAACAGCGGCGTGTCGAGCATACGCAAAACATCGAGATCCAGCTTGCCAAAGCGGAACAGGCATTGGCGGCAGCAACCTCACTCGAGGCGGAAATACGCAAACTACGCGAAACATTCACCAAAATTGCGGTCACCGATCTGCTTCAAGCCCGCGACAAGTCTGCGCTCGCGGCTGAGGAACTGCGTAAAATGATCCGTCGCCGGGAAATGCTCCAATTGCGGGCCCCCGTTTCAGGAACGGTACAGCAGCTCGCGCTTGCTACAATCGGCGGCGTCGTGCAACCCGCGCAGACGCTGATGATAGTCGTTCCGGATGGTGCGGGCCTTGAGGTCGAAGCCTATGTCCTCAACAAAGACATCGGATTCGTTCGCGAAGGTCAGCAGGTGCGGGTCAAGCTCGAGGCTTTCCCTTTCACGGATTACGGCTTGGTGCCTGGCGTTGTCGAAAGTATCAGCAGGGACGCCATAGATCTGTCGGAATCTCCAGCGCCGGAACCTGGTGCCAATGGACGCCCTGTCCAACAGGGTCTCGTCTACGCCGCGCGTATCCGCTTGCTTGCGAAAACAATCAAAGTGCAAAACAAGGAGCATAAGTTGGGATCTGGCTTGGCTGTGCAGGCCGAAATCAGGACCGGTCAGCGAAAGATCATCCAGTACCTGCTATCGCCGATTGCTCAATCGCTTGATGAAGCCGGGCGTGAACGATAATCGCGATGAACCAACGCCATGACATCGCCAATCGACCATCCGCAGCGTTTAAAAGAAACGGAGGATAAACAGAGTGAAAAGGAGCAAAAGCGGCAGGCCAGCCTGCCAGCCGCCTGTGTGCCGCAGACACCGCTTACGACAGCGACACACTGATCGGTCGAGCACGTCGCCCTGAACGACGGATGCGTTCCTGGGAGTGCTGGACAACTTGCCGGCATCGCGCATGAACAGCGTCATGCCGATACCATCATCGCCCGCAATATCCTGCACGACGTGGCGAGCGATCTGGCCGCTCGCCCCCAGAACGAGCGTTTTGGTCATTGCCCTACCGCCCCGTTCAAATGCGTCTTGAAGAACGGCACCAGCTTTTGCAGCGCAAGGTCGACGGGCTCGGGCTTGTCGTAAAGATCGTAGTGAGACCAGTTCTCCAGCGAGACGATCTGCCGGTCCCTTGAGGCTGTGGCGCGGCCGTAGATTTCCATCCCGTCGCGATAGGCGCCGAAGGCGCCGACCTTCTGGCCGATCACCACCATCATCGGTTGGGTCATCAGCATCTCGGCAAAGGCGAAGGCGTCCCAACCGAGCGTGTTCTGGGCATGGCTGAACAGCATCCGCGTCCCGCCGCCGGGCTGCTGGCCGCGCGGCGTCTTATAATAATCGGTCGCCTCGAACACGTCGCGTTCGGTAAGGCCAGCGGCCCACGCCGCATCGGGGCTGGCGGGGAGAAGTTCGTTTACCTGCAATTCGCCGCCGCGCGCTTCCTTGGTTCGCTGCGCCGCCATCGCTTCAAGCGCTCCGAGCGGATCGTAGTTGCTGAAGCCCTCGCGGAACAGCCGGCCGATATTGACCGGGGTGATCGCGACAACGGCCTTGATACGCTTTTCGGTCAGCGTGGCGTTCAACACATAGCCACCGCCGCCGCAGATGCCGATCACGCCGATCCGGTCGGCGTCGACATAGGGCAGTGTAACCGCATAGTCGATAACGTGGCTGATATCCTCCACCCGCTGGGTCGGATCCTCGATCCAGCGCGGCTCCCCGCCGGATTCGCCCTGGAAGCTCGCGTCATAGGCAATGACGACAAAGCCCTGTTCGGCGAGCGCCTTGCCGTAGACATTGCCCGAAGTCTGCTCCTTGCAGCTTCCGAATGGATGAACGGCGACGATCGTCGGCCAGCTCCTTGCTGCATCGAAATTCGGCGGGAACTGGATGTTCGCGGCGATGTGCCAGGCCATGTCCCGGTTCTGGATTTTCACGGATTCCATGATCGTTTCCTCTCGGTGAGGGCGGCATCGGTGGTAAGCGCCGTCCCGATGCACGCCAGTTTCGTCACTCGGCAGCCTGCGCAGCCGTGGCGTTGGCGGGGAGCTTCGCCTTGAAGAACGGCGCCAGAACCGAAACCGCCTCATCGACGAATGTCTGTCCGTCATAGAGGTCCATGTGATTGGCCCCTTCGACGATGTGAAACGCCTTGTCCGTGCTCGCAGCACGGTCGAAGAGGTCGTCGCTCATCCACTTGCTGCCCGCCACGCTGCCGGCGACGATCTGGATCGGTTGCGTCAGATAGACGTCGGCCATGTGATAGGCATCGTAGGTGATGATCTGATTGAGGCTGCGCAGCGTTGCGAAGCCCGGCGCAGTCGCGCACTCGGCGCGCGGCGTGTGGTAATATTCCCAGGCCTGCCGCAGCTCTTCGTTCGGCGCGTCCTTTTCGGTCAGCGGCGCCAGCGGCATGGTGGCGTAACCCTTGCCTGCGGCGTCCGTCGTGCGGGCGTTCGATCCCGCCTCGACATAGGGCAGCGCGTCGATAGACTTGACGGTGTTTTCCCAGCCATTGCGGAACATCGAACCGATATTGACTGCGCTCACCGTGCCGACCGCCTTGATGCGGCGATCCTGAATGGCGGCATTGGCAGTGTAGCCCGCACCGGCGCAGATGCCCATCGCGCCGATCCGATCCTTCGCGACGTAAGGCAGCGTGGTCAGATAATCGATGACGGCGCTGACATCCTCGGTGCTGACATAGGGATTTTCGAGCTGGCGCGGTTCGCCGCCGCTCTCGCCCTGATAGGAACGGTCGAAGGCGATGGTGACAAAGCCCTGTTCGGCGAGCTTCCTGGCGTAGGTGCCAGCGGTCTGCTCCTTCACGCCGCCGCCGGGATGCGAAACGACGACAGCCGGCCAGGTTTTCGTTTCATCGAAACCTTCGGGGAAATTGATCACGGCCGACATGACGATGGTCGGGTTGTTGGAATTGCTGAAGCTGATCTTGCCCATTTCCAGTCTCCTTCTGTTGAGCCAGCGGCCGTTTGAAATTCTTTCCGGGTATCCGCTTGCCGATGGAGGTAATCTACGCCAGAAAGATTGTGTCGATTAGACAGGGAATTCATATTGGGCCTATCACTGGAGTGATGAATGAGGCGGGATGAGATTGCCGATCTGGCGGCTTTCGTCGTCGTCGCCGAGGAGCGCAGCTTCACCAAGGCGGCGGCGCGTCTCGGCATGGCGCAGTCCGCCCTCAGCCAGATCGTGCGGCGGATCGAGGAAAGGCTCGGTGTGCGGCTTTTGTCGCGCACGACACGGAGCGTCGCGCCGACCGAAGCGGGCGAGCGGCTGATTGCGACGCTCGGCCCCATGCTGCACGATCTCGACGTGGCCGTCGCGTCGCTCGGCGATCTGCGGGATCGACCGTCTGGCACGATCCGCATCACCACCGTGGAGCACGCGGCCAAGACAATCATCGTTCCGGCAATGAAGCGGCTGTTGCCGGACAATCCCGACATCAAGGTGGAAATCACCATCGACTACGGTCTGGCCGATGTCGTTGCCGACCGCTTCGACGCGGGTGTCAGGCTCGGCGGCGATATTGCGAAGGACATGATCGCTGTGCGCATCGGACCGGACACGCCGATGGCGATTGCCGGTTCACCCGATTACTTTCTGAAACATCCGGCGCCAACGTCGCCGTCGCAACTCGTCGATCATCGTGCGATCAATCTGCGGCTGCCGACGTCCGGCACGCTGAACGGCTGGCGTCTCACACCCGGCGGCCGGGAGACACGCGTTCGCATCGACGGGCCTCTGGTCCTCAACACCATCGACCTTATTCTGGACGCGACACTCGACGGGCACGGCCTCGCCTATCTGCCGCTCGATCAGGTTCAGCCGCATCTGGATGCGGGCCGACTGATGCGGGTGCTCGGCAAGTTCACGCCCGACCTGCCCGGCTATCACCTCTATTATCCCCACCGGCGGCATCCATCCGCCGCCTTCAGCCTGTTCGTCGAGACCCTGCGGTTTCGCGGGTAAGATTGAGAGCGCCGGATGAAACGATCCGGCTGGGGCTGCGTCAAAAGGCCCCTGCCCGAGGGCATGAATTGGCGTTGTTGAAGCAGCCGGTTTGAGGTACCCCTATCCTCGATATATTGTGTCAAGTAACAGACTGGAAATACTCAGATGATGGAATGGGATTGGGTAGATTTGTTCCCCTTGGTCTTCTTTCCGTTCAAGATTATCGTGTTGGGCACGGGCATGTTCTTCGCCATCAAGTGGCATCACGATCAGGCGAAGAAGGAAAAGGGCCCCAGCGGCCCGTAAGCGCCCGCCGGTCGGGCAGCGGAAATTTCAGATTTCATCAGATGGATGTTTTCGCGCGTGAACCGGTGCCGGGGAAGCCCATGGCGATGGTTGCCGATGCGGATGATCCAGCCGTCGCGAAGATGTTGCGTTTCGCACGGTGGACATCGATTTTGCCAGAACGGCTTTCGATTGCGCCACATCGTCGTTGAACGCCGGCGGGGATGCCTCCCCGCCGAAGCGCATGCTGGAAACGGACCGCCGCTCAGAATTCCTGCCAGTCGCCCTTTGCCGTATCCACAGCAGCATTGCCCGAAAACGCCGAGGCGATCTTGCGGCCCAGCGCGCGGACGGGAGAGGCGACATATTTGTCGCTGCCACCGGCGCTGCGAACCGGCGCAGGCTGGCTCTTTGGCTGATACGCGCCGTCGGCGAGCCGGAACTGGGAGAGCAGCTGGTTGAGCGACGCCACTTCCTTGGCAAGGCTATGGCTTGCGGCATTGGTTTCTTCCACCATGGCCGCATTTTTCTGCGTGTCCTGATCCATCTGGTTGACCGCCGTATTGATCTGCTGCAGGCCGGAAGACTGTTCCTGCGCGGCCTCCACGATGGAGACGACGTGCCGGTTGATTTCCTGCACTTCCGAAACGATGGTCGCCAGCGCCTTGCCGGTGTCGCCCACCAGCTGAACGCCCTGCTGCACCTGATCGTTCGAGGTGTTGATCAGCGCCTTGATCTCCTTGGCGGCATGGGCGGAGCGCTGGGCAAGCTCGCGCACTTCCTGTGCGACGACGGCAAAACCCTTGCCGGCCTCGCCCGCACGCGCGGCTTCCACGCCGGCATTCAGCGCCAGAAGGTTGGTCTGGAAGGCGATCTCGTCGATAACGCCGATGATGTTGCTGATCTCATTGGCGGATTTCGCAATCTGCTCCATGGCGACCACGGCGCGGCGCACCACATCGCCGGATTGTTCGGCGCCCGCCTTGGCACGGCTGACGATCAGGCCCGCCTCCTGCGCACGCTTGGTGGAATCCCTGACCGTCGTGGTGATTTCTTCCAGAGCGGCGGCGGTTTCCTCGACAGCCGCAGCCTGCTGCTCGGTGCGCTTGGCCAGATCGTCGGCGGCCGATTTAATCTCGTCCGCACCCGCGCCGATGCCGCTGGCGTTCTGGGCCACCTTGGTCAGGGCCGCCTGCAGCTTTTCGGCGGACATGTTGAAATCGTTGCGAACGGCGTCGAGCGTGGCGGTGAACGGCTGGCCGATGCGATAGGAAACATCGCCTTCCGAAAGCCTCGAAAGACCGGCTGCGAGATTGTCGACGGCGAACTTGACGTCGGCCGCTTCCCTTGCTTTCTGCTGTTCGCGCTCGATCCGGTCTTTCTCCGAGAGGCTGCGATTGGCTTCGGTTTCCTGTTCGAGACGAATGCGCTCGATGGCGTTTTCGCGGAAGACCTGCACGGCCTTCGCCATCTGGCCCACCTCGTCGCGGCGCGCCATGCCGTCGATTTCCGTCGCCGTCTCGCCGCCGGCAAGCGACACCATCCGCTCGCGCAGGCGGGCGATAGGGGTTGTGATGCCGCGGGACGCCACGAACAGCGCCAGAATGATGCCGACCGCAAAAGCGATACCGATAACCACCAGCGAGGTGAAGATGGTCGAGTTCGTCTGATCCGTCAGTTCGTCGCTTCCTTCGACGACGCCCTTGGCGAGCTTGTCCAGTAGCGCCGTCAGGGCAACCGAAGTCGCCTGAATGGAGGCGTCCGCCTTGAGCAGCTGGGCAGCGGATTCCTCATTACGGTTTGCCATACCAAGTTCGACAGCCTTGTCCGTCATGGCGGTTATGGCCTGCGACTGCGCGATGAAGGCGTCCATGGCGGCGGACTCTTCGGGAAAAACAGTCTTCACATTATTGAGACGCTGCAGGAGCGCGCCCTTGCTGTCACTGTAGGCCTGCTTGGCGGCCTTTATCTCCGGCCCGTTCACGTCATACGCCATGACCTGATAGGCGCCATAGGCCAGGGCAACCAGATTTCGGTTGGCACGCGCAAGCTCCACCAGAGCGGCGTTATCGTTGGCGATAAAGAGCGAGTAGGCCGTGTCCGCTTCCTTGTAGCGGGTGGACATGAAGGCGGCGGCGCCAAGGCCGACGATGCAGAGCGGAAGAATGAGCGACAGGATTTTGGTGCGGATACTGGCGTTTTGAAGAAAAGACACGGAAAGCCTCACGTCATTGAAAAAACCGCTCCTTCCCCGTGCCGGAGGTGTTCGGCAAGACTGACATTGCACGTCGAACGCCCCGATCATCGAGACTTCGCTAGCCGCATCATAGGCTCTGGCCGCATCTGCATCATGCATGCGCCGCAGAAAGCCGCCCGTCCCTTCCAATACGGGAGGCCGCTCACCACGGTTGGCGCGGCGGCCCGCCAGCAGGCGGAAACACCAGGCCAAATTCCCTGAAAAAAGCGGAAGCGAGCGAATTTTCAGCCGTCGCTCCCGGTCATTTTCCAGTAAAATGATTATAGTCAAAAACTTTACAATTCCTTCACGCCACGGTTGGCAAAGCACGGGTGTTTTTTGCCCCCGGAGACCGGTCGTCAACCGCCCGGCGCAAAGGGCCGCGCCCTTCGCGTGGCCGCCCATCGCTGCAAAATGGCGGCCATGACGGCAAGTCCGGCCATGGCGGCGAATATCATGGCAATGTCGCGATAGGCGGCGGCGAAACCGAAGCGGGCAATCCATGGCTGACTTGCCAGCGGCGAGATGAAATGCCCGAGAAACATCGAAGCGGTGACGATGCCGGCGATACGCCCGCGCAGTCTGAGCGGCGCCAGCATGATGGTGGTGGACATGATGCCCGGCATCACCACGCCGAGGCCGAACCCCACCACCGCAAGCGATGACAGCATGGCGACCAGCCCTTCGGCCATGGCGAGCAGCGCAAAACCCGTCGCCATCGACACCAGCCCGGCGGCAATGATGGCGGTCACACTGGCCCTTGCCCGCAATCGCCCGAAATTGAGCGCCGCCAGCGCCCCGGCCAGATTGAAAATGCCGATGGCGTATCCCGCAATGCTGCCGGAAAACACTCCGAGCTCCCGCAGGAAGAACGGCAATTGCGAGGGAATGGTGTAAAACAGGGCATTGACGAGGAATACCGCCAGCGCCAGCACACCCACCAGCAGCCAGTTGACCGCAAAGTCCTGTTCGCCGCCGGCTTTAATACGGCTGTCGCTTCTGACCGGTTCCGTCAGAAAGAACAGGGCCGCCGGCAGAATGAGCAGGGCGACGGCATAGACCGCGAAAGGCGCGCGCCAGTGCAGATCCGCCAGCAAACCGCCGGCCACCACAAAAACCACGCCGCCGATCTGGGTAAAGGCCTGCTGCAGGCCGAGATAACGCTCCCGCGCCGGGCCTTCGAAATAATCGCCCACCAGCGCCGTGCCGATCGTCATGATGGCGCCGATCGCCAGCCCCAGAAAGGCGCGCCCGACGAGCAGGCCGACAAGGCTATCGGCAAAAAGGCCGGACATGCCGGAAAGGCTGTAGAGCAGGATCGCGCCGAGCAGCAGCCGCTTGCGGCCGAAGCGATCCGCCAGCACCCCGGCAATGGGGGCGCAGAAGGCCACGAAGACCGAGGGCAATGTCAGCACCATGCGGCTCATGATATCCACATGCGGCGTCGACAGGAAAGTCTGCTCGATGGCCGGCAGCGAAGGTGCGACCGTGGTTCCGGCCATGATGGTGAGCGTGGCGACGAACAGCAGCGTCACTTTCAAGGCGAGGGATTTTTCGGCCATCTCACGCCCCCTTGTAAGGCGTTGCGGACCGCGCCTGCTTCAGCGCACGCGCCCACCAGCCGAGCTTGTTCATCATCGTCTCCAGCGCGCCCGCCGCCGGCGCGCCGGCGTCGAACTGGCCGGCAGCATCGACACGATCCCAGGGATTGGCGAAGCTGACGACATCGCGGATCGTCACCGCATGCAGTTCCGCAAAGACGGGACGAAGCTGCTCGGCGGCGCGCAGGTCGCCGGAAATCCCGCCATAGGACACGAAGGCCACCGGTTTGGCGCCCCATTCGTCATAGGCGGAATCGATCAGCACCTTCAGCGCGCCGGGGTAACTGCGATTATATTCCGGTGTGACGACGATGAAGGCATCGGCGCCATCGAGGCTTTTCCGAAGCTCCCGCACCGCGGCGCGCTCGGGCGCGTGGTCCTGCGGCAGATCGAGTTCGCGCGGGTCGATGACCGCAAGCTCCAGTCCCGGCCGGACCTCGAGCCGCTCCAGCAGCCATTTGCCGATGACATCGCAGAAGCGCGGATTGCGGGCGCTGCCGAAGATGATGCGGATGGAAAGTGTATTGTCGCTCATGGAACGTCCTTCAACAGTGTGTTCCATGTCCTGATAATTCCTCAACTATAGTTGAGGTCAATAGCTGCGCATAAAAAAAGCGGCAGGTTCAAAACCTGCCGCATCCGTCTCTTGCAGTGGCGTGGGGCGCTTCAGGCCGCCGCGCGCCGCAGCGCTGTCGCAACCTTGTGGATATGCGCCGCACCAATGCCGCAGCAGCCGCCGATCATGGTCGCGCCCGCATCCGCCCAGGAGCAGGCAAAACGGGAATAGACATCGCCGGTCAGATCCGCGCGCGTGCCATGCAGCCCTTCATTGGCGGCGGAATCGCCCTGCTCGCCTTCGAAGGCATTGGCGTAGACGCCGATTTCCAGCGAAACAGCCTTTTCCGCGAAGACGGAGGCGGCCGTCTCGACGGCGGCATTCATGACTTCTGGCTTGCTGCAATTGAACAGAAGGGCGGCGGCACCCGATTGCGCCGCCCATTCGGCGGCCGCCTTGACCGTTTCACCGGAGCGAAGCGCGGGCTCGCCGCCGGCCGCAGCCGCATCGTCGTTGAGCGTGAAGGAAATCCAGAACGGTTTGCCGGCCGCGGCAACGGCCTCGCGCACCGCTTCGCCCTCGGCGATCAGGCTGAGCGTCTCGCCGAGCCAGACATCGACATGAGGCGCGAGATTGTCGACCAGCACCTTCAGATAGGCCTGCACCCGCGTAGCATCGAAATTCTGCGGCTCATAGGAACCGAAAATCGGCGGCAGCGAACCCGCCACCAGCACCCTGCGACCGGAAGCATCCGCCGCTTCGCGCGCCAGCCTGCCCGAAAGGGCGATCAGCGATGCGCCATCCTTCTGGAAACGCTCTTCGCCGATGTGGAAGGGCACCAGCGCATAAGAATTGGTGGTGACGACATCGGCGCCGGCTTCGATGAATTCCGCATGCACCTGCCGCACGATATCGGGCGCGTCGATAAGCGCCAGCGCCGACCATTCCGGCTGTTTCAGCTCGGCCCCGAGCCGCTGCAATTCGCGGCTCATGCCGCCGTCGAGGATACGGATTGTGCTCATGGTCATACTCCCTGAATGTTTATCGCCTGACCGGCACCTGCTGTTCGACAAGGCCGAAACAGCGGGCGATGATGGCGGTGAGAATGAGATAAAAGACGGTGACGACGATCAGCGGTTCATAGACCAGAAGCGTATCCTGCCGCACCTTGTAGGCGACGGCGTAGAGGTCCATCACCGTCACGGTGAAAGCAAGCGGCGTGGCTTTAAGCTGCATCACCACCTCGCCGGCAATGGTCGGCAGCGCGATGCGGATGGCGCGCGGCAGCCAGATGCGGCGAATAAGGGTGAAACGGCCCATGCCGAAAGCCCTGCCCGCTTCCAGCTCGCCTTTCGGCACCGCCAGCAGCGCGCCGCGCAGAACTTCCGCCTCATAGGCCGCATAATTCAGCGTGAAGCTGACGGCCGCAAAGAAGAACCCTTCGCGCAGCACCGGCCACATGAAGCTCTGGCGCAGGCCGGGGATCATCGGCAGAAGCGAGCCGACGCCGTAATAAAGCAGCCAGAGCTGGATGAGCAGCGGCGTGCCCCGGAAGAAGGTGCAATAGGCCCGCGCCAGGATTTTCGTCACCCGCCCGCCGCTCACCTGCGCAAACGCAAGCCCGATGGCCAGAAGAAACCCGATGCTGACGGAGATGGCGAGCAGCGCCACCGTCTGCCATGCACCCGAAAGGAGAAGCGGCCAATATTTCGCGACCCAGGAGAAATCCATGCCGTCCCCTCCTCAGGCCAGGGCCGGCTGGCCGCGCCGCACGCGGCGTTCGATCAGCGAAAAAACGAGGTTCGAAACGAGCGTGATGGCAAGGTAAAGCAGGGCGGCGGCAAGGAAGAACAGGAAATATTGCTTGGTGCTGGCCCCGGCGAGACGCGTCGCGAGCGCCAGTTCCTGATAACCGACGACCGCCACCAGGGCGCTGTCCTTGGTCACCGCAAGCCAGAGATTGCCGAGCCCCGGCAAGGCGTTCGGCAAAAGCGCCGGCAAGACCACCCGACGGAAACGTAAGGCCGGCGACATGCCGAAAGCGCGCGCCGCCTCGATCTGGCCGCTCGGAATGGCAAGGATCGCCCCGCGCAGCACCTCCGTCATATAGGCCCCCTGCACGAAACCCAGAACCGCAACGGCGGCGACGAAACCGTTCACCTCCAGCGGCGGCATGCCGGCGAGCAGCAGCAGCCGGTTGAGGCCGTCAGTCCCGGCATAATAAAGCCCGACGATGAGGATCAGCTCGGGAACCGCACGGATCGCGGTGGTATAGAGATTGAGCAGCAGGCCAAGCGGCCTGTTGCCCGAAAGCTTGCCGAGCGCCCCGGCCATGCCGATGGCAAGACCGATCAGATAGGCGCCGGCGGAAATGGCAAGCGTCGACGCCGCACCCTTCAACAGAGTGCCGCCCCATCCCGGAGGATAGGGAGACAGAAGTTGCAACGTGGTTTCAAGGCTTGCCATATGCGTGACCGATCAGACCGAATTACTGCCCGTAAATATTGAAGCTGAAGTACTTCCGGGTGATCTCGTCATATTTGCCGCTGGCGCGCACGGCGGCGATTGCCGCATTCAGCTTGGCCTTGAGTTCGGTGTCTTCCTTGCGCAGGCCGCCCGAAACGCCGAGACCGAGGATTTCCTTGTCGTCGGCGACATCGCCCATGTCGGCGCAGCAATCCTTGCCCGCATCGCTCTTCACGAAAGCGTCGAGAACGATGGAATCGCCGAAGACGTAGTCGATACGGCCGGCCGCGAGATCCTGAAACGCCTCGTCCAGCGTCTGGTAGGTCTTCTCATCGGCGACACCGGCGAAATATTTCTTGTAATATTCGGACTGGATCGTCGCCACCTGAATGCCGATGGTCTTGCCCTTGACGTCCTCGGCCGTCGCACCCGCCTTTTCGCCCTTGGCGCCGATCAGCTTGCTCGGCGTGTTGTAATATTTGTCGGTGAAATCGATGATCTTCTGACGCTCCTCCGTGTTCGACATGGAGGACCAGATAACGTCGAATTTCTTCGTCTGCAGCGCCGGGATGAGGCCATCCCAGGAGAGTTCCACGATCGAGCATTTTTCCTTCATTTCCGCGCAGACGGCATCCATGAGGTCAATTTCCCAGCCCTGCCACTTGCCGCTGGCATCCTTGGCGAAGAAGGGCGGGTAGGCCTCGTTCATGATGCCGAAGCGCACCTCGGCGCTGGCGGTGAAGGCGGAAAACGCAAATGCCGTTCCGGCAAGCAGCGTGGCGAAGAATTTCATTCAAGTCTCTCCTGTTAAAACGGACTGTCAGGCAAAAGGGTCAATTGGCGAGCGCGCCGGTAAATTCACGGCAGCGGGCGCTCAAGGGGTTTCCGAACACCTGCGCCGGCGGCCCCGCCTCCTCCACCCGGCCCTGATGCAGAAACACGACCTGCGAGGATACATCGCGCGCAAAGCGCATTTCGTGGGTAACGAGCAGCATGGTGCGGCCTTCCTCGGCCAGATCGCGAATGACCTTCAGAACCTCGCCCACCAGTTCCGGATCGAGCGCTGAAGTGGGTTCGTCGAACAGCATCACCGCCGGTTCCATGCAGAGCGCACGCGCAATGGCGGCGCGCTGCTGCTGCCCGCCGGAAAGAAATGCCGGGTAGGCGTTTTTCTTGTCATAAAGCCCAACCTTGTTCAGCAGGGCTTCGGCCTTTTCGACCGCCTCCTGCCGCCTCACGCCGAGAACATGAACGGGCGCCTCGATGACGTTTTCGAGAACGGTGCGATGGGCCCAGAGATTGAAATTCTGGAACACCATGCCAAGGCCGGTGCGCAGTTTTTCCACCTGCCGCCAGCTTTTCGGCACCGCCTTGCCGTCGCGGCCGGTTTTCGTGGCGATTTCCTCGCCATTGACGATGACGCGGCCGCGATCCGGCGTTTCGAGAAAATTCATGCAGCGCAGAAAGGTGCTTTTGCCGGAACCGGAGGACCCGATGATCGAGATGACATCGCCCTTGTGGGCTTGCAGCGAAACGCCCTTCAAAACTTCATGCGTGCCGAAGCTCTTGTGGATATCATCCGCCTCGAGCGCGCAGGCGCCTGTATCTGCCATCGATTGACCTAGCCGATCCGTTTTTTCAGTGCCGCCGCGCCAATAACCGGGGTTTCGCGGTGCGACGTGCACAATAACAAAGACTTGAGCCGCGCATGTTTAGCGAAAATAGCCGCAGACGCGCGCAACAATCGGCTCTTTTACATATTTATGACGAAAAATCATTTCAAAATATCATCTGGAGCGAACGACAGGGGAAGCCTGCCCCCGCAGCGGTGTCGGGGCAATGCCCGCTCCACCGACGGCTCTCTCCGCTTCCCCCTCCGCCTCGTCCTCCACGAGGCTGGCATTGGCCTGAAGATGCAGGCCCATCACGGCGACGATGAGGAAGAACCAGACGAACCCGGTGCTGAGGAAAAACAGCGTTTCCAGAAAGCCGTAGAGCAGCACATAAAGCCATACGCCGACATAAAGCCGCGTCAGCGGACTGTTGCGCGTGGCCTCGTTCATTTTGCCGAGATAATGCAGCGGCAGGAGATAGATCCACACCATCACCAGCACCAGACCCGGCACGCCGCCGGCCAGCAGAAGGTCGAAATAACCATTGTGCGAATCCGGCGCGGTCGTCGCCCAAGTATTGTTCTCGGTGAAACTCGACATCAGGGCGTCGCTGCGCCAGAAGGCCTGATAGCCGTATCCGAGGAGCGGGCTTTGACGGATGTAATCGATGGCGACGGTCCAGATATCCCTTCTGCCGGTAAAGCTGGCATCGAGCCCCAGCTTCGTCAGCATCTGCGAAAAGACGGGATCGACCGTGGTGCCGACGGTCACCAGCGCGAAAACCGCCAGAAACAGGGTCACGACCGTGTAACGCCAGCGGGGCCAGCGCAGGATGAACCAGCCTGTCGCAATGATGATCGGCATCAGCCCGAGCGCGGTCTTGCCGCCCGACTTGACCAGAAAGACCAGCGACAGCAACAGCACCGACAGCCCGCCGATGAAGGACCAGCGCTTGCAGAGATAAATACCGACGATGATCAACACCGCCATGACCGAGGCGGCCTCGTTCTTATGGCGGAAAACCCCGCGCCAGTCCCCCGCCAGCAGCGGCTCCAGCGCATCGCTGGCCTGATGGATCGAGCGCGAGGGCAGCACGGTGATTCCGAAATAGCACAGGAACAATATGATCAGGGCGCATGTGGCGAGCAGCGTCGTAAAATGCCGCTCGGTGCGCGGCAATTGCAGGAAGCCGCCGGCAAGCACACAGATAATGGCGCACATGACCAGCCGCCTGAGCGAAAATAGCGGCGCTTCGCCCGCAAGCGAGGTCAGGACAAACCAGCCGAAAATCGCCGCCATCAACAGGCGCGGCATGAAGAGGATGGAAAACGACCGCTCCTTCGCCATGAAAGCCAGGAAACTGAAAAACAGGATGATCGCGGTCAACTGGTTGAGCAGGTTGGACCCGGCCGCCATGGCGGAGCCCTGATAGGTCGATGAGAGCGAGATATAGGGCGAAAAGCCGACCGTGAAAAACAGGAACGTCACGTAAAACAACGCGTCCCGCCAGTAGCCACGCCCCTGTTCGCCATGCGCTGCATCCATAAGGGGTTTTTCTCTCCCTCTTTCCTGAAGCCACCCGCATTGAAACTCGTGCTTCGCATATTCGACAATACGAATATCCCGCGCAAATCCTATTTTTTAGTTATCCATGATGCACGGGAAAATAGCACCGCGATTGTGCGCTTTTCCTCGGGAAATCGGAGCCCGGAGACAAAGGACAAGACGGAAGCTTGCCAAAATTGACGCCAGACTCCAAAAAATCGCCTACAAAAATTTATCCATATTTCATCCAAAGGTTGCTTGCTTGAGCGTATTTTGTTAACCTCAACCGAGGCGGTTGATACAGATTAATATATTGATATTAATATGATTTATTCCAAATCCGATACTTTCGATCCCACCGGATTGCAGGTTTTATATCTATATTAATACATTCAAATATACGCTGCCTATGGTTGATTTCGTCAATGCACAAAAGGTGGGGGCCGACGGTGGACGTTCCGATACACACCCATATGGACGATGGCGATAGCGGTCACTTGACACAACGCCCGGTTCAAATCGGTGTGTCCGGCATCCGCCCCATGCGCAGGGAAGACGTTCCGGCTGTCGAGACCGTGCTCAACAGCGCTTTCAGGAAGACCGGGCAGGAGCGGAACTTCGATTTCGGCTCCTATATAGAAAAACTGTTTTTCGGCAGTCCCGCCTTCAGTCCGGAAAACGGCAGCGTTGTCTACGATGCCGGGGAGAGCGGGGTCACCAGCGTCATCCTCGCCGTGCCCATGCGCTTCGTTGCGAATGGAAAAACCATTACCGCAAGGCTGCTCTGCGCCTTCGCATCGGACGGGAAACGCGGCGCACTCGGCGCGGCGCGTCTGTCCCGCGGCATGCGGGCCTCCAAACACGACATGTTGTTCTCGGATACGGCTTCACCCGTCAGCGCCGATCATTGGGTGGCGACCGGCGGCAACATGCTGCCGATTGAAAGCCTGCAATGGCACAAGGCGCTCAAGCCCTTCTGCACCATCGCGCTGCGCATGCCGCGCCGTTCCAAACTGGCAAAGACGACGCTGGCGCTCGCCGCGCTCGGATTTGTGGATGGAATCCTGCGACGGTGGAAAAAGGGTCTGAGACCGCAGGAGGCCGCCGGCGCCACGGTGAGAACCGTGGATTACGAAACCTTCCGCCGCAGGGCGCTCGCGATGATCGAGCGTTTTTCCATTCGCCCGGAATGGTCTCACGAGGAATTCCACTGGCTGATCGAGATGAGCAGGACCAATGAAAGCCTCGGCGAACTGAAGGGCGTGGTGATCGAGAATGCCGAAGGCCATGCCATGGGCGCTGCGCTGTTTTTCGGCCAGCGGGGGAGAACGGCCTATGTGCTCAATCTCGTCTGCGATGCCGGTTGCGAAAACGATGTGCTCAACACCCTGTTCCGCCATTTCGATGACGAGAACTATGCCCATGTCACCGGCATGGCGCAGCCCTTTCTCATCAACGCGCTTTACCGCCAGAACCACATGAGCTTCCGCCATGACGGTTATTTCTGCATGGCGACTCGCGATGACGCCCTGCGGGAAAGGGCGTTGGCCGGCGACATCTATATTGGCGGACTGTGCTCGGAGAGCTGGAGCAAGCTCATCACCGACTATTGAGCCCCCGCCCCGCCTCACGACGGAAGACGAATCGAAATCCTCAAGCCTTGCTGAACCGCCCGACATTGGCCGAGATGAGATGCCGCAGCGCTTTCGCATAACGTTTGGAGCGCGTCTTGGCCGCCAGCGCGCTGGTCCAGTCCACCATCGACCCGTTAATATCGAAATCGCCGAGCTGGCCTTCCGGAATATCGCCCTTTTCGATGCGCTCGACGATGGAGGCGAGCGCCGTATAAAATTCCGGCGAGCGATAGGGCGGATGCAGTGAATACATGCCCTTGCCCGTACCGAGAAAATCGAGGCGATAAACACCCGTGCGCATCATGTTCGTGCTCAGCACCTCCTCGGCGGGCATCGAGACAGGCTGCTGGTTGTAGGCATAGGAGCGAATGCGCCGTTTGACATCGGGCTTGAGCAGTTCCAGCGAGCCGATGCGTTTCGCAAAACGTTCCATGTCGATCATGAAAAGCCGGGTGGAAACGGTGGCGAAACGCCAGGTGGGAATGCGCGACGGCAGCTTGCGCGGCGCAGGTATGTTCTTCACGCCGGGCATGCCGACATGGCGGGAAATATCCAGATCGCCGCGCACCGTCGGCGGCCCGGAAAAGGGCGTGATGCACAGCGCATCCGGATTGGCCTTCTGGAGCGCGATGGCCTCGCCGAACCAGCTCTGGCTGCCGCCGCCGAACATCATGTCGCTGTCCATATGCAGCACATAACGGGCATTGGCGCGTTTCAGCCCGTAGAAATAGACATGGAAAGGCCCGCCATCGAAAGCCTTGGCGGGATAGGGGATCGGCGAGCGGGGAAAGAAGGTTTCCGTCACGGCGCTGCGCGCCGCATCGCTGTAATCGACGATATCCACATGCAGATGCGGATAATTGGTCTGCATTTCCTCCAGCATGTCGAAGAGACGCTGGCGCGCCGCATCGAAACCATTGCCCTTGTAGCGGCCGGCCCCCACCTGGCCCGTATCGACGGTGAGGAGAATGCGGTCCACCTGTCCGCCCCAGACCCTGAGCTGATGCGGCAGGGTCAGGGCCGCATGCGGGGCATCGAAGGGATGCAGGTTGATTTGCAGCGCCTTTTGCACGGGAGGAAGCGGCATTTCAGCATTCATAGTCATGCACCACGGTTCCGGAATTCATTGATGATGGCCATCATGGGTTTTTGGTTGAAACTCCAGTCCAGCGGCAGCGGCCGGTTGGCGGTGCCATCCCGGCGCGGATAGGCCCAGCGAATCCAGCTATATTGATCCGAGATGCCCCATGTGGTGATGGAGGAAAGCGCGCCGCCCGCCGAGGCAGCCTCCAGAAACTCGCGGACCTGGCCGTTGATCAGCATATCGCGTTCGGCCTCCGGCGCGGGCAGCGTCTGGTCCATCACATCCAGCTCCGTTACCAGAACGGCAAGACCGTAGCTGCGCATTTCCGTCGTGAAGGCGGCAAGCTCGTCCTTGGCGATCGGCCAGCCGCCGCGCAAATGCCCCTGCAGGCCGACGGCGTTGATCGGCGCACCCTTCTCCAGCAGTTCGAGAATGAGATTGCGGAAGGCCGCGCGCTTGGCCGGCGATTTCTCGGCGGCAAATTCCACATCATATTCGTTGAGCACGAGCTGCGCCTTCGGATCGACGGCATGGGCGATCTCGAAAGCTTTCTTGATGGCGTCCGGCCCGGCGCCGTAATACCAGGCATCGCGCCGCGCGCGCACATTGCCCGGCACGTCGGGGATCGGCTCATTGACCACGTCCCAGCTATGGATCACGTCCTTATAACGCTCCATCACCGTGACGATGTGGGTCTCCATCAGCTTCTCGACCTTCACGCCGCCGCCGATGCTCGCAAGCCAGGGCGCATTGGAGGCATACCAGATCAGCGGATGGCCGTGCATGGAAAGCTTGTGCTGACGGGCGAAATTGGCGATTGCATCGGCAGCGGCGAAATCGAATACCTCCGCCGAAGGCCGCAGAACCTCCCATTTCATTTCGGTAACGGGGGTGATGCGCGAGCAATATTTCACCACCGCCTCGCCGATGCGGCTATCGGCGGTGAGATCCGGCAGGTAAACAGCCGCGCCATAAGGGGCGGTTTTGCTCGCCGCTTTCTTCTGCGCGGCAAAGGCGGGGCCGCCCACGGCATGCAGCAGACCAGCGCTTGCCGCACCGCCCATAAAATTCCGCCGCCCGATCCGCATGCACCCGCCTCCGCAACCTTTATTCCCAAAACATAACATTCCGATCATAGGAAAAGGATATTAAAGATTTGCAAGGTTAACCGACGTTATACCACGTCATAATTGGCCAGACCCGCTTAATGCGGTAGTAACTTCGCTGTGCGAATTCTTGGCCCACGCCGCATGGAGTTTGAAGTCTTGGTTTCCGTTTCGATTGTCATTCCCGTTCGCAATGGCGAGCGTTACATCGTGGAAGCGATCGAAAGCGTGTTGCTGCAGGGCGAGACCATCGGCGAAGTGCTGGTGGTCGATGACGGCTCCACCGACACCACCGCACAAAAGGTGGAAGGTTTTTCCGACCCTCGCGTCAAATTGCTTGCCCGGCCGCAGGGAAGGCAGGGCGTTTCCGCCGTGCGCAATTTCGGCCTGTCGCAGGCGCGCGGCGAGTGGACGATGTTTCTCGATGCCGACGATCGCCTGAAACCGGGCGCCATCGCGGCCCTTTGCGCCGGCATTTCCGGGCCGGATGTCGTCGCCGTTTATGGCGATTACGAGCGCATCGATGAAAACGGCGTCAAGATCGGCCGGCGCAATCTCATTCGCCGCCGGGAAAAACCCGATGGTTTCATTCTCCAGCCGCTGCTCGGCGGCAACTTCATCGTCAATGGCGGCATCATGCTGGTCAGAACCCGCATCTTTCAGGAATTCGGCGGTTTCGACGAGACTTTGCGTTATGCCGAAGACTGGTATGGCTGGTGCAGGCTCGCCGCCGCCGGCCGTTTCGTTTACCTGCCCGGCTGCCATGTGCTGGATTACCGTGTGCACAGGACGAGCGTGATGATGAACCGGCTTTTGACCTTCCGGGATTGCGAACCGGCGATCGAGGCCGTGTTTTCCGACCCGGCCATCGTCGCTGCCGTTTCGCCGCCGGAGCTGCGGCGGCTTCGCCGCCGATCCGAAAACCACATGAATGCCTATACCGTGGCGCAGGCCTTCCGCGCCCGCCGCTACCGCGAGGCCTTTTCGGCGCTGGCCGATACCTTCCTCAATCGCCCGCGCCAGAGCCTCAGGGCCGTCGTTTTTTCCGCCGCAGCGCTTGCCGGAATTTAGGAGTTTCCATGTCCGAGATCATGCCGGAAGCGGTGGTGTGCATTCCGAGTTTCCGCCGGCCGGAAGGCCTGAAAAAGACGCTTCGGTCACTCGCGGCCCAGAAGGTCGATTTTCCCTTCGCCATCGTCGTGGTCGATAATGACGGCGCGGGCCAGGCGGGTCTTGCGGTCGCGCGCGCCTTTTTCGCCGAAAGCGGCATGGCCGGCGAGGCATTGGTCGAACCGACGCAGGGCAATTGTTACGCCATCAACACCGCCTTCCGCACCGCCCGGCAAAGCTATGCTTCGGCTGAGTGGTTCCTGATGATCGATGACGACGAGGCCGCCTCCCCCGTCTGGCTTACCGAAATGGTTTCGGCAGCGAAATCCTTCGGCGTCGATATCGTCGGCGGCCCGGTCAACCGGGAATTCGACGCACCGGCTTCGAAGGCGGTTCTCTCGCATCCGCTGTTCGGCTCCATCGAAGCGCCGACCGGCCCCGTCGAGCAAATCCACGGATCGGGCAACTGCCTGATCTCACGGCGGGTTTTCGAGACGCTGGCGAAACCGGAATTCGACGTGCGCTTCAACTTCCTCGGCGGCGGCGACATGGATTTCTTCACCCGCTGCCGCAAGGCAGGTTTCAAATTCGCCTGGAATGCGCAAGCCCTCATCATCGAATATGTGCCGGAAAACCGCATGGCGCCGCGCTGGATCATGGAGCGCTCGCTCCGAACCGGCATCATCAATTACAGCATCGACCGCGCCCGACGCCCCGGCCTGAAAGGCGGGCTGCTGCTTGCCGCCAAAAACGCCGTCAGCCTGTGCCTGTCTCTTGTCCGCGCCGTTTCCGCCTTCGTGAAAACCGGAACCCTGCTGCCAGCCACGCATCCGCCGCTGATGTCCATCGGCCGCGTGATGGCAAGCCTCGGCATTACGCTCACGCCCTACAAGGCGCCGGCGAAGAAAACCTGAAGCAGGATAGTTTCGGCTCAGCTAAGGGTTTTTTGCCTGCCGAGCGAGATCGTATTCGTGAACCGTTTCTGGAAACCGAACGACGACAAGGCCGTCGCGAGGACGAGGAGCGGCACGAGCACCGGCCAGAAGAAACAAAGGACAATGCCGGTGACGCGATAAAAATCCCAGTCCTTGTCGCGGCGGGCGCCTTCGATATAGGTCATGGCGAGAGAGGTAACGGTGCCAATTCCATATATAAAAAGAGAAATGGACGTAATCACCATTGGTGGCCTCAATAAATCTATGATTCGAATAAATTTGTAATATTGATGCAGTGTAGCGCAGATGTTCGCAGTTGCAACGGATTTCAGCGACACAGCGCATCCATTCAATACGTTAGGAAAATCTTATATTGTCGGGCGGGAGGCGCAGGCGCGCTTTATTCTTCGCGTAGCAACGGCTTGTCGCGATGATCTAGCGACCTTGTCCCGAAGCTCCGAAGCGATACTTCAGCAGCGAATATATGGCGATAGGATTGGTCAGTAGGTAACGTTTTCCGAGCCGCTTCGGCTCGAGCATGGCCCGGTAAAGCCATTCCAGCCCCATATCCTGCATCCATTGCGGCGCCCGGCTGTTCTTGCCGGCGAGGAAATCGAAAAGGCCGCCGCAGGTCTTGATCACGGCGATGCCGGAAAGCCTGTCCAGATTGCGCGAGACGAAACGCTGCTCCAGCGGTATGCCGAAGCCCACCCAGAGAATATCCGTCCCGGATGCCGCGATATCGGCGAGGATCGCCTCTTCCTCGGCCCGGCTGAAATAACCGTTGCGCCGCCCCGCAAATACGAGGCGCGGATAAAGCCTCTGCATTTCCTCGACCGCCGCGCGGTTCACCTCTTCGGAGCCGCCGAGGAAATAGAACCGGCTGCCCGTCTCTTCGGCGCGCTTCGCAACCGCATGAACGAGATCCGTGGTCGCAACCCGTTCTCTCAATGCCTTCGGGCAGAATTTACGGGAAAAGATCACCAGCGACATGCCGTCCGCATGAATCTGGTCCGCCTGCCGCAGCATGGCGTCGAATTCCCTATCGTGATGGCAGAGCGCGATGACCTGACCGTTTGCCGATGTCGAATAAAACGGTCTTGCACCGGCCGCACGCGCCGTCGTCGCGCGCAGGATGAAATCCCGCGCCGTTTCGTCGATGGTCGCGTCGGTAATGGGCAACGCCGCAAGCGGAATAACCGGCCAGACCTGGCCAGTCCCCTCCGCATCCGGCATCTCTCTCCCTGTCATAATCTGTCCGGTGTCCAAGATAGGCATCGTTTCATTGTTATATTCACGCTTATGCTTAGGGTATAAGGCTTCAAACACTACGAAGAACTATCATTAATATTTTTATAAATCCCCGTATGCGGCAGGCATTTTACACGCCTGAAGGTTGTGCGCCACATTTTCCGCCTATTCCGGTTTTCCAGCCGATGGGTTAAGGGACGCGGAAATCAAACCACGGAAGGGCTCCGGCCATGGAAACAATCTCGATCGACAATCGCGGCGATTTCGGCCTCTGGGCGATAGAACGGGCGAAAGAAATCGTCGCCAACGAGGCGTCCGATCTTGCCATTTCGGTTCGCGACGGCGACGAGGCGGGAATTCGCGATGCCGGCAATGCGCTGGGCGCGGCCATCGCCGCCGCCCTGCTCGAAGTTTATGACGGTCTGATTTCGGAAGAATAAGGCGACGCGCAGCCGCCTTGTCTTACCGCACCGCGACATCCGCGTGATCGTCCCTACGAAGATAACCCCAGAGGCCGAGCGCCACGGCAATTGCGAGACCGAGGAACAGGCCGCCCATGCCGCCGGCAATCAGGAACGTCAGCTTGCCCGGCGGCCAGCTTCTGGAATTGGGCGCAACCGGCTGCGAAATCACCCGCACATTGGTAGAATCGATCGACTGCTGTTCGGCAAGCTGGCGCGAGCGCGTCAGATAGGTTTCATAGATCGCCGCCGCCGAGCGGGCGTCACGATCGAGATCACGCAGCCGCACCTGCGCCTCATTGTCGGTAAAGACATTGGCGCGTTCCGCCACCGCTTTCAGCCGCAGGGCATCGAGTGAGGAGCGCGCCTCCGCGACATTGATCTTTGCCGCTTGAAGGATACGCCGCGCCTCATCCGCCATTCCCTGTTCCAGCATCGCCCGCTCCGCACCCGCGGTCGCAAGACGCGGATGGCGCGCGCCATAGGTCAGCGTCATCGCACCGATCTGCTGTTGCAGCGTGCTGTATTGCGCGCGGATCGTATTCATCGTTTGGCTGTCGAATATGGCGTCGCTCTGGGTGCGGTTCTGCGCAATCGCCGCCTCCATCTGCTTGAGGCGCGATTCTTCCTGAATGAGGCGCTGCTGGGTCGCAAGCACCTGAGCGTTCAGCTCACCGGAAGCCAGATTGCTGACGAGCTGGCCGTTATTTTCCTGCAGGCCGTTCTCACGGCGGAAATCGGCCACGCGCTTTTCGGCGGCGGTCACATTCTCGCGCATTTCCTCGAGCCGCTTCCTGAGATCGTCAACGACGCGTTGACTACTGTCGGAGTTTGT
This sequence comes from Agrobacterium sp. 22-221-1, assembly GCF_053522445.1. Lineage (NCBI taxonomy): Bacteria > Pseudomonadati > Pseudomonadota > Alphaproteobacteria > Hyphomicrobiales > Rhizobiaceae > Agrobacterium > Agrobacterium sp. 22-221-1. Next base: position 26,876 of record NZ_JBNWCL010000015.1, read on the forward strand.
CTGGAATAGCTCGCTTTCGAAGGCCTTCACGATGGCCTTGGAGACAGTCACGGATTTTTCGGCATCATTGGTCCAGACCGAAAGCGTCACGACAAAGGAGCGCGGGTCGCGTTCCGCCGCCACCCGATCGCCAAGCGAACGAAGCGCGCCGACCCGGTTGTCGTCATCTTCCGGTTTCGATGAGAACATCGCCTTCAGCCGGGCGAGCGGCGGCGGGCTGATGAATTCGGCGTCCTTATCGAGCTTCAGCTCGTCCACCACCCGCGCCAGCACGTTGCGCGAGGTGATGGTGCGCAGCTTGCTTTCCACCTCGAGAATTTGCGTGTCGCGCTGCTGGTTGGGTGAAAACACCCCGTCATTGACGACGTTCAGGTTGGAAGGATTGACGACAATATCCGTATAGGCCTTGTAGCGCGGCGGTGTCATAGAGGCGTAGGTCAGCGCGCCGGCGACGCAGAGAACGATTGCCAGCACGATCCAGACGATGCCTTTGCGAAGCCAGAGGATGACGTCATCCACACCGATCCTGTCGATATGTTTCAGGCCCGGCAGCGCAGCCGCCAGACTGCCGCTCGGCGAAGCCGCCTTCACCCGCGTCTCGGCCGCAGCCGGCTCGGCGACGGTCTTCGCCGGTTTCGGCTCCAGATGCTCCTTCAGCACCGTGCGCTCGAAAACCTCGTCCTCATCCACCAGATCGTCCAGGAGGGAACCATGGGTTCTCGCGGCAGGCGCCGTTTTTTCATCGAGCGGACGTGCCTGCTTATGTCCCGCCTTTTGAAGCCTGTACATCAGCCAATCCAACTCGAACGAACCACAAAAAGGCCGGCAACAGAGGGTTCCCATCGTCGCCAGAGCCGCTATCGACGGACAAGTTTAAATATGACGGGTGAATTTTAGGTTACCCGCATCAGTCCCGCCATCATCGCCTATTCGCGGCCACGTTGAAAGGGATGATTGACTCGAATGGATCGATACGGTTCTTTCAACCGTTATATTTTTGCATTATCCATTTGACCCTCAAAGATTTTATCGAAACGGAGTTTGGAATGAGCCTGAAATTTGGAACGAGCGGCCTTCGCGGCCTCTCCGTCGATCTGAAAGGAAAAGCCTCGGCCGTTTATGCCACGGCATTTGCGAGGCACCTTCTCACATCGGGCCAGGCAAAGGCGGGCGATCCCATTCTCGTCGGCCGCGATTTTCGCGATTCGAGCCCGGATGTTTCCGCCACCTGCATCGCCGCGCTCAAAAAAGCCGGCGTGACCCCGTTCGATTGCGGCACGGTGCCGACACCCGCGCTGGCGCTTTATGGCCTGTCGCTGAAGGCCGGCGCGCTGATGATCACCGGCTCGCATATCCCGGCCGACCGCAACGGCATCAAGTTCTACCGCCCGGACGGTGAAATCGACAAGCAGGACGAGACGGCGATTGCCGCTCTTGCCGCCGAAATCGAAGCGGAAGGCATCAGCGACGAGGCGGCGACCGCCGAAGACCATTCCGCCACCGCAGCCGAACTTTTCTACGAGCGCAACATCGCGCTGCTGCCGGAAAAGGCGCTTTCCGGCCTCAAGATCGGCGTTTACCAGCACAGCACGGTGGCGCGCGATCTCTTTGTCGACGTGCTTGCCCATTATGGTGCGGATGTCGTTCCGCTCGGCCGCTCCGAAACCTTCATCCCTGTCGATACCGAAGCGGTCTCGCCGGAAACGCTGGCCCTTCTCAAAAAATGGTCGCCGGAGCACGGTCTCGACGCCATCGTTTCCGCCGATGGCGACGGCGACCGTCCCCTGCTGACCGATGAAAACGGCGTGCCGCTGCGCGGCGACCTCATCGGCCTGATCACCGCCAATTTCCTCGGCGCCGGCGTGGTCGTCACCCCCGTCACCTCCAATTCCGGCATCGAGGCGAGCGGTTCGTTCGACGTCGTCCGCACCAAAGTCGGCTCCCCCTTCGTGATCGCGGGCATGGCTGAGGCGCTCGCCGCCGGTAAGAACGGCGTCATGGGTTTCGAGGCCAATGGCGGTCTGCTGACGGCCTCCGCCTTCACACTTAACGGCAGGGCGCTTTCGCCGCTGCCGACGCGTGACAGCTTCCTCCCGGTTCTCGCCGTGCTGCTTCTCTCGGCAGAACAGAAAAAGCCGCTGTCGCAGATCGCCGCCGCTTATAACCTGCCGGTCGCCGCCGCCGACCGTCTGGAGAACTTCGCGCAGGAAAAGAGCGCCGCCCTGATGACGCATCTGCGCGCTTCGCGCAGCAATCTCGAGGCCTTCCTCGCACCGGTCGGCACCGTGAAGGCGCTGAGCGACATCGACGGCCTGCGCGTCGCGCTCACCGATGGCAGCACCATCCATTTCCGCCCTTCCGGCAATGCTCCCGAAATGCGCTGCTACGTCGAAGCGGCCAATCAGGATGAGGCCGAAACGCTTCTGAAAAAGGGACTCGATCTCATCCGTAATTTTGGGTGACGCTTGCGCGATGCCGGGCTTGCCCGGCATCTGTCCTCCTTGACCTGTCCCAAATGTCGCACCCCGCCCGTGCCCTGTTGCTCTTCCGGCTCCATGGAGCGATAAGGACCGGAGGGCCACAAGAGGCGGATTATGAGCGGCGAGACCATTACCCTTTATGAAGCGATCGGTGGCGATGCGACCGTCAGGGCGCTGACCCGGCGCTTTTACGAATTGATGGATACCCTGCCGGAAGCGGCGCGCTGCCGCGCCATCCATCCCGCCGATCTTTCCGGCAGCGAGGCGAAGTTTTACGATTATCTGACGGGATATCTTGGCGGACCGCCCGTTTATGTCGAGAAACACGGCCATCCGATGTTGCGGCGTCGTCATTTCGTCGCCCCCATCGGCCCCGCCGAGCGGGATGAATGGCTGCTCTGCTTCCGCCGCGCCATGGACGAGACCATCGAAAATCCGAAGCTGCGAGAGATCATCTGGGCGCCGGTCGAACGGCTGGCTTTTCACATGCAGAACCAGGAGGCGGACAGCCAATGACCACGCAGAGCGCGACCATCGCAAGCCTGCCGCGCGAAAGATTGCGGGCCTTCATTTTGTTGCTGGGCGGCCTGCTCGGCGCGGCCGGCGTCATGCTCGCAGCCGCCGCCACCCACACCGGCGAAACCTATATGCTCGGCAACGCCTCGGCCATGGCGCTGGCGCATGCGCCGGTGCTGGTGGCGCTCCATATCGGCGCGGATCGCATCAGAACCGCCATTCCGGCAGGCCTGATCCTCGGCCTCGGCACGGCGATCTTTGTCGGTGATCTCGTTACCAGGCATTTTTCCGGCCACAGCCTGTTTCCCTACGCCGCACCCACGGGTGGCCTCGGCATGATCGCCGGATGGCTGGTGCTGTGCGCCGGGGCATTTCTGAAGCCGAAGGGCTAGAGCGCGCCCGGTTTAAACCGAACCGTCGGACGTGCCCTACCTCTTTGTTTTACGCATTTTCCGGGCGTAAACTGCTGCGCACTTTTACTGGAAATGCTTCAGCTTTAGCCCTTACGCCGCGTCCAGCAAAACGAGAGGATATTGCGGCCCTCTTCGGCCGCCGCGCCGATTTCGAAGGACGGCGTTTCACCGGGCTGACGCGTGCGCAGATAGGGAAAGGTCACGACATTGCCGCCGCTTCTGGCAAGGCGGTTGCGCCTTTCGCGTTCACCGATGATTTCATAGATATCCGTCAGGGCCGGATCGGCAGCCTGCTCGGCCATCTTGTGCAGTTCCACACGGCAGGCTTCCGCCGCCGGCTCTTCACCCTTAAAATTATTGCGCTCGTCGCTCATCGCTGGAGGTCCGTTCATTCATGGTCTGCAGCGCCCGCTCCAGACTGGATTTGCTGCCGTTGCGCAGCGGAATGAACGTCTTGCCGAATTTCTTGCAACCGGACTTCACCCGCAGACACGCATCGTGGCTGATACAGTCGATCGGGCAGAAAACGCAGTCGACGGAGGGGAGCACAGTATCGATGCGGGAGACGGCTTCACGCAGGCCGCCATCGTGATGAATGAGCTCCGCGCCGAAATTGCTGGCGATCTGGCGAAGATGCGCAACCTGACAGTCACGGCCGCCGACATAAAGAAAGCTTTTCGGACCGGAAAGCTGCTGTTCGGCCACGTCCCGCTCGGTCTGGGGAGCGCCCTTGCCCTGCTTGCCGCCGCGTTCGGCCTTCTTCTTTTCCTTGCGTGCCATTCCCTCACCTGCCGGTTGATTTTTCAATGCCCCGACGTTGGGGATGCCGGCACCATAATAAAGATGAGTTTTGGAGTAAAGTATAAAGGTGATAATTTTCCTCATGTTTTGACATAAAGAATCGATCACATATTCGCGAGAACGGTTCCGTTCAGCCGTTTATCCGCAATCCGCCCATAAAAAGCTGCTCCAGATGCCGGGCCGCATCCTCAAAACGGCCCTCGCCACCATTCTTCTCGCCGAGCACCGCCCGCACCTGCACATCGAAGTCCGCATAATGCTGCGTGGTCGACCAGATCGAGAAAATCAGGTGATAGGGATCGCATTTGGCCATCCGCCCCGCCTTCACCCAGGCGCGGATGACCTCGGCCTTTTCATCCACCAGTTGTTTCAGCGGCCCCTTCAGCTCATCTTCGATATGCGGCGCGCCCTGCAGGATCTCATTGGCGAACAGGCGGCTTTCACGCGGGAAATCGCGCGACATTTCCAGCTTGCGACGAATATAGGAGCGGATCTCGCTTTCGGGATTGCCCTTGGCATCGAAGGCGCGCAGCGGGTCAAGCCATGTGTCCAGCACCCGCTCGATCAGCGCGCGATGCATCGCCTCCTTGGTGCGGAAATAATAAAGCACGTTCGGTTTCGACATGCCGGCCGCCTCGGCGATCTGATCGATGGTGGAGCCGCGAAACCCGTTTGTGGAAAAAACACTGAGCGCGGCTTCAAGAATCGCTTCCTGCTTTTCTTCCTGAATGCGGGTCCGCTTCTGTGTTTTCGCTGCGCGCGGTATGGCCATTCTCAGCTCTCTGTTTCTTTTCCATGCAATTGCCGTTACAGTATGCTTAAAAAATAATCTACGCGTACAGTTTAGGCAAAATTACTGCGATTCGTCACGAAAATCCCTTGCTGACGCCACCGCGAATTTGCAATGTTTACCAGCCGGTCAATTTATCCCCCATCGCCATCACAAGGCAATGGCTGTTATCTTAACCGGTAAAAAAGGGAACGGCACAAGCTTTGCTTCGATAAAAACAAAACAGGTGAGGACGACACTTCATGGCGGCGGGTAAGAACTTGACGGTCAATGGCGACCGTCTGTGGGACAGTCTGATGGATATGGCGAAGATTGGCCCCGGCATTGCCGGCGGCAATAATCGCCGCACGCTGACGGATGAGGATGCGGAAGGCCGCCGCCTCTTCCAGCGCTGGTGTGAAGCGGCAGGGCTGACGATGGGCGTCGACCGCATGGGCACCATGTTCGCCACCCGCCCCGGCGAGGACCCGGACGCGCTTCCCGTTTATATCGGCAGCCACCTCGACACCCAGCCGACCGGCGGCAAGTTCGATGGCGTGCTCGGCGTGCTGGCCGGGCTGGAGGTGGTGCGCAGCCTGAATGACTTGAACATCAAAACCAAACACCCGATCACCGTCACCAACTGGTCAAACGAGGAAGGCGCGCGCTTTGCCCCGGCCATGCTGGCCTCCGGCGTCTTCGCCGGCATTCACGATCTCGATTATGCCTACAGTCGCACCGATACCGACGGCAAAACCTATGGCGAAGAGCTGAAGCGCATCGGCTGGCTAGGTGAGGAAGAGGTGGGCGCGCGCAACATGCACGCCTATTTCGAATATCACATCGAGCAGGGGCCGATCCTGGAGGCGGAAAGCAAACAGATCGGCGTCGTCACCCATTGCCAGGGCCTGTGGTGGCTGGAAGTGACGTTGACCGGCAAGGAGGCGCATACCGGCTCCACCCCGATGGCCATGCGCGTCAATGCAGGCTTAGCTGCCGCCCGCATTCTCGAAAAGGTGCAGGAGGTGGCCATGGCCCACCAGCCGGGCGCCGTAGCCGGCGTCGGCCAGATGATCTTCACACCCAATTCCCGCAACGTGCTGCCCGGCAAGGTGGTCTTCACCATCGACCTTAGAACCCCCTCACAGGCGAAACTCGACAGCATGCGCGCCATCTTCGAGCGCGAAGTGCCGCAGATCGCCGAAGAACTCGGCGTCGGCTGCTCAATCGAGGCCATCGGCCATTTCGATCCTGTCACCTTCGATCCGGTTCTAGTGGGCCGCGTGCGCTCCGCTGCCGAAAAACTCGGCTACAGCCACATGGACATCATTTCCGGCGCCGGCCACGATGCCTGCTGGACGGCACGGGTCGCCCCCTCCACCATGATCTTCTGCCCCTGCGTGGACGGGCTTTCCCACAACGAGGCCGAAGAAATTTCACCGGAATGGGCCGCCGCCGGCTGCGACGTACTGCTGCATGCGGTGCTTGAGACTGCGGAGATCGTGGAATGATCGTACCCACGATGGCAAGCCCCCTCATCCGGCCCTTCGGGCCACCTTCTCCCCGGCGGGGAGAAGAAACGCGCGGCAATGTTTTCGCCACCACCACCGACGTCATAAAAACCTGCGACGGTGCCTCCCATTTCTTCTCCCCGCCGGGGAGAAGGTGGCCCGAAGGGTCGGATGAGGGGGCAAGCGTCATGGCCGATCACACCGGCAAAAAAGCGTCGAAACGCCATTCCGGCAAAACCCCGCAAGCCCGTAAACTCCGCCGCGACGAAACCGATGCGGAATACCGCCTCTGGTACGAACTGAAAAATCGAGGACTCAACGGCTTCAAATTCAGCCGGCAAGTTCCTCTTGGCCCTTACATCGCGGATTTCGTCTGCCGCGAGAAAATGCTGATCGTCGAGCTGGACGGATCGCAGCACGCCTCTTCCACACATGATCGGCAGCGGACGCTATGGCTGAATAAACAGGGCTATGCGGTGCTGCGGTTCTGGAACCATGAGGTTTTCGAAGAGCACTCCTCTGTGCTCAATACCATCCTGGCCGTCCTGAACGCCGAGACTTTCCTGCCCGATCATCCCGACCGTTATTCGCCAGTCCTCGTTACCGGGAACATCCACCAATGACCGCCACCATCATCAAGAACGGCACCATCGTCACCGCCGACCTCACCTATAAGGCCGATGTGAAGATCGAAGGCGGCAGGATCACCGAGATCGGGCCCGATCTGAGCGGCGGCACGGTACTCGATGCCACCGGATGTTATGTCATGCCCGGCGGCATCGACCCGCATGTGCATCTGGAAATGCCCTTCATGGGCACCTATTCCGCCGATGACTTCGAGAGCGGCACGCGCGCGGCGCTTGCCGGCGGCACGACCATGGTGGTGGACTTCTGCCTGCCGGAGCCCGGCCAGTCGCTTCTTGATGCCCTGCAGCGATGGGACAACAAGGCGACGCGCGCCAATTGCGATTATTCCTTCCACATGGCCGTCACCTGGTGGGGCGAGCAGGTCTTCAACGAGATGAAGACGGTGGTTCGGGAAAAGGGCATCAACTCCTTCAAGCACTTCATGGCCTATAAGGGCGCTTTGATGGTGAATGACGACGAGATGTTCGCCTCCTTCTCGCGCTGCGCGGAACTGGGCGCCATCCCCTTCGTGCATGCGGAAAACGGCGATATCGTCGCGCAGATGCAGGAAAAACTGATGGCGGAAGGCAATGTCGGGCCGGAGGCGCATGCTTACTCCCGCCCGCCGTCAGTGGAAGGCGAGGCCACCAACCGCGCCATCATCATCGCCGATATGGCGGGTGCGCCGCTTTATGTCGTCCACACCTCCTGCGAACAGGCGCATGAAGCGATCCGCCGCGCCCGGCAAAACGGCATGCGGGTCTATGGCGAGCCGCTGATCCAGCACCTGATCCTCGATGAAAGCGAATATGCCAATACCGATTGGGATCACGCCGCCCGTCGGGTGATGTCGCCGCCCTTCCGCAACCGGCAGCATCAGGACAGCCTCTGGGCGGGCCTCGCCTCCGGCTCGCTGCAATGCGTGGCAACCGACCATTGCGCCTTCACCACCGAGCAGAAACGCTTCGGCCTTGGCGATTTCCGCAGGATTCCGAACGGCACCGGCGGGCTGGAAGATCGCATGCCGCTGCTCTGGACCCATGGCGTGGCGACCGGCCGGCTGACGATGAACGAATTCGTCGCCGTCACCTCCACCAACATCGCCAAGATTCTCAACATCTATCCCAGAAAGGGCGCGATCCTCGTCGGCAGCGATGCCGATATCGTCGTCTGGGATCCGGCGCTGGAAAAGACCATCAGTGCGGCGAGCCAGCAATCGGCCATCGATTACAACGTGTTCGAAGGGCAGAAGGTCAAAGGCCTGCCGCGCTACACCCTGTCGCGCGGTCTCGTCAGCATCGAGGAGGCCACCATCGAAACGCAGCCGGGCCACGGCCAGTTCATCGCCCGCGATCCCTATCCCGCCGTCAGCCGGGCGCTTTCCACCTGGAAGGAACTCGTCGCGCCGCGCAGGGTGGAGCGCAGCGGCATTCCGGCATCGGGTGTATGACCGTGAGCGCCGGGCCGAAACGCGAAATCGTCATCGCCGCAGCCGTTCTCCTCAATGAGCGACGGCAGATGCTTGTCGTGCGCAAGCGCGGCACCACGCAGTTCATGCAGCCGGGCGGCAAGATCGATCCGGGCGAAACGCCGGAACAGGCGCTTCACCGCGAACTTGCCGAGGAAATCGGCCTGACGCTGCCCGAAAATGCCGCCCGTTATGAAGGCGTCTTTCGCGAGGAGGCCGCCAATGAGACGGGGGCCGACGTCGTCGCCCATACATTCATCGCCAGACTTCAGACAGAGGTCGCCCCGCAGGCGGAAATAGAGGAAGTGCGCTGGCTCGATCTCGACCGCCACACCGGCATAACGATCGCAAGGCTTACGGAAACCCAAATGCTGCCGCTGGCGCGCGCGGCCCTGACGGAAAGCGAAACCAAGCCCAGATGAACCAGGCCTCCCCCTATTCCGTCGTTTCCGCCAGAAATCTCGGCCTCACCTTTGAAACGGGCGATGGCCCGGTGCACGCACTCTCCAATGTCGATCTGGAGGTCGGCAAGGGCGATTTCGTCTCCTTCATCGGCCCTTCCGGCTGCGGCAAGACCACCTTTCTGCGGGTCATCGCCGATCTGGAAAAACACACATCCGGCGACATCACCGTCAACGGCACGACGCCGGAAAACGCCCGCCGGGACCGCTCTTACGGTTACGTTTTTCAGGCCGCCGCTCTTTATCCCTGGCGCAGCATCGAAAAGAACATTGCGCTACCGCTCGAAATCATGGGCTGTACCAAGGCCGAGCAGCGCGAGCGCATCGAGCGCACGCTCGATCTCGTCAACCTCAACGGTTTCGGCAAGAAATATCCATGGCAGCTTTCCGGCGGCATGCAGCAGCGCGCCTCCATCGCCCGCGCGCTCGCCTTCGATGCCGACCTGCTGTTGATGGACGAACCCTTCGGTGCGCTGGATGAGATCGTGCGCGATCACCTCAACGAACAGCTTCTGAAACTCTGGGATACGACCGGCAAGACCATCTGCTTCGTCACCCATTCCATTCCCGAAGCGGTGTATCTCTCGACCAAGATCGTCGTCATGTCGCCGCGGCCGGGTCGGGTGACGGATGTGATCACATCGACGCTGCCGCGGGAAAGGCCGCTCGAGATTCGCGAGACACCGGAATTTCTGGCGATTGCGCATCGGGTGCGTGAGGGGCTGAAGGCGGGGCATAGCTATGAGGGGTGAGGTCATCGCAAGCGCTACCCCCCTCTGCCCTGCCGGGCATCTCCCCCTCAAGGGGGGAGATCGGCAGGAGGCGCACTCCCCTCTTAATTCTCGAGCTTTGAGATGGCCGAGACCCAACCACGAGTCGATCTCCCTCCTTGAGGGGGAGATGCCCGGCAGGACAGAGGGGGGTAAGCCGCACCCTCGGAGCAAACGTAACCCCCACCCACCGAGGGCACCGCAATGACCCTCCTCCGCCACCGCATCCTCCCCATCCTCACCGTCCTCCTCGCCATCCTCATCCTCTGGCACCTCGCGGTCGTCTACCTCAACATGCCCTTCGCCCGCGACCAGGCCACCCGCGCCGGGCAGACGCCGGGCTTCTTCGAACTCCTGCCGCAAACCTTCGCCCAGGAGCGCCCGGTTCTCCCCGCCCCGCACCAGGTTGCCGCCGAACTGTGGGACACCACGGTCAACAAGGCCATCACCTCCAAGCGCAGCCTCATCTATCACGCCGGCGTCACGCTTTCGGCCACGCTGCTCGGTTTCGCCATCGGTGCGGCGCTCGGCATCCTGCTTGCCGTCGCCATCGTGCATAACCGCGCCATGGACCGCTCCGTCATGCCGTGGATCATCGCCAGCCAGACCATCCCGATCCTCGCCGTCGCACCGATGATCATCGTCGTGTTGAATTCCATCGGCATTTCCGGGCTGCTGCCGAAGGCGCTGATCTCCACCTATCTTTCCTTCTTCCCCATCGTCGTCGGCATGGTGAAGGGCCTCAGAAGTCCGGAAACCATCCAGCTCGACCTGATGCACACCTATAATGCCTCGTCCGGCCAGATTTTCTGGAAGCTGCGCTGGCCCGCAGCGCTGCCCTATCTCTTCACCTCGCTGAAGATCGCCGTCGCCATTGCGCTGGTCGGCGCCATCGTCGGTGAATTGCCGACGGGCGCCGTTGCCGGGCTCGGCGCGCGCCTGCTTTCCGGCTCCTATTACGGCCAGACGGTGCAGATATGGGCGGCGCTGTTCATGGCCGCCGGTGTGGCTGCCCTTCTCGTATCCATCATCGGCATCGCCCATGCCGCCGTCCTCAAGAGAATGGGAGCCCGCCCATGACCCATCCCGGCTGGTTTTTCGGCGCGATCCTGTTCTGGCTTGCCGCCTGGGCCTTCAACGAATGGCTGGTGCGCCGCCACGTCTCCACGCCAGCGGCAAAACGTATCGGCCGCATCGCCGTGCCGCTCCTCTTCGGGCTGGCGATCCTCGCGCTCTGGGAAGGCGTGGTGCGCGGTTTTTCCGTGCCGCCCATTCTGCTGCCGGCTCCGAGCGCCATCCTCGCACGGCTCGCCGGCTCCCTGCCGATCCTCTGGGCCGACTTCCGCCAGACCTTCATCAAATCGGTACTGACGGGTTATGTGCTGGGCTGCGGCCTCGGCTTTGCCGTCGCCATTCTCATCGACCGGTCGCCTTTCCTCCAGCGCGGGCTGCTGCCCATCGGCAATTTCGTCTCGGCTCTGCCTGTTGTCGGCATCGCACCCATCATGGTCATGTGGTTCGGCTTCGACTGGCAGTCGAAAGTCGCCGTCGTCGTTATCATGACCTTCTTCCCCATGCTGGTGAACACGGTTCAGGGGCTTGCCGCTTCCAGCCACATGGAACGCGACCTGATGCGCACCTATGCCGCCGGCTGGTGGCAGACATTGCTGAAACTGCGCCTGCCCGCCGCCTGGCCCTTCATCTTCAACGCGCTGAAGATCAATTCCACGCTGGCGCTGATCGGCGCCATCGTCGCGGAATTCTTCGGCACACCCATCGTCGGCATGGGTTTCCGCATCTCGGCGGAAATGGGCCGCAGCAATGTCGATATGGTCTGGGCCGAAATCGCGGTCGCCGCGCTCGCCGGCTCCGGCTTTTATGGTCTCGTGGCGCTCGCGGAGCGGGCCGTCACCTTCTGGCATCCGTCCGTCCGTGGGGGACGAACGTAATAATGAAAAAGGGAACAGCGATGAAAATGAAACTTGCATCCATGCTTCTTGCCGGCGCGTCACTCCTGACCGCATTCGGAGCGCAGGCCGCCGACAAGATCACCCTTCAACTCAAATGGGTCACCCAGGCGCAGTTCGCCGGATATTACGTCGCCAAGGACAAGGGTTTCTACGAAGCCGAAGGCCTCGATGTCGACATCAAGCCCGGCGGCCCGGACATTGCCCCCGCACAGGTTCTGGCCGGCGGCGGTGCTGATGTCATCGTCGACTGGATGCCATCCGCACTCGCCACCCGCGAAAAAGGCGTGCCGCTGGTCAATATCGCCCAGCCGTTCAAATCGTCAGGCATGATGCTGACCTGCCTGAAAGAAACCGGCATCACCAAGCCGGAAGATTTCAAGGGCAAGACGCTGGGCGTCTGGTTCTTCGGCAATGAATATCCGTTCCTGTCGTGGATGGCGCACCTGAAAATCCCGACCACCGGCGGGGCCGATGGCGTGACTGTTCTGAAACAGGGCTTCAATGTCGATCCGCTGCTGCAAAAACAGGCCGCCTGCATTTCCACCATGACCTATAATGAATATTGGCAGGTCATCGATGCCGGCATCAAGCCGGAGGAACTCGTCACCTTCAAATACGAGGCGGAAGGCGTGGCGACGCTGGAAGACGGGCTTTACGTTCTGGAAGACAAGCTGAAGGACGCCAAGTTCAAGGAAGACATGGTCAAATTCGTCCGCGCTTCCATGAAGGGCTGGAAATGGGCGGAAGAAAACCCTGACGATGCCGCCGATATCGTTCTCGAAAACGACGCCTCCGGCGCCCAGACCGAAAAACACCAGAAGCGCATGATGGGCGAAGTGGCAAAACTGACCGCCGGCTCGAAGGGCGCACTCGACAAGGCGGACTATGACCGTACCGTCAAGACGCTGCTGGGCGGCGGCTCCGATCCGGTCATCACCAAGGAACCGACAGGCGCCTACACCACCGAAATCACCGATGCGGCGCTGAAATAGCCGGACCGACCGCCAAATCACCGAACGCGCGGTATTTCCGCGCGTTCGGATTCACAAAGAAATTTAAGACCTCTCCTCCGTCATGCCGGACTAGATCCGGCATCCAGCCACGGCGCGTCTGCGCCGTTATAAGAGTCTCTCGCGATCAAGGACTTGATCGCGCTGGACCCCGGATCTAGTCCGGGGTGACGGTATGCGGATGATACGTTTTGCCAAAACGCACAGATTTTGCGAAACTTTACGAACAATGCGAACATGCAGCCGGCCGGACACTCCACTGGTAACCCATTTGACGAATTACAATATCCCGACCTATACAAAAATGTATATCAACCATCGCGGCTATGCGGATTGATTTGTACGACAACAAGAATTACAGTCCCGCCCACAAGACTGCCAAATTTGATCTTGTAAAATAAGCACAGGGCAAAGGTGCTTAAGATTCGCGTTGAGGGGCGTTTGAATCGGGAGGATCGAAAAGGAAGTATTGTGATCCCTTGTTTCACATTCGCTATCGCATGACCTTTTAAAAAAGAGCCTTGGGGCTGCAGGACATGCGATCGGATATTGCGCGAGCCAAGACACATGCAGCATAAAGTCACGTTTAACCGCTTTGTATTCCTTCTTCTTTCCGCAACGGCGCTTCCCCTCTCCGCAGCCGCCGAGGGAGAGGCGCAGGCGCCGGTCAAACAGCAGAACCTGCCTTCCATCATCGTCGCCCATGCGGCAAAACGCGATCTCGTGGACCGCATCATCGCCACCGGCACGATCCGTCCCGTGGACGAGATTTACGTCCAGCCGCTGGTCGACGGCCTGTCGATCGACACGCTGAACGCCGATATCGGCGACCGGGTGGAAGCGAATGCGGTTCTGGCCGTGCTGTCCTCCGACAGCCTAGTGCTGCAAAAGAGCCAGCTTGAGGCCAACAAGGCCAAGGCCGAAGCCTCCGTCACCCAGTCGAAGGCGCAGGTGCTGGAAGCGCAGGCCAATCTCAATGACGCCCTTCGCCAGCGCGACCGCGCCGCCAAGCTCGGCCAGAGCGGCTCCGGCTCCGTCTCCGAAACGGAAAAGACCGAAGCGGCCGCTCAGGTGGCGCAGGCCCGCCTCGATGCGGCCAAGCAGGCCGTTTCCGCCGGCGAAGCCGACATCAAGGTCGTCGACGCGCAGATCGACGACATCGATCTGAAGCTGACGCGCACCGGCGTGAAAACCCCGGTCGCCGGCATCGTATCCGCCAAGAACGCCAAGGTTGGCGCAATCGCCAGCGGTGCGGGCAATCCGCTGTTCACCGTCATCAAGGACGGCGCGATAGAACTCGTCGCCGATCTCTCCGAAACCGATATCCAGAAGGTCAAGGCAGGCCAGAAAGCCTATTTGACGGTTGCCGGCGGAGCTGAGAAAATAGAGGGCAAGGTGCGCCTCGTTTCACCCACCGTCGACCCGACGACGCGCCTCGGCTCCGTGCATGTGGTTCTGCCGACCGACAGCCCGGCGCGTTCCGGCATGTATGCCAGCGCGGCGATCATCGTCGAGGAGACGAATGCGCTCGCTTTGCCGCTGTCGGCCGTCACCTCCGGGCGTGAAGGCTCGACCACCCGCAAGGTGGAAGGCGACGTCGTCAAGCAGGTGAAGATCGAGACCGGCATCGAAGACGGCGGTTTTATCGAGATTGTCAGCGGTCTTGCCGCTGGAGACAAGGTTGTCGAGAAAGCTGGAGCATTCGTGCGTGATGGTGACCGGATAAGACCGGTGGAAGCCCAGACGGCTGCGTCCAACTGACTGAGGGAATGAGATGAACTTTTCCGCATGGTCAATCCGTAACCCGATTGCGCCGCTGCTCGGCTTCGCGCTTTTGATGATCCTCGGCATGCAGGCGTTCAACACCCTGCCCATCACCCGTTTTCCGAATATCGACGTTCCCGTCGTGGCCGTCACGGTCACCCAGAGCGGCGCTTCGCCGTCCGAGCTGGAAATGCAGGTGACAAAGGAGATCGAGGACGCCGTCGCCGCCATCAGCGGCGTCGACGAAATCCAGTCCACCGTGGTCGACGGACAGTCGACGACAACGGTTGTCTTCCGCATCGAAAAGCCGACGGAAGAGGCGGTTCAGGACACCAAGGACGCCATCGACAAGATCCGCAGCGACCTGCCCGCCGATATCGAAGTGCCCGTCGTCAGCAAGATCGACGTCGAGGGACAGGCGATCCAGACCTTCGCCGTCTCCTCGCCAAACATGACGCTGGAAGAACTGTCCTGGTTCGTGGATGACACGATCAAGCGTTCGCTCCAGGGCCAGTCCGGCATCGGCAAGGTCGACCGTTACGGCGGCGCGGACCGCGAAGTTCGCGTGTCGCTGAGCCCCGAAAAGCTCGACGCCTATGGCATCACCGCAACAGAGGTGAACAGCCAGCTGCGCGGCACCAATATCGATCTCGGTTCCGGCCGCGGCCAGGTCGGCGGCAACGAGCAGACCATCCGCACGCTCGGCGACACGCGCGATGTGAGCCAGCTCGCCAACACCACGATTGCGCTTTCCAACGGCCGCTTCGTCAAGCTTTCCGAGCTCGGCACGGTCGCCGACACCTATGAGGAACAGAAGTCCTTCTCGCGCTTCAACGGCAACCCCGCCGTCACCTTCGCGGTGTTCCGTTCCAAGGGCGCGAGCGAGGTCTCGGTCGCCGAAACCGTGGCGGCAAGCCTCGATCAGGTGCGCAAGGATCATCCGGATGTGTCGATCGAAATGGTCGATGACGCCGTCTATTTCACCTATGGCAACTATGAGGCTGCGCTGCACACGCTGATCGAAGGCGCGATCCTCGCCGTCATCGTCGTCCTGCTCTTCCTGCGCAACTGGCGCGCGACCCTGATTGCCGCCGTAGCCCTGCCGCTTTCCGCGATCCCGACCTTCTGGATCATGGATATCATGGGCTTCTCGCTCAATCTCGTCAGCTTCCTGGCGCTCACGCTCGCCACGGGTATTCTCGTCGACGACGCCATCGTGGAAATCGAGAACATCGCCCGCCATATCAAGATGGGCAAGACGCCCTATCGGGCGGCACTCGAAGCGGCGGATGAAATCGGCCTTGCCGTCATCGCCACCAGCTTCACCATCATCGCGGTCTTCGTGCCGGTGTCGTTCATGCCCGGCATTCCCGGCCAGTACTTCATCCAGTTCGGCCTCACCGTCGCCTTCTCGGTGTTCTTCTCGCTCGCCGTGGCCCGCCTCATCACACCGTTGATGGCGGCCTATCTGATGCGCGCCGAAGATGCGATGGACGATCACCACGACAATGACAGCCGGTTGATGAAGGCCTATACGCGCATGGTAACCGCCACCACCCGCAAATGGTGGGCGCGCTATCTGACGCTGCTCGGCGCCATCGGCTTCCTCGTCGCTTCCGTCATTCTGCTTGCCGGCGTTCCGGGCAGCTTCCTGCCGCCGGACGACGCCTCACGCGTGACGCTTTCGGTGGAACTGCCGCCCAATGCGACGCTCGACGAAACCGACCGCACGACGACGCAGATTTATCATGCCCTGCGTGACATCAACGGCGTCGAAAGCGTCTTCATCCTTGGCGGCGCTTCGCCCAAGGGCGATCTGGAGCTTCGCCGCGCCACCGTCAACGTCATCCTTCAGAAGATCGACCATTCGTTGCTGAAGGTGCTGGTCAACAAGGGGCTGGGTTCCATTCCGCTCATCGGCCAATATCTTCCGAAGGTGGAGGAAAAGGGTCGCACACGTCCGCAATGGGATGTGGAACGGGATATTTTCGCACAGGTGCGCGGCATTCCGGATGTCCGCATCATCAAGCTGAACGACCGTGCGGAACGTGAGCTCTCCTTCAACTTCCTTTCCACCAATGAGAAGGACCTGAACGACGCCGTCGGTATTCTCGAAAGCCGCCTGCGCGCCTCGCCCATCCTTGCCAATGTAAGCTCGGAAGGTGCGTTGCCCCGCCCCGAACTGCAGATCCGCCCGCGCAAGGATGAAATCGCCCGTCTCGGCATCACGCCGCAGCAGATTTCGCAGACCGTGCGTGTCGCCACCATCGGCGATATCGATGCGCAACTGACGAAGATTTCGCTGGATGACCGGCAGATTCCGATCCGTGTGCAGGCCTCGCTCGATACCCGCCGCGATCTCGCCACCATCCGCGCGCTGAAGATCAAGACTGCCTCCGGGTCGCTGGTGCCGCTCTATAGCGTTGCCGATATCGACTATTCGGAAGGTCCAAGCTCGATCAAGCGCAACGACCGCAACCGCGTGGTCTCCATCGGCTCCGACGTTCCCTTCGGCACGGCGCTCGATACATCGACGGCCGAGTTCAAACGCATCGTTTCGGAAACCGACCTGCCGGCAAGCGTGCGCCTTGCCGAAAGCGGCGACGCCAAGGTGCAGGGCGAAATGCAGCAGGGCTTCGTCAACGCCATGCTGCTTGGCCTGATGCTGGTGCTGGTGGTGCTCATCCTGCTGTTCAAGGATGTCATCCAGCCCTTTACCATCCTGTTTTCGCTGCCGCTTGCCATCGGCGGCGTGGCGGTCGCGCTCATCATCACGCAGAACGCGCTGTCCATGCCCGTTCTCATCGGCATCCTGATGCTGATGGGCATCGTGACGAAAAACGCCATCCTGCTGGTGGATTTCGCCATCGAAATGCGCCGTCACGGCATGGAGCGGGTGCACGCCATGGTCGAGGCCGGCCGCAAACGCGCCCGCCCGATCATCATGACCTCCATCGCCATGTCGGCGGGCATGTTGCCATCCGCGCTCGGCGTCGGCGAAGGCGGTTCGTTCCGCGCGCCGATGGCGATTGCGGTGATCGGCGGCATCATCGTCTCGACGGTGCTGTCGCTCATCGTGGTGCCGGCCTTCTTCCTCATCATGGACGACCTGTCGCGCCTGCTCGCCCACCTCTTCGGCCGCTTCGTCGGCAAGAAGGAAGAGGAGGAAGAGGCCCTCTCCAACGAAAAACTCTCGGAGATCGCCCGCGAAAACAGCCTGGCGCTCTCCTCACTGGAGGCACGCGTCGCCAGCATGGAAAAGGGCACCGGCGACAAGGCCGCGGACAAGGGCAGCAACATATTGCGGCTACCGCCGCTCGCTGCGGAGTGAAGCTTGCAGAATAACGATTGAGACGCCGGGCCCTGTGCCCGGCGTTTTCTTTTGGGGGGATGTTTAAAGGGCAAAACGTCGCCGCTTCTTTCTTCTCCCCGAGGGGGAGAAGGTGGCCCGAAAGGTCGGATTAGGGGGCTACGTTGCCGAATATCTCTACCCTTGCCCCCTCATCCCGCTGCCGCGACCTTCTCCCCCTCGGGGAGAAGAAAGACGCGGCACCCGCTCACTCCATATTTCCCCCTGTGCTTCTAAGCCCGAATGGACAAACCATTTCCTCCCCCGTAACGACTGCAATCCTGTTTGATCGAAATCAATTCGCTTTCCAGGTGAACTGCTAATCTCCCTCGCATCGGGAATTGCCGGTCGAAGGATAATGCGATGAGCTCTTTTCAGATAGGCGTGCGGGAACACGAACATCCCCGGTTTCGTATCGCTTCGGACAGCCCGGCAAAAGGTATGAGCGGGAGCCGGATGGACGTGAACAAGACCGTGAAGCTGAGCAACAGGGACAGGAATATTCTGCTGCGTGCACCCTTGATCGGGATAGCGGATGATGCGGCGGCATTGAAGCTGATGGAGGCGGCGACCATCACCAATGTGAACGCCCGCCATGTGCTCTTCAAGGAAGGCGAAGCGGCGCAGCATTTTTACTGCGTGCTGTCGGGTTATATCAGGCTTTACCGGCTGGACCGGCACGGGCGCGAGGCGGATGTGCGCGTCAGCGGCCCCGGCGATACCTTCAATGAATGCCTGATTTTCGGCAGCGATACCTATCGTTACAGCGCGCAGGCGGCGGAAAGCTGCACCGTGGCGCGGTTCGAACTTGCGAGAATCCGCAGCCTGATCGATCAGGAGCCGGCCATCGCCAAGGCCGTCATGCGCTGCCTGTCCAACAGCCTGCTGGCCACCATGGATTGCATCGCCAACGACCGGCTGCAGACAGCGCCGCAACGTGTCGCCCATTACCTCATCAATCAGGGCCCGCGCGACGCGACATCCTTTTCGCTGCGGCTGCCATTCCAGAAAAGCCTGCTCGCCGGCAAGCTCGGCCTCGCGCCGGAAGCGCTGTCGCGCGCCTTTTCGGCACTCAAAAAGGCTGGCGTTACCGTGCGCGGACGCATCGTGCAGGTCAATGACGTCGCCGCGCTGAAGCAGATCTGAAAAT
The DNA here is from genome assembly GCF_053522445.1 of Agrobacterium sp. 22-221-1. Classification (NCBI taxonomy): domain Bacteria; kingdom Pseudomonadati; phylum Pseudomonadota; class Alphaproteobacteria; order Hyphomicrobiales; family Rhizobiaceae; genus Agrobacterium; species Agrobacterium sp. 22-221-1. The sequence continues at coordinate 45,935 of NZ_JBNWCL010000015.1, forward strand.
ACCGGGAGAGGACAAAGAGCGGGATGCCATCAGGCATTCCGCCCTTCTGCATGTCCGAAATCGGAAAATCAGTCCGGTTGCGGCACGAAGCGGAAGCTGTCACCCTGCTGCTCGACACGGAAAAATCCGCCGAGATGACCGCCGGAAACCAGCCAGCCATGATCGGCGGCCTCAGCCAGCGCCTTGAGGCGTGTTTCGTAAGCAAGCGCGGAATCGATATCGTAGACGAAGCCGACGCCGGGATCTTTCACCTGCAACGCGCTGACATGCAGCACGTCGCCCCATAATAACAGCCGCTTGTCGCCACTGCCGATCAGATAACCGGTATGCCCCGGCGTATGGCCGGGCATGGCGACTGCCTCAATGCCCTCGGCGACCCCGCCCATGGGGATCGGCCGCAGCATCGGGCCGCAAATGTCGAGCAGCCGCGCGGCAAGGTCGAAACCGCCCTGCCGGGCCGGCGGCAGGCTCTTGCGCGCCTCCGCGCTGCTGAAAAAGCCGAGATCGGCCTCGGGAACCCATATGTCGGCATTGGGAAAATAAGGCTGGTCGCCGTCGATGAGGCCAAGCGCATGGTCGCCATGAATATGGGTGAGGATGACACGCCTCACATCTGCCGGCTGGATCCCGGCGGCGATCATCGCCGCGCGGGCATGGCCATAGGCTGCACCCCAGGCCGTGCCGCAACCGGCATCGATCAGCCAGATGCCGTCAGGCCCGGACAGCGCGAAACAGTTGACGTCCATGTCCACCGTTTCGCCCTGATGGCCGGCAAGGGCCGCAGCCAGCGCTTCGGCGCCCTGACGATGGATGAGATGGCCGACGGGCGCCTTGTAGACACCGTCGACAAAACGGGAAACCTCGTAAGCGCCGAAACGGCGGGAGATAGCCATATTTCAGAGACCGCCCTGCTCTTTCAGAAAACCGACGATGCGATCCACGCCGTCGCCGCGTTTCATGTCGGTGAAGACGAAGGGCATCGCGTTGCGCATGCGGGTCGCATCGTTGTCCATGACGGTGAGGTCAGCGCCGACATAGGGTGCAAGGTCCTTCTTGTTGATGACCAGCAGGTCCGAGCGGGTGATGCCCGGCCCGCCCTTGCGCGGAATTTCCTCACCCTGGCAAACGGAGATCACATAGATGGTGATATCGGCCAGATCGGGCGAAAAGGTCGCGGCAAGATTGTCGCCGCCGGATTCGATGAAGACCACATCGAGATCGGGAAAGCGCGCATTGAGTCCGGCTATCGCCTGCAGATTGATCGTCGCATCCTCACGAATGGCCGTATGCGGGCAACCGCCCGTCTCGACCCCGACGATACGCTCGGACGGCAGTGCCTGCATGCGCACCAGCGCCTCGGCATCTTCCTTAGTGTAGATATCGTTGGTGACGACCGCGACGGAATAATCCGCGCTCATCGCCTTGCAGAGCTTCTCCGTCAACGCCGTCTTGCCAGAACCGACCGGCCCGCCAATGCCGACGCGCAGCGGCCCATTACCCGATTTCATCACTCTGTTCCCTTCGATATGCTTTGGTCTTGTTTCACCATAGTCCCTCAGCGGGACGCTTCAATATATGCAAGGACCGTGCCGCGCGTTTCTTCTCCCCGCCGGGGAGAAGGTGGCCCGCAGGGTCGGATGAGGGGGTACCCTTGCCGGATTTCGGAGAACTCGCCCCCTCATCCCGCTGCCGCGGACTTCTCCCCGGCGGGGAGAAGAAATGCGTAGCGCGCCCTCGCCCTTTCATGACCGGAAAAGCCGGGTGCCCTGCGTTTCATGGCGCATGGCTGCCGTATCGGCGATGATCGTCGCGCTGCCGAGATCGTCGAGCGTGGATTGCATCGCCCGCGCCGCCATCGCCGCGATGATCGCCTCGCTTGCGGCCAGAATGGTAACGCCATCCTTCTGTCCCGCGACCCCGAGGCGGATGCCCGCTGAAACGATCTGCGAAGCGCCGGCATGCAAAAAGGCAGCAATCGTTTCCCTGAGCGGCACCGCATGGCCAGAAGCAACCGCCCCGACGGCGATGGGATAGGGAACGTCTTTCGGCAAGAGGTCCAGAACCGCATGCGGCCAGGCGCTGGCGGCAGAAACGAAGGCATCGCCCAGAAGCACCGTCTCGCGGTATCGCTCCGCCGAACCGGCCAGCGCCCGCGCCAGATCGGCCGTTTCGCTCAAGATGGCCGCGTTCCCGGCGCTGCGCCAGGCATGCGCCAGAAACATCGCATCGTTCCACAGGCTGCCGTGGCGCAGCAGCGTTTCGAGCCAGTCGCGCAGGGCCGCCGCATCGCCGACGCGCCGATCCTCCACCGCCTTTTCAAGACCGCCGGAATAGGAAAAACCGCCGACGGGAAAGGCAGGCGACATCCAGGCCATGAGCCGCAGCAGCGCGGCGACGCCGCGATCTTCACTCACGGCTCAGCCGTGATCGTGATGGTGATGCCCGTGGTCATGACCATGGGAATGGCCGCCATGGGCGTGGTAAGCGCCGCGGGCCGGCTGGAATGGCTCTTCCACCTCACGAACGGTGGCGCCCAGACCTTCCAGCATGGCGCGGATGACATGATCGCGCAGAATGAGAATACGCTCTTCCTCGATCTGAGCGGAAAGGTGGCGGTTGCCCAGATGCCAGGCTAACTCGATCAGGTGAAGACGGTCCTTCGCCTTGATTTCGAACAGCTTTTCATCCGCCGCGCGAACCTCGATCAAGTCGCCGTTCTCCACCACCAGAAGATCGCCATGGGCAAACAGCACGGCTTCCTTCAGGTCCAGCATCACCATCTCGTCATTTTGCAGATGCAGCAGCTTGCGGCGCAGATGCCGCTGGTCATGCGCCAGGGTGACATAACCGGAGGCTTCGTCGGCGGGGGTTCCGGCCGGATGATAGGAGGTGACGCGCAGCATGAAATGATCCGTTTCAGAAACTGTCTTGGGGGTCTGATTTTTGCCGGATAGGCGGGGTGATTTCAAGGTGAATGAATGCAGGGCATGAAAAAGGTCGGCCTTGCCGGCGTAAAGACTTGAGGCGTCCGGCAACTTCTCCTCCGTCATGCCGGACTGGATCCGGCATCCAGCCACGGCGCGTCCGCGCCGTGAGAGTAGTCCGGGGTGACGGTGTGCGGATGATGCGGCACCGCGAAAGACAATCACGTCCCAGAAAACGAAAAAAGCCCGGCATTGCGGCCGGGCCTTCGTCAAATCGCAAAACCAAAATCAGGCCGCAGCGCGGGCCTTCAGGTTTTCCAGAATGTTCTGCGGCGCGGAAACGCCATAGGGGTCGGATTCGCAATTGTCCGAATAGCCCTCTTCCTCGAACCACTGCTCGACGACGCCATCGTTGACGACGGCGGCGTAACGCCAGGAGCGCATGCCGAAGCCGAGATTGTCCTTGGCGACCAGCATGCCCATCTTGCGGGTGAACTCACCCGAACCATCCGGAATGACCTTGACGTTTTCGAGGTTCTGGCCCTTTGCCCAGGCATTCATGACGAAGGCGTCATTGACCGACAGGCAATAGATGTCATCGACGCCGAGCGCGCGGAACTCGCCCGCCAGCTTTTCGAAATCGGGCAGCTGGTAGGTCGAGCATGTCGGCGTGAAGGCGCCGGGCAGCGAAAACAGAACGACCTTCTTGCCCTTGAAATAATCGTCGGAGGTCATGTCCTGCCAACGGAACGGGTTGGGGCCACCGACGGCCTCATCGCGAACGCGCGTGCGGAAGGTTACGGCGGGCACTTTTTTGCCGAGCATGTCTTGTCTCCTGTTCTGGCGTTTTGCGAGGATCGCTTGGGATCGATCCGCGCGGAATTCTTTTGCCGTTTCCATAGCGCAAGAAGCGCTGCGGTGCAGCATAAAAATCCCGATTTCAAAGGAGATTCGAACAGGCATGTACTACCTGATACAACTATAAAGTACGGTTTACACAAATACACTTTTAAGTAATATTCCGCCACCCAACGGGAGACACTGAAATTGATTTTGAAAGATCGCGTACTCAATCATCTCGACAGTACCCTCAGAGCCTATTTCGACTATAGCGACGGCCCGCAATGCTCCAATCTGCGTGGCTTCGTCGCAGGGCTGGTCACGGATGTCTGCGAAAAGATGGATGGAGACTTGCTGCGGAAGGTCGCGGAAAAGGTAGACGGCAAGAGTTTCGCCGAATGGCGGTCATGGTACATCGATGAAGTTGTGACCTTGCAGGCCAGCGCGGTCGGAGCATTCGCCCATCGCATCATTGACGTGGAAACGCTCAGCCCCTCGGCGCTCAGCCGAAAAGTGCCCTGCGAGCTTGGCTACAGACATGCGGATGAATTCATCGCCTGCTGGGAGGAGACCTATGCAAAGCGGCAAGCGGAGAAGGAAAAGCTGCCTTCATCGAGAAAATTTCAGGACAAGCGCAACAGCCACACGGAGCCGCCTTACCTGATGAAAGATATCCTAGGGCTGTCCTGGTGGCGCAAGCGGTCAAAATGAAGGACGGCAACAAGGAATCGACCAAGGAAATGCTGGCGGTTTTCCGTATCATCGCCAGCGCCGGGCTTTCGCTGATCCTCCTTCTGGCCACTTTCAAGAACAGGACGCCGGACCTTTCCAATTGGCTGGTATACCCAGCCGCCCTGTTTTTCAGCGCCTCTTTGCTGTTCTGCCTCTACCTGTTTCTGCAGGCCATAACCCTGCTTGCGGGCGAGACGGACGCCATCATCGATCAGTCGAGGATCAAAGTCCCCGCAATGGCGGCCATGGGGCTATTCATGGCCGGCGTTGTAAGCCTGCTGACCGCGCTCATGTGCATCTGAGCGCGGAGCAGCCGTTTCTCAAAACAGGAAATAACGCTGCGCCATCGGCAGCACCGTCGCCGGTTCGCAGGTCAAAAGCTCGCCATCGGCGCGCACTTCGTAGGTTTCCGGATCGACCTCGATATGTGGGGTGAGCGAATTGTGGATCATCGACGCCTTGGAGATGCCGCCGCGCACATTCTTCACCGGCAGCAGCTTCTTGGCAACGCCGAGGCGCTGGGCAAGGCCCGCATCCAGCGACGCCTGCGACACGAAAGTGACCGAGGAATTCGTGCGCAGCTTGCCATAAGCGGCGAACATCGGCCGGTAATGCATCGGCTGCGGCGTGGGAATGGAGGCGTTCGGATCGCCCATCGGGGCAGCGGCAATCGAGCCGCCGAGCAACACCATCTCCGGCTTCACGCCGAAAAAGGCCGGGTTCCACAACACCAGATCGGCGCGCTTGCCGACTTCGATGGAGCCGATCTCATGGCTGACACCCTGGGCGATGGCCGGGTTGATGGTATATTTGGCGATGTAACGGCGAACACGGAAATTGTCGTTTTCGCCGGTCTCTTCCTTCAGGCGGCCGCGCTGGCGCTTCATCTTGTCGGCCGTCTGCCATGTGCGAATCGCCACTTCGCCGACGCGGCCCATGGCCTGGCTGTCGGAAGAGATGATCGAAAACGCGCCGATATCGTGGAGAATATCCTCCGCCGCGATGGTTTCCTTGCGGATGCGGCTTTCGGCAAAGGCGATATCTTCAGGGATGGACGGCGACAGGTGGTGGCACACCATCAGCATGTCGAGATGTTCGGCGAGCGTATTGACGGTATAGGGCCGTGTCGGGTTGGTGGAAGACGGAATGACGTTGGGATTGCCGCAGACCTTGATGATATCGGGCGCATGGCCGCCGCCCGCCCCTTCGGTGTGGAAGGCATGGATGGTGCGGCCCTTGATGGCGGCGACCGTATCTTCCACGAAACCGCTTTCGTTCAGCGTATCGGTGTGGATCATCACCTGCACATCGTATTGATCGGCCACCGTCAGGCAATTGTCGATGGCGGCAGGCGTCGTGCCCCAGTCCTCATGCAGCTTCAGCGACGACGCGCCGGCAAGGATCATTTCCTCCAGAGGGGCCGGCAGCGAGGCATTGCCCTTGCCCGCGAGCCCAAGATTCATCGGGAAGGCATCGAAGCTTTCGATCATCCGCTCGATGTGCCAGGCACCGGTGCATGTGGTGGCAAGCGTGCCATGCGCCGGGCCGGAGCCGCCGCCCAGCATGCAGGTGATACCGCTCATCAGCGCTTCCTCGATCTGCTGCGGGCAGATGTAATGGATATGCGCGTCCATGCCGCCAGCCGTCAAAATCCTGCCTTCGCCGGCAATCGCCTCCGTCGATGGGCCGACGATAATCGTCACGCCCGGCTGCGTATCCGGGTTGCCAGCCTTGCCGATGGCGTGGATGCGGCCGTTCTTCAGGCCTACATCCGCCTTGTAGATGCCGCTATGGTCGACGATCACCACATTGGTGATGACGGTATCGACCGCGCCTTCGGCCCGCGTCGCCTGGCTCTGGCCCATGCCGTCGCGAATGACCTTGCCGCCGCCGAATTTCACTTCCTCGCCATAGATCGTGTGGTCCTTCTCGATCTCGATGAAGAGTTCGGTATCGGCAAGACGCACCTTGTCGCCAACGGTCGGGCCGAACATGCCGGCATAGGCGGCGCGGGAAATCTTGTAGGGCATGGGCTCAGGCTCCTTCGGACGCGGAGAAAATCGATGTGGGAGAAATTCGTGTCAGCCGGCCCTCGCCCGCGAGGGCTTCGACCAGCTGTTGTTCGGCGGTAAATGGATGGCCACTCCAGCCCTGATGGCCGAAACCGGCAATCGCCACCTCGTCGCCATCGTCGCTCACGCTCTCAAGAACATGGGCGATGGCGAAAAGGCCGGTGCTGGGGCAGACATAGGGCATAGGCGCATAGGCTTCGAGCGCGGCATCGAGCCTTTCATGCACACCGCGCGGAATGACGATGTGACCCTTGCCGGCTTCTCGTGCGATGGCGGCAAAACCGGCGGTATAATCGGCGCAGAAATCTGTCAGTTCCGGCCAGCGCGCGCGGATATCCGGCTCCATTTCGGAAAATTTTGCCGGATCGCGCACAGACCAGATGGCAGAGGCCTGCCGCACGCCGTCACTCTCGCGCCATTCGCTCCCCTCAGTCATCTCAAGGCCCGGCCGCCCGGTATTGCACACCGCCACCACATCGGTGCGCGTGCCGCCCGGTCCCAGCGACCGGCAATCATTGAAGCGGATGACGATATCGGAACAATCGATGAAATCAGCAGCACCCGGCGGCAGTTCCCCGTTTCCAACGATCGTGATGCGCCGCCCCATGCGTTCAGAAACCTTCCGACAACTGACGCAATTCTTCCGCCCGCTTGCCGCTCATCTCGGCGAGGCAGGAGGAAATCAGCATCGGCTCCATCGAGCCGCCGCGCGCCTGAAAGCCTGAAAGCGCACAATTGGCGTCACGAAACGCCACCCAGGCGCGCTGGGCAGTCACCAGCGCGTCGGTCGCACCCTTGCCGTCCGCATCCGCCGTTTTGTCGCGTTCGGTGAGCAGCTTGCGCAGCTTCTGATATTCGGCGTTCAACTGCTTGTCGGCCTTTTCGTAATCCTTGCCAGCGCAGATGGTCATGTCCGCCTGCGTCTGCGGGGCCTTGCAATCCGTCTCGCCCTGTGCGGCGGCCGACATGGACAGGCCGGCGGTCGCGCAGAGAAGCACAGCCGCCAGAAGGACGCTTTTTCGGCTCATCTCCATCGCTCAGGCCGCCGCGCCATCGAAAGCCTGCGGCTTCAGCGCCCGGGGGTCGACACCATCGAGACAATTGGCATTGACCGCCACCATCGGCGTTCCGTCCGGCCCATCGGCATAAGCAAAGCTCTCGATGCCGCAGGTGGAGCAGAAAAGATGATGGATCTTGTGCTTGTTGAAGAGATATTCCGCCAGCTTGTCCTCCCCGGAAAGCAGCGTGAATTTCTCACGCGGCGCAAAGGCCAGCGTGGAACCCAGGCGCTTGCAGCGCGAACAATTGCAGATGACGGTATGGTCGAGATCGGCATCGACCTCGAAGCTCACATCGCCGCACTGGCAGCTTCCATGATAATGCGCCGTCGCCATTTCATAACCTCCCCATGACCTGTTGACGGAAACCGTAAACCTCGCGCTTGCCGGAAAGCGGCACCAGCGTCACTTCCCGCTTCTGGCCGGGTTCGAAACGAACCGCCGTGCCGGCGGGAATATCGAGGCGCATGCCGCGCGCCTTGTCGCGGTCGAACAGGAGACCGGCATTGGTCTCATAGAAATGATAGTGGCTGCCCACCTGCACCGGCCGGTCGCCCGAATTGGCGACTTCGATGGTCACGGTCGGCTGGCCGGCATTGAGTTCGATGCTGCCCTCTGCGGTAATGATTTCGCCGGGTTTCATGGTATTTCCCCTTTTGTCTCAGGCAGCGTTGGCCGCCGTGCAGCCTTCGGCCTTCAGGACGCGCCGTGTCGACGCGGGATTATTGACGAGTTTCGCCGCCGGGCGAACGGGCCTGCGAACCAGCTCACCGCCGCAATTCGGGCAGGCACCGTGAAGCACATCCGTCACGCAATCGACGCAGAAGGTGCATTCGAACGAGCAGATCATCGCGTCCCGGCTGTCGGGAGCAAGATCGCGGTCGCAGCATTCGCAATTGGGTCGAAGCTCCAGCGCCATATTCGCCCCCTCACCGTATCGGTTCGTGAACGGTCACCAGCTTGGTGCCATCGGGAAACGTCGCTTCCACCTGCACATCATGGATCATCTCCGCCACACCTTCCATCACCTGATGGCGGGAGATGACATGCGCGCCGGCTTCCATCAGCTCGGCCACGGCGCGGCCGTCGCGGGCGCCCTCCACCACGAAATCGGTAATCAGCGCAATCGCTTCGGGATAGTTCAGCTTCACGCCGCGTTCCAGCCGGCGGCGCGCCACCATGGCGGCCATGGAAATCAGCAGCTTGTCTTTTTCTCTTGGGCTAAGGTTCATCGTGGTCCCGCAGCTTGGAACCTGTTCCGCAAGCATGGTTGCGGCAAGCAGATCCGACATGTTGACAGACCCCGAAGGCCGCCGGTTGCCGACGATCCGAAGGGTTTACAGATTCCAGACTTTCGGCACTGGCGCGCCGTTTCGCAAGAGCGAAATGATCGGAAAAAGCAATTTTCTCAAGGAGAAACCATCGGCGGCAGAGACCCGAACGACAAGCTTGCCCTGCCATTCGCTGGCGCCGCCGCTTTCCCCGGCAATAGCCCGGATTTTAGGCAGAAGCGCCTCGGCCAGCGGCCCGATATAAAGCAGAGTGGCAAAGGCGACCTGACCGGCCAGAACCGCCGGTTTCGCGGTCAGCGCCGCTACCTCGCCTTCCAGCAGAAGCTCTTCGGCATGCACCAGTCTGCCCCCGTGGCGAATGCGCCAGCGGTCACGAAAAAGGCCATGCGCCATCGCCTCGCCCATGGCCTGACGGCCAAGCAGCACGGCCTCCACGGCGATGAATTCGGAGGATTGGTCGAGATCGGCTTCCAGCCGGCGGGTCAGCGACGCCCGGTCGAAAAGGATGGTTTCCTGCGGCAGCCAGTGCAATCTGGCGCCCGGCCCGGCGGAAACCCGGGCGGTAACGGTGGCTGTGCCGGAGGATGCCTTGTAGACCTTCTCGCAGGCCTGCGTGGTCACGACAAGCGATGTGCCGGCGCCGGCCACCGCCTGCCATTCCAGTTCGTCCCCGCCGGTCAGGCCGCCGGAGGAATTGATGAGAATGGCTTCGGCTTCGTTCGAAAAGGTTTCCGGCAGGCGGATTTTGGCGCAGCCTTCCTGGAACAGTTCCTCCAGCCGGCTGCGCCCTTCAACCGCTTTGGTTACAATGCGTCCTCTGCCACGGGCGCGCTGCTGCCGGACAGGTTGAGTGTCTTGGCGACCGGAAGGGCCGATGGCTTGCTGTTCTGGCTGCACGCGGTCTCCGAAGCGGTTGCGGAAGCGGATGAGGCCTTTGCGCCGCAATCCTTCTTGACGACGGCATCCACGACCAGCTGCCCTTCCGTATTGCGGAAGAAATCCCACATTCTTTCCGCCGCATCAACCGTGCGCGTCACTTCGCCTGTGGGCATCTTGCGCTCCACGGCCGGTTCCGCCTTCGGCGTCTGTTCGCCGCCCGGCTTGCGGGTGACGACGGCGTTCGCCGCCAGCACTTCCGCCTTCATGGTGGCGCGCGGCCAGGCGTGATCCCAGTCGTTGATGACATAGGACTGAATGCGTGCGCCGGCCTTGCAGACATCATAGGAATTGACGGTGAAACTTTCGCCCACCTTGCTTTTGGCAGCGCCCTTGCAGCCGTCCATCTCGGCCCAGCGCTTCAGCGCCGTCTCGCCGCCATATTGCCAATAGGACTTACCGCCGCCCTGATAGGGATTGGCGGGATCCTTCAACCCGGCAAAGGCGATGATCGACATCGGCCGCGCCGGCGTGCAGCTTGCCGCATCCGGTGCCCATTTGCCCTCGGTTTCCAGCGGATAACCCGCGCGCAGCGAGGCAACGAAACCGGCAGCGGTGAAATCCGCGCTGCCATTGCAGATGAATTGCGACAGCATGCGCCCGCCGCCGGAATAACCGGAACCGTAAAAACGCTCCTCATCGACGCAGAACTTGCCCTTCACCATGGTGATGGCATCGCGAATGAAGCCGACCTCGTCCAGCCCGCCCGGACGCTTGGTGACGCCGGGAACATTCCAGGCATGGGTGCCGGGCAATTCGCCATTCAGGCTGCCGGCCAGCGCCACGACCACCAGACCGTCACGTTCCGCCAGCTTGTCCCAGCCGCTGCGGTTCAGCTGGCCATGCGGATTGCTGTTGGAGCCATGGAAATCGAACACGACAGGCAGCGGCTTTTTTCCGTCATAGGCGGAGGGAACAAAATAGACGCCGTCGCGTTTTTCACCGTTGGAGAGAATGGAAAAATCATGCCTGCCCGGTTCCATGCCGGGTCCGGGCAACTGACCGCAGGTCGATGCCGACGCTGCGACACCCGCGCTCGCGCACATCGCAAGACCCAGAAAGAGGGTGCGGGCGGAGCGGAACAGCCGGGCGGCCCGGCCAATGGCAAAGTCTTGATTCATTGACACGCCTTTATTGGGCACGGTTTTCCCGACGATACGTCGGACGTGCGTGGAATGTAAGGGATCAACTGTCGCGGCGTGCGAATAGACTTTTCCTGTGTCTCGCATGCAGCATTTTCGCTGCCAATATCACAGGCAATTATTCAATGAAATGCTAAAATTACGCATGAAAGCCATGTCGAGACGCATAGGCTTTCAAAATATTAATCGGCCGTTTGCACGCCGTGATCGGCGCACAGGGGTTTTAGTCTCGATTTATACTGTCAGGTGACGCCGCGCTTCCGGCGTATCCAGCGTTTCGGCCAGCCCCTGATGCACGATTTCGCCGCGGTCCATGATGTAGACGTAATCGGCAAGCTCGCGGCAGAAATCCAGATATTGCTCGACCAGCAGGATCGCCATGCCGGTGGAATCGCGCAGATATTTGATCGCCCGGCCGATATCCTTGATGATCGACGGCTGAATGCCCTCGGTCGGCTCGTCGAGAACGAGGATTTTCGGCCGCGTCACCAGCGCCCGGCCGATGGCGAGCTGCTGCTGCTGGCCGCCGGAGAGATCGCCGCCGCGTCTTCCCAGCATGGATTGCAGCACCGGAAACAGGCTGAAAATATCGTCCGGGATGAACCGTTCCTTACGCGGCAGCGGCGCATAGCCGCTTTCGAGATTCTCCTGCACGCTGAGCAGCGGAAAGATTTCTCGCCCCTGCGGCACGTAACCGACACCACGCTTGGCCCGGTGGTAAGGCGCCAGCCCATCCAATGCCGCCCCTTCAAAGCTGATCGTCCCGGCGCTGATGGCGTGCTGGCCGGTAACGGCCCGCAGCAGCGAACTTTTGCCCACCCCGTTGCGGCCGAGGACGCAGGTGATCTTGCCCATCTCCGCCGTCAGCGAAACGCCGCGCAGGGCCTGCGCCGCGCCGTAGTGGAGATTGATGTTGTCGACGTTCAGCATGGTGAAACTCCATTGGCGGTATGGTGGGCGGCGTTACCCCCCTCTGCCCTGCCGGGCATCTCCCCCTCAAGGGGGGAGATCGGCAAGCGGCGAACACCCTGCTCCACAACAGCTTTGAGTTGGAACGAGCGGGTGCGGCATCTGATCTCCCCCCTTGAGGGGGAGATGCCCGGCAGGGCAGAGGGGGGTATGGCCAACGCAGACGCTTCCATCACCGCCCCAGATAATTCTCGATCACCTTGGGATCGTTCGACACAAAATCGATCGATCCCTCAGCCAGCACCGAGCCTTCGGCAAGACACGTCACCTTCACCCCCAGTTCGCGGATGAAACCCATGTCGTGCTCCACCACTACCACCGAACGGGTCTTGGCGATTTCCTTCAAAAGCACGGCGGTTTCGGCGGTTTCCGCATCCGTCATGCCGGCCACCGGCTCGTCCACCAGCAGCAGCTTCGGCTCCTGCGCCAGGAGCATGCCGATTTCCAGCCATTGTTTCTGGCCGTGCGAGAGGTTGGCGGCAAGATCGCCGCGGCGGTGGCCGAGGCGCACGGTCGCGAGGATTTCCTCGATGCGGGCCTTGTCTTCCTCCGTCAGCCGGTAAAACAGCGTCGCGAAGACGCCGCGCTTGCGGTTGAGCGCCAGTTCCAGATTGTCCCAGACGGTATGGCTTTCGAAAACCGTCGGTTTCTGGAACTTTCGCCCGATGCCAAGCTGGGCGATATCCGCCTCGTCCTTTTTGGTGAGGTCGATGCTGTCTTCGAACAGCACCGTGCCCGTATCCGGCCTTGTCTTGCCGGTGATGATGTCCATCATCGTCGTCTTGCCAGCACCGTTCGGGCCGATAATAGCGCGAAGCTCACCCGGTTCCACCACGAAGGAGAGGGAATTGAGCGCCCTGAAACCATCGAAGGACACCGAGACGCCATCGAGATAAAGCAGGCTTTTCGTTCTGTTTTCGGAAATCGTGTTCATGTCCGCCTCACTCCGCCGCCTGTTGCGCCACTGTCGAGCCGCTGTCATTGCCCGGCTGGGCGTCGCCTGCCGCAAGCGCGACCCGCTTTTCGCGCCGCCGGGCCAGATAGTGTTGCAGGGTGCCGACGATGCCCTTGGGGAAGAATAGCGTCACCGCGATGAAGAGCCCGCCCAGCGCAAACAGCCAGAATTCGGGGAAAGCGCCGGTGAAATAGCTTTTTCCGCCGTTGACGAGCAGCGCACCGATGATCGGCCCGATCAGCGTGCCGCGCCCGCCCACCGCCGTCCACACCACCACTTCGATGGAGTTGGCGGGAGAGAATTCGCCGGGATTGATGATGCCCACCTGCGGCACGAACAACGCACCGGCAATGCCCGCCATCATGGCCGAAACGACAAAGGTGAAAAGCTTGATGTTTTCCACCCGGAAACCGAGGAAACGCACCCGGCTTTCGGCATCGCGCACGCCCACCAGCACCTTGCCGAATTTGGAATTGACGATGCCCGATGCGATAAGCAGCGAAAGCGCCAGCATCACCGCCGTCATGGCAAACAGCACGGCGCGGGTGCCATCCGCCTGCACGGAAAAGCCGAGAATATCCTTGAAATCGGTGAGGCCATTATTGCCGCCGAAACCCATGTCGTTGCGGAAGAAGGCAAGCAGCAGGGCGTAGGTCATGGCCTGGGTGATGATGGAGAGATAAACGCCGTTGACACGCGAGCGGAAGGCGAACCAGCCGAACACGAAGGCCAGCAGCCCCGGCACCACCAGCACCATCAGCGCCGCAAACCAGAACATGTCGAAGCCCTGCCAAAACCACGGCAGTTCCTTCCAGTTGAGGAACACCATGAAATCAGGCAGCACGGGATGACCATAAACCCCGCGCGTGCCGATCTGACGCATCAGATACATGCCCATGGCATAACCGCCAAGCGCAAAGAAGGCGGCATGGCCGAGCGAGAGAATGCCGCAGTAACCCCAGACAAGATCGAGCGCGAGCGCCAGCAGCGCATAGGCCAGATATTTGCCGAGCATCGACATGATATAGGTCGGAATGCGGAATGCGCTGTCGGCCGGCAAAAGCAGGTTGGAGGCGGGCACCAGCACGGCGATGGCCAGAATGATGCCGATGGCGATGGAAATGCGGCGGTCGAGCGCGCGCAGGAGGAAGCCGGTAATCATGCTTCGATCGCCCTTCCCTTGAGTGCGAAGAGACCGCGCGGCCGCTTCTGGATGAACAGGATGATGAGAACGAGCACGAGGATCTTGCCGAGCACGGCGCCGACCGTCGGCTCGAGGAACTTGTTGAGCACGCCGAGAGACAGGGCGCCAACCAGCGTTCCCCAGAGATTGCCGACGCCGCCGAACACCACCACCATGAAACTGTCGATGATGTAGCTCTGGCCGAGATTGGGCGAGACATTGTCGATCTGCGACAGCGCCACGCCGGCAAGACCGGCAACGCCGGAACCGAGCGCGAAGGTAAAGGCATCCACCCAAGGGGTGCGAATGCCCATGGAAGAGGCCATGCGGCGATTCTGGGTCACGGCGCGCATCTGCAGGCCGAAGGAGGAGCGCTTCAGGAGAACCAGCAGCGCGAAGAACACCGAAAGCGAGAAGCAGACGATCCACACCCGGTTCCAGGTGAAATTGAGATAACCGACGCTGAAGGAGCCGGACATCCAGCTCGGGCTGCCGACCTCACGATTGGTAGGCCCGAAGATGGAGCGCACGCCCTGTTGCAGGATGAGCGAAATGCCCCAGGTGGCGAGAAGCGTTTCGAGCGGTCGCCCGTAAAGGAAACGAATGACGCCGCGCTCCATCACGAGGCCGACGAAGGCCGTCACCAGAAAGGCGGCGGGCAGAGCGATGGCGAGCGACCAGTCGAACAGGCCGGGGAAATGCGTGCGGATCACCTCCTGCACCATGAAGGTGGAATAGGCGCCGATCATCACCATCTCGCCATGCGCCATGTTGATGATGCCCATGACGCCGAAGGTGATGGCAAGGCCGATAGCGGCGAGCAGCAGAACGGAACCGAGCGACAGGCCGTACCAGACGTTCTGCGCATAGTCCCAGAAGGCAAGGGAGCTTTCGATGCTCGATATGGCGCTGTCGATATCCGACTTCAGGCTCTGATCCACCGACGAGGAAGCCGCCATGAGAATGCCGATGGCATCGCGCCCGCCAAGGCTCTTGATGGTGGCGATTGCCTCTTTCTTTTGTTCGAGCGACCGTTCGGAGGAGAGCAGCGAGACAGCCCGCGCCTCCTCCATCCGGGTCCGCACCTCAGTATCGGTCTCCTTGGCGATGGCCGCTTCCAGCAGTTCGAGATTTTCCGCGCTCGGCGCTTTCAGAACCGCGTCTGCCGCGGAAAGCCGCACGGATTTTTCCGGGCTGAGCAGGGTCAGACCGCCAAGTGCGGCGCGGATGACGCGGCGCAGATTATTGTTGACCTTGATCTTGCTGACAGCCGCCTTCGGCGCTTCACCCGCACTTTCGCCCGTCAGCGGGTCGATCAGCGTAAAATTGGAACCTGCCGGTTTCGTCATGAACACCAGATTGTCGGCCTTGCGCACGTAAAGATCGCCCGCCGCAAAAGCCTCGAGCGCCGGCACGACACGCGCATCGCCCGTGGCGGCAAGCTGCCCGATCAGCACTTCGGCCTGCTTGAAATCCGCCGTGCCGAGCGCATCGATCAGCGCCTTCGGCTCGCTTTGCGCGAAGGATTGGGCTGCGATCCCCAGGGTGAGCCAGAGGAAGATGGCTCCGAGAAAAGATCGGATCGTCATGTCGGGTTCCTTGGGCGGTTTGCGACGGGGCGTTTGAATTTGGCGCGACCTGAATATGCGGCTTCACCCCCCTCTGCCCTGCCGGGCATCTCCCCCTCAAGGGGGGAGATCGGCAAGATGCTTTCCCGCCATTTCATTCTCGAACTCCGAGATGGGCGGGACCTCGCCGCAGGTCGATCTCCCCCCTTGAGGGGGAGATGCCCGGCAGGGCAGAGGGGGTAATTCTTGTTCAGTTTCCAATGAGAAAACCGCCCCCAAACAAAGGGAGCGGCACCCACCTCGCTAATCAGCTACCCTTGCCGCCGCACTTGCCGCTGGCCACATTGAAGTTGCCGCAAGACATCGGCTTCCGCCAATCCGAAATCAGGTCCTTCGAATCCGGCAGATAATCCGACCATTCGTCACCCACGACCTGCGGCGTCTGCTGCACGATTTCGAACTGGCCATCGGCCTGGATTTCGCCAATCAGCACCGGCTTGGTGATGTGGTGGTTCGGCATGACGGTGGAGTAGCCGCCCGAAAGGTTCGGCACGGAAACGCCGATGATCGAGTCGAGAACCTTGTCCGTATCCGTCGTGCCGGCGGATTCGACGGCCTTTACCCAGGCGTTGAAGCCGATATAGGCGGCTTCCATCGGATCGTTGGTCACGCGCTTGTCGTTCTTGGTAAAGGCATGCCAGGTCTTGATGAATTCGGCATTGACCGGCGCATCGACGGACTGGAAGTAGTTCCAGGCGGCAAGGTGGCCGACCAGCGGTGCGGTATCGAGACCGGCAAGCTCTTCTTCACCGACCGAGAAGGCGACGACGGGAATGTCTTCAGCCTTGATGCCCTGGTTCGCCAGTTCCTTGTAGAAAGGCACGTTGGCGTCGCCGTTGATGGTGGAAACCACGGCGGTCTTCTTGCCGGCCGAGCCGAACTTCTTGATGTCGGACACGATCGTCTGCCAGTCGGAATGACCGAACGGCGTGTAGTTGATCATGATGTCCTCTTCCTTGACGCCCTTCGACATCAGGTAGGCCTTCAGGATCTTGTTGGTGGTCTGCGGATAGACATAGTCCGTGCCGGCCAGAACCCAGCGCTCCACACCTTCGGTGCTGGCGAGATAATCGACGGCCGGAATGGCCTGCTGGTTTGGCGCTGCACCCGTGTAGAAGATGTTGCGCGAGGATTCTTCACCCTCGTACTGAACCGGGTAGAACAGGATCGAGTTCAGTTCCTCGAAGACCGGCAGAACCGACTTGCGGGAGGAAGACGTCCAGCAGCCGAAAACGGCGGCGACCTTGTCCTGCGAAATCAACTGGCGGGCCTTTTCGGCAAATAGCGGCCAGTCGGAGGCCGGATCGACCACCACGGCTTCGAGTTTCTTGCCGAGCACGCCGCCCTTCTTGTTCTGCTCGTCGATGAGCATCAGCATGGCGTCCTTCAGCGTCGTCTCTGAAATGGCCATGGTGCCGGACAGCGAATGCAGCACGCCGACCTTGATGGTGTCGTCAGCGGCAAAAGCGCCATGGAAGGCGGTGGTGGACAGGATCGCGCCAAGCAGCGCGGCACTAAGCGTCTTGCGGAATATCATCGGAAGAACCCCTCTCCTTGTTTGGCCTCTCGTGGAGGCTCAGCGGCATCTGCGGCCGCTGCTGGGAGGGACTATCGATCTCGTGAGAGCGAAACCGTATACGTCAATTGACGTAGGCGGGGTGGCGAAAGATGCATGAGGGG
The DNA here is from genome assembly GCF_053522445.1 of Agrobacterium sp. 22-221-1. Lineage (NCBI taxonomy): Bacteria > Pseudomonadati > Pseudomonadota > Alphaproteobacteria > Hyphomicrobiales > Rhizobiaceae > Agrobacterium > Agrobacterium sp. 22-221-1. The sequence continues at coordinate 63,346 of NZ_JBNWCL010000015.1, forward strand.
TTGGGAATAAGCTGAACCTGAAGGTGCTTGTCTGTGAAGCAGAAGGCCTCAGCTTGTTTCTTCTCCCCGCCGGGGAGAAGTCCGCGGCAGCGGGATGAGGGGGCGAGCGCCGCGATATACGGAGGGGTTGCCCCCTCATCCGACCCTTCGGGCCACCTTCTCCCCGCCGGGGAGAAGAAATGCACGGCACGGTCTCACATCAGGAATGCGGCCATCAGGAATGCGGCTTGTCGTTCCGCTCTTCGTCGCGGATCGCATCGTCGTGATACCACGAACCGAAATCGATATGCGGCTCCTGCGCCTGACGCTCGAGGTCGCTGAGGCTGCTGTTGCGGAACTTGGAAAGACCCGCGCGCCCGCCGACCGGGAATTGATAGATCGTTGCCGTCTCGCGATGAATGCCAGTTGCCATTTCGATCATCTCACTTTGTTTGCATCGAAGCACTTTGTGTCTGGAGCTAACCCGCAAAGGCCAGATTCGCTCCGTTTGATTAAAAAAAAATCACCTTGCGAAAAATATAGGCATTAATCGTCTCATCTACAAGAAAAACCATTCCGAAAGCGCCGGTTTTTGGGGCAAATGCCAATCCCTCGCGCGCAACCGAAATCATTGCACCGCAGCAGGGCATTCCGCCTGGAGACGCCGGCTATCTATCAGGATTCAATGATGAAACATGAGGGGTGAATTTGCCTGCCGCAGTGCAGCAGAACCAGCCACGCGCGATATCCAGGCTCCTGCGCGACAGGGCCCCTGAAAGATTTTTCGAAAAAATCGCCTGATATCGCCAATCTGGCACGCGGCATGCATCTAAGGGGTCAGCCCTTGAACGCGAATGCGCTTCGGTGGCCAAAGCCACGGGAGGCCTCAAGGCTTCGCATTGTTACCTATGAGAGGTTCGTAATGACTAAGTTCAAACTCGAGTACATCTGGCTGGACGGATACAAGCCGGTCCCCAACCTGCGCGGCAAGACCCAGATCAAGGAATTCGACGAATTCCCCACACTCGAGCAGCTGCCGCTTTGGGGCTTTGATGGCTCGTCCACGCAGCAGGCCGAAGGCCACTCGTCGGATTGCGTGCTGAAGCCCGTCGCGATCTATCCCGACCCGGCCCGCTCCAACGGTGCACTCGTCATGTGCGAAGTCATGATGCCCGATGGCGTCACCCCGCATGCTTCGAACAGCCGCGCGACCATCCTCGACGACGAGGACGCATGGTTCGGCTTCGAACAGGAATATTTCTTCTACCAGGACGGCCGCCCGCTCGGCTTCCCGGAACAGGGTTACCCGGCTCCGCAGGGTCCTTATTACACCGGCGTCGGCTTCAAGAATGTTGGTTCGGTTGCCCGCGAAATCGTTGAAGAGCACCTCGATCTCTGCCTCGAAGCCGGCATCAACCACGAAGGCATCAACGCCGAAGTGGCCAAGGGCCAGTGGGAATTCCAGGTATTCGGCAAGGGCTCCAAGCGCGCCGCCGACCAGATCTGGATCGCCCGTTACCTGCTGCTGCGTCTTTGCGAACAGTACGGCATCGACGTCGAATTCCATTGCAAGCCGCTCGGCGACACCGACTGGAACGGTTCGGGCATGCACTGCAACTTCTCCACCAAGTTCATGCGCGAAGTTGGCGGCAAGGAATATTTCGAAGCCCTCATGGCCGCTTTCGCCAAGAACTGGAAAGAGCACATCGACGTTTACGGTCCGGACAACCACCTGCGCCTGACCGGCAAGCACGAAACCGCCCCGTGGAACAAGTTCTCCTACGGCGTTGCCGACCGTGGCGCGTCGATCCGCGTTCCGCATTCCTTCGTCAACAACGGTTACAAGGGTTACCTTGAAGACCGTCGTCCGAACTCTCAAGGCTGCCCTTACCAGATCGCTTCCGTCGTTCTGAAGACGATCGCAGAAGTGCCGCTCGCAAAGTCGGCTGCTGCCTGATAAGCCAAGACATGGCGTCGCCCGCAACCGGGCGACGCCATTTTTCTGTCCACCGAACGGCCGGGCCGGGCAGGCGACCTTTCGCCGAGCGCCGCACACGGCATAGTCTTCCCATACGCAAGCTCAAACAAGCGGCGTGGCTTTGACCAACAGCCTCGGATTTTCCGAAAACCGCAATATCGTTTTCGGTCCGACGCTCTAAAGCAAGAAGGTGAGCGATGGGCATTCTCCAGAAATTCTCTCTCGAAAACCGAACGGCCATCATCACCGGCAGCGGCCGCGGCCTCGGTTTTGAAATTGCCAGCGCCTTTGCCGAAGCAGGCGCGCATGTGTGGCTGACCGGCCGCAATGCCGAAACGCTGGAACAGGCCGTCGACACGTTGCGCAAGGCTGGCGGCAAGGCCGATTACGCCGCCTTCGATATTGCCGATACCGCAGCCGGCAGCGCCCTTGTTCGCCGTATCATGGACGAGTTCGGCCATCTCGATATCCTCGTCAACAATGTCGGCGCGCGCGACCGCCGCCCGCTTGCCGAATTCAGCGACGAGGACGTGCTGGAACTGATCCGCACCGATCTTACCTCCTCCATCTCGCTGTCGCGGGATGCGGCGGAGGCCATGAACGCCAATGGTTACGGCCGCATCATCACCATCACCTCCATTCTCGGCCACATCGTCCGGCCGGGGGACGCGATCTATCCCGTCGCCAAACAGGGGCTGACCGGGCTGATGCGCGCCATTGCCGTGGAATATGGCGCGCGCGGCATCACCAGCAACGCCATCGCGCCCGGCATGTTCGCCACCGAAACCAATGCCGCCCTTGCCGAAAATCCTGAGATGGTGGCCTTCGCCAAGCTGCGCGTGCCGCTGGAGCGCTGGGGCCGGCCGGATGAAATCGCCGGCGCTGCCCTGTTTCTGGCCAGCGATGCGGCCTCCTTCGTCAACGGCCATGTGCTGACGGTGGATGGCGGCATGTCGGTGCGGCTGTGAGAGGCCCGTTGCGGAAAGGCGCTAGATAGGCATGGCCGCACGGCAACGCATCATCCCCGTCAGGCGCGAATATAACCGCTGGGTCGCCAACCAGACGCTGGAAGATTATGCGCTGCGCTTCACCGCCAAGAGCGCCCGGCAATTTTCCTCCAACCGCATTTCCCACACCGCCATCGGCGCGATTTCCTTTCTGGCGCTGGAAGCCATCGGCGGGGCGATCACGCTCTCCTACGGCACCACCAACGCCTTTTACGCCATCCTCGTCGCCGCCATCGCCATGCTCGCCGTCGGCCTGCCGATCAGCCGCTACGCCATCCGCCACGGGGTCGATATCGATCTTTTGACGCGCGGCGCGAGCTTCGGTTATATCGGCTCCACCATCACCTCGCTCATCTATGCCGCCTTCACCTTCATGCTCTTCGCCATCGAGGCATCGATCATGTCCGGCGCGCTGGAACTGGCGCTCGGCATTCCGCTCTGGATCGGCTACATCATCTCGGCCGTCATGGTCATTCCGCTCGTTACCCATGGCGTGCGGCTCATCAGCCGTTTCCAGATCATCACCCAGCCCTTCTGGATCATCCTCAACGTCCTGCCTTTCGTGTTCATCGCTTTGTTGGACTGGGAAAAATACGATCTCTGGCGCGCCTTTGCCGGCATTCATCACGCCTCCGGCCCGCCGGGAACGGTCGCGGATTTCAACCTCGTGGAATTCGGCGCGGCCTCGGCCGTCATTCTGGCGCTGATGTCGCAGATCGGCGAACAGGTGGACTTCCTGCGCTTCCTGCCGGCCGAAGGCCAGAGCCGCCTGCGCCACCGCATCGCGGTGTTCCTGGCGGGCTCGGGCTGGGTCGTCGTCGGCGTGCCGAAGCTGCTCGCCGGCTCCTTCCTCGTGGTGCTCACCTTCAGTTCCGGCGTCTCGGTGGATCGCGCCGCCGATCCGGCGCAGATGTATCTCACCGCCTTCGGTTACATGATCCCCAACGAGACGGCGGCCATGCTGTTGATGGTCGCCTTCGTGGTTGTCTCGCAGCTGAAGATCAACGTCATGAATGCCTATGCGGGTTCGCTCGCCTGGTCGAACTTCTTCTCGCGTCTCACCCACAGCCATCCCGGCCGCGTCGTCTGGCTGGTCTTCAACGTCGCGATCGCGCTGCTTCTGATGGAGCTCGGCATTTACCGGCTGCTCGAAGAAACGCTCGGCATCTTCTCCATCATCGCAATGGCGTGGCTCTGCACCATTTCCGCCGATCTCTTCATCAACAAGCCGCTCGGCCTTGCCCCGCCCGGCATCGAATTCAAGCGCGCCCATCTTTACGATATCAACCCCGTCGGCGTCGGCTCCATGACGCTTTCGGCCACCATTGCGCTGATGGCGCATTTCGGGGCCTTCGGACCGCTCGCCGCATCGCTCGCACCCTATCTGACGCTGATCGTCGCCTTCATCGCCTCGCCGCTGATTGCCTGGGGCACGAAGGGCAAATTTTATCTCGCCCGCAAACCGCGCCAGAAATGGCGCGAAGAGAGCAGCATCACCTGCTCCATCTGCGAACACCCTTTCGAGCCGGAAGACATGGCCTGGTGTCCGGCCTATGCCGCGCCGATCTGTTCGCTCTGCTGCTCGCTGGACAGCCGTTGCCACGACATGTGCAAGCCGAAGGCCAAGCTGAACTATCAGGTCGCCACCGTCGCGAAATCCTTCCTGCCGGATCAGCTGGTGGCGAAGCTTGCCACCCGGCTCGGCCGCTACGGCATGGCGGCGGCGATTGCCGTCACCGCCATCGGCGGCATATTGGCGATGATCGCCCATCAGGTCGGCACCGCTTCGCCGGAAACGGCCGATGTGGTGAACCGCACCATCCTTATCGTATTTTTCGTCTTCGCCGTCATTGCCGGGATCGTCTGCTGGTTCCTCGTGCTTGCCCATGACAGCCGGGTGGTGGCGGAAGAGGAATCCTCGCGCCAGAACACATTGCTGCTCAAGGAAATCGCCGCCCACAAGAAGACCGACGCCGCCCTTCAGGACGCCAAGGAAACCGCTGAGGCCGCCAACCGCGCCAAGAGCCGTTATGTGGTGGGCCTCAGCCATGAATTGCGCACGCCGCTCAATGCCGTCCTGGGTTATGCCCAGATCCTCGAGCGCGACGATACCATTCCCCCGCCCCGGCAATCGGCGATCAAGGTCATCCGCCGCTCGGCCGATCACCTGTCCGGCCTGATCGACGGGCTTCTCGATATTTCCAAGATCGAGGCGGGCCGTCTGCAGGTCTATTCCAACGAGATCAATATTCAGGATTTCCTCGACCAGATCGTTGACATGTTCCGCCCGCAGGCGCAGGCCAAGGGGCTGGAATTCCGCCACGACCGCTCCCGCGCCCTGCCGCAATATGTCCGCACCGATGAAAAGCGGCTGCGGCAGATCCTCGTCAACCTCATCTCCAACGCCATCAAATTCACCGATGAGGGCGCAGTCACCTTCGATGTCGGTTATCGCAGCCAGGTGGCGAGTTTCACCGTTTCCGATACCGGCCGCGGCATTGCCGAAAAGGACCTCGCCCGCATCTACGAGCCCTTCCAGCGCGGCGAGGCAGACAGCGTGCGCCCCATGCCGGGCCTCGGCCTCGGCCTGACCATCACAAGGCTCCTCACCAATACGCTCGGCGGCGAAATTTCCGTTTCCAGTGCAAAGGATGAAGGCTCCACCTTTCGCGTGCGCCTCATGCTCTCTGCCGTGCACCGGCCAAGCACGGCGCCGGCGGCGGAAAAGACCATCCGCTCCTATTCCGGCCCGCGCCGCACCATCGTCGTGATCGATGACAATGAGGATCATCGCGAGCTGATGCGGCAGGTGCTCTCGCCGCTGGATTTCGTGGTGCTGACGGCGCAAAGCGGGCCGGAATGCCTGACGCTCATCGAAGGCGTGAAGCCCGACCTCTTTCTCATCGATATTTCCATGCCCGGCATGACCGGCTGGCAGCTTGTGACGAAACTGCGTGAAGCCGGGCAGACCGCCCCGCTCATCATGCTCTCGGCCAATATCGGCGACGGAACCGTGGCGGGTGCGGGCGAGGACAACCACAATGACGCCATCGCCAAGCCTGTCGATATCCGCCAGCTTTGCGACAGGCTTGCCGTGCATCTCGGCCTGAAATGGATCTACGAGGCGGATATGCCGCCCCCGCCATCGCCGCCGCCCGTGGCGCAGATCGTCCATCCCGGTGCAATCCACATTCAGGATTTGCAGCGGCTCGGCGAAATAGGCTACATACGCGGCATCGAGGCGAAACTCGCCGATCTTGCCCGCAACACGGAAAACCTGCCCTTCACGCAGGAGCTCGGCACCTATGTGCAGGCCTTCGATCTGGCCGGTTACGCGCATTTTCTCAAACGGTTTGCGGATAACGACACGGGAGACGGCAAGGCATGAGCGGTCAGGCGGCGGCAGCCCCGAGAGACATCGTATTGCTGGTGGATGACAGCCCGGAAGCACTCGGGTTCCTCACCGATGCGCTGGAACAGTCAGGCTTTTCCGCACTCATCGCCACCTCCGGCCAGGCCGCGCTCAACATTGCCGAACGCATCACGCCCGATATCATCCTGCTCGACGCCGTCATGCCGGCCATGGACGGCTTCGAGACCTGCCGCCGCCTGAAGGCCAATGCGGCGGTGGCGCAGGTGCCCGTCATCTTCATGACCGGGCTGACGGAAACAGAACATGTGGTGCGGGCGCTCGAATCCGGCGGCGTCGATTATCTGACCAAGCCGATTAATATAGACGAGCTGCGCGCCCGCATCCGCGTGCACCTCTCCAATGCTCGTTCGGCGCAAAGCGCCCGCGTCGCGCTCGACGCCGCCGGCCGCCACCTGCTTGCCGTGCGCGCCAACGGCGCCATCCACTGGTCGACACCGCAGGCGACGCGCCTCGTCAACGCCGCCACCGGCCGCGACGACGGCATGGAAATCGTCACCAGCCATATTGGCCGCTGGCTCGCAGAACGGGCGGCGGCGGAAACCGGCCGCGACGTGCCGCTGACGATCACCGAGGCCGGGCGGCCCGCCCTGCAACTGTCTTTCCTCGGCGCCATGGGGCCGGATGAATTCCTCTTCCGCCTCACCGCCGCCAATGAGAAATCCGGCGATCACCTGCTGCGCGAACATTTTTCCCTCACCGCGCGGGAATCGGAAGTGCTGCTGTGGATCGCCAGAGGCAAGTCCAACCGCGATATCGGCGACATCCTCGGCCTTTCCGCGAGAACCGTGAACAAGCATCTGGAGCAGATCTATGTGAAGCTCGGGGTGGAAAACCGGGCATCGGCGGCCGTGAAGGCAGCGCATATTCTGCATCAGGGGTGAATTCCGGCGCGTTATGCGCTAGCTTTCCCCTGATCCCCCTCCGAATAGCCGCTTCCGGGTGAGCGTCCGCCACTTGTTTCTTCTCCCCGCCGGGGAGAAGTCCGCGGCAGCGGGATGAGGGGGCAAGGGTAGAGATATTCGGAGAGCTGGCCCCCTCATCCGACCCTTCGGGCCACCTTCTCCCCTGCGGGGAGAAGAAACAAGCGGTGACCCACCACCCCAAAATCAACGTTAGATCCGCTGAACCCAACACAGGAATAAACGTCCATGGACCGTTTCATCATCCTTTCCGGCTGCTCCGGCGGCGGAAAATCCACGCTTCTCGCCGAGCTTGCCCGGCGCGGTTTCGCCACCGTGGAAGAGCCCGGCCGCCGCATCGTCATCGAAGAAAACCGCAATGGCGGCACGGCCCTACCGTGGATCGACATCGAAGCCTTCGCCCGCCGCGCCATCGCCATGGCGCTCGAAGACCGGCAAAAGGCCCCGCCGGAGGGCTCGGTCTTCTTCGATCGTGGCCTGATCGACGCCGCCTCAGCGCTTCGCCATATAAATGGCGATGCCTTCATCGAGACGCTGCGGGTTGCACACCGCTATAATCGTCTGGTCTTCCTCACCCCGCCATGGCCGGAAATCTACAGGGGCGACAACGAGCGCAAGCATGGCTTCGATGCGGCGGTCGAGGAATATGAGCGTTTGCTCCGCGATTATGACGAGCTTGGTTACGATATTTCCGTGCTTCCGAAATCCGGCATAGGGGAACGTGCGGACTTTATTCTGACGCGGATCGACTGAAGCGCTCTGGCAAGAGAATGGGCTTCAGCGGTTTTCGAGCAATTGCGAGACGGTGACAAACTCAAACCCGCGTTGACGCAGACCGTCGATGATCAAGGGCAAAGCCTGCCTGGATATCTCGCGGCTTCGATACATGACGTGCATGATGATGATGGAGCCGTTTCCGGTCTGCTCGATGACGTGCCTGGCGAAGGCGCCCGCATCCTCGGCGACATCGGGAAAGGATTCCGGCTCGACATCCCACATGATGGTTTTCCGGTCATGCCGGGAAAGATACCAGGGCAAGGTGAGCAGCTTCTTGCCATAGGGCGGGCGGAACATGATCTCGCCTTCATAACCCGCAGCCCGAATGGCCGCATCGGTGCGCTCGATCTCGTCCCCGATCCGCGCCGGCCCCATCAGCATCATGTTGGAATGCGTGTAACTATGGTTGCCGATCTGATGCCCGTCGCTAACGATCATGCGCGCCTGCGGCAGATTTTCTTCGGTCTCCTGACCGGTCAAAAAGAAAGTCGCTTTTACCCCGCGCTCCCTCAGGATCGCCAGGACATCAGGGGTGAAACGCACCGACGGCCCATCGTCGAAAGTCAGCGCCACCATCGGCCTCGCTGTTTCGACCCTTGCGATGATGCCGCCGAATAATTGCGTCGTCCGGGATTTGCTGAAGAAATGCAGGCCGACAAGCGCCGTCGCCAGCACGGCGAGAACAAGGAAGAGCGACACGGCTCGCTTTGTCGTCATTGCCATCCCTCATTGCAGTTCCCGAGAGGATTAGTTTCCTGCCTTGTTGTCCCTAGTGTGGCCGAGACCGCAAACAAAAAGCCCGGCATCGCTGCCGGGCTTCGATAGGTGTAGCAGAAGGGCTTAGCTGCCCTGCTGGATGTAGGTGAACTTGCCGTCCGGACCCTTCTTCCATTCGTACATGACGTAGCCGGGAAGCTTCGGGTCGCCCTTCTCGTCGAAGGAGATCTCGCCGAGCGCGGTCGGGAAGGTGCCGGACTTCAGGGCCTCGGCAACCTTTTCCGGCTCCACGGAACCGGCGGCCTTCGCCGCACCGGCAATCGCCTGCATCGCGGCATAGGAGTAGAGCGTGTAGGCTTCCGGGTTGAAGCCGGCGGCCTTGAACTTCTCTACCAGTTCCTTGTTTTCCGGGCGCAGCGTCGGATCGGGGCCGAAGGTGTTGAGCGTGCCTTCGACGGCGTCGCCGGCGATGGAAGCAAGTTCGTTCGAGACGATACCGTCGCCCGAAACGAGCTTGGCCTTCAGACCCTGGTCAGCCGCCTGACGGATGATGAGGCCGGCTTCGGTGTGCAGGCCGCCCCAGTAGATGATGGAAACGCCGGCTTCCTTCATCTTGGAGATCAGCGCGGAGAAGTCCTTGTCGCCGACGTTGACGCCTTCATACATGACTTCCGTCACGCCGGCGGCATTGGCAGCCTTCTTGGTTTCATCGGCAAGGCCCTGACCGTAAGGCGTCTTGTCGTGAATGATGGCGACCTTGGCGTCCTTGAAATGATCGGCCAGGTACTTGCCGGCAATGCCGCCCTGCTGGTCGTCACGGCCGCAGGTACGGAACGTATTCCACAGGCCGCGCTCGGTGAAGACCGGGTTGGTTGCGGCGGGTGTGATTTCGAGAATGCCGTTTTCGGCGTAAACTTCAGAAGCCGGAATGGAAACGCCGGAGTTGAAGTGACCGACAACGAATTTCACGCCGTCAGCGACGAACTTGTTGGCAACCGAAATACCCTGCTTGGGGTCGGATACGTCGTCGCCCAGCACGATCTTGATCTGCTCGCCATTGATGCCGCCGGCGGCATTGATGTCTTTCGCGGCCTGTTCGGCACCCTTCTGGATCTGAGCGCCGAAAGCAGCGTTCGGGCCGGTCAGCGGTGCGCCGACAGCGATCACGACATCGGCCCAGGCCGAACCGCCAAACGCGACCATGGCGGTCAGCGCAACAGCGGAAAGAAGAGACTTCTTCATTACTTTACTCCCAGTTCCTTTGGATGGGTTGATTGCAAGGACCTGTTCAGTACCCACCTTCACTGAACAGGAAACTGTTCCACTCTGACGAGCATTGTGCAGCCGGAAAAATCCGCCTGTCAATCTTTCTTCTTGTAGGAAAATGCCGATGTCCGGTCGTAAAGCCAATAGTAGTTATTGACCATCTGGCTTGTCCGGCGCGTGCGGAAACCGACGCTGGAAAAAACCAGAAGAAGAACGACGTCAAACACGTAATAGAAGCCGTTGATGAACGGCCCGTTGAACAGCGCGTGATGCAGAAACCGCATCACCACACCCAGAGCGAGCGTATAGATCACCACCCGCGTATAACCGCCCCAGCCATCGGCCACGGACTTGCCCGTGCGCCATGCCGTCCAGAAACCCAGAAGAACAACCAGCGCGCGCAGAACATACCGCACGCCGTTATCCGTTTCGAAAAAAAGGCCCTGCATCTCTTTCCCCATCAGTGCCGGGCTGAAACGCCCTGACCCTGCCTTGTCTGTCGTCCCGTCGTTTTCCCGCCGGGCATTTTATTGTTTGCACCCCGCCATGGTTCCTTAAGGTTTGGCCGAAAGGACGACAGGCCGCCGTTTGCAGTCTTGCGCCGCAAAATTTCCGGCGCAAGTAAAATCTTTCAGTGCCGTCCGCCTTCGAGATAGGCGGCGCGCACCTGCGGATCGGCGAGCAGTTCCCTGCCCGAACCGCTCATCGTCACCTTGCCGTTGACCATCACATAGGCGCGGTCGGAAAGCTTGAGCGCGGCAAAGGCGTTCTGCTCCACGAGGAAGACGGTCAGCCCCTCTTCCTGGTTGAGTTTCTTGATCGCCTCGAAAATGCCCTTGACGATCAGCGGTGCGAGGCCGAGCGACGGCTCGTCCAGCAGCAGGAGCTTCGGCCGTGCCATCAGCGCACGGCCGATGGAAAGCATCTGCTGCTCGCCGCCGGAAAGCGTGCCGCCGCGCTGGCTCTGGCGCTCCTTCAGGCGCGGGAACATCACGAATATCTTCTCGACGTCTTCCTTGAAATATTTCAGGTTGTCGAGATTGGCGCCCATCTGCAGGTTTTCCAGCACCGTCATGCGCGGGAAAATCCGGCGGCCTTCGGGCGACTGGGCAATGCGCTTGCGCGCGATCAGATGGGTCGGCAGATGGGTAATGTCCTCGCCGTCGAAGACCACTTGGCCGGCGCGCGCCTGCGGGCTGCCGCAGATGGTCATCATCAGCGTCGACTTGCCGGCGCCGTTGGCGCCGATCAGACTGACGATCTCACCCTTTTTGACCTCGACATCGACACCGGCCAGAGCACGGATATTGCCGTAATAGGTTTCGACACCCTGGACTTTCAGAAGCGGTTCACCGGACATCAGGCCGCTCCTCCGTCGAGTTCTTCCGCAATCACGTCTTCCACTTCATCATCCTCGACACCCAGATAGGCGGCGATGACCTTCGGGTCGTTCTTCACATGGTCCGGCGTGCCGTCGGAAATTTTCTGGCCATATTCCAGAACCACCACATGGTCGGAAATCTGCATCACCACGGACATGTCGTGCTCGATGAGGAGCAGCGACGTGCCCTCGTCGCGAATGCCGCGCAGAAGCGCGTTGAGCGCCAGCGATTCCTTCGGATTGAGGCCCGCCGCCGGCTCGTCGAGGCACAAAAGCTCCGGCCCCGTGCACATGGCGCGGGCGATTTCCAGACGGCGCTGCGCACCATAGGGAAGGTCGCCGGCCGGGTCGTCGGCGCGGTCGATCAGATCGGCCTTTTCCAGCCAGTATTTGGCCTTTTCGATAGAGGCATCCACCGCCCGCCGGTAAGCCGGCAGACCGAGAAGACCGAGGATCGTGTAACCCGAAGCCTTCATCAGCGCATTGTGCTGCGCCACCAGCAGATTTTCCAGAACCGTGAGGCCCGAAAACAGGCGGATGTTCTGGAAGGTGCGCGCCACCTTGGCCTTCTTGGTGATTTCGAAATCCGGCAGGCGCTCGAGAAGATGCGCCTCGCCGCTTTGCTGGCGCATGGTGATCATGCCCATGGTCGGCTTGTAGAAGCCGGTGATGCAGTTGAAGACCGTGGTCTTTCCAGCACCGTTGGGGCCGATCAACGCCGTGATCTCGCCGCGCTTCGCCTCGAAGGAGAAGTCGTTGATGGCCATCAGGCCGCCGAAGCGCATCGAGAGATGTTCGACCTTGAGGATCGTATCGCCAGTCGTATTGGGTGTCATTGTTGCCGTTCCGGAAGCCATCAACCGTGACCTTCCTTGGTAAAGCTGCCGGAGACGGCCTTGCGTTCCTTGAGGAAGGCCGTGGGTTCACGCGAGCCGACGAAGCCGCGCGGCTTGAACAGCATGACGATGACCATGCCCAGACCGAAGAGCAGCATGCGGTAGAGTTCCGGTGTGAAATCAGGCCCGAAGACATGCTTCAGGAACTCCATTTCACGTAGCGCCTCGGTGCCGCCGACCATGACCAGCGCCGCAATGGCGATACCCGTGAGCGAACCCATGCCACCGAGCACGACGATGGCGAGAATGACGGCGGATTCCACAAACGTAAAGCTCTCCGGCGATACGAAACCCTGGCGGGCGGCAAAGAACGAACCGGCAAATCCGCCGAGCATGGCCCCCGTCGCAAAGGCACTGAGCTTGGTGATGACGGTGTCGATACCGAGCGAACGGCAAGCGATTTCGTCCTCGCGTAATGCCTCCCAAGCCCGACCGATCGGCATGCGGCGCAGCCTAATTGTAACATAGGCCGTCAGCATGCAAAGCAGCAGGATCACGTAGAACAGGAAGATTTTGTAGTAGGCGGAAGACGGCGGAAGACTGAAGGCCTTGATGAAGTAATTGGATGCGCGGGCATCGAAAGACCAGATGCCGAAGACAGATGCCTTGGCGATGCTTGAGATGCCGAAAGTGCCCTTGGTCACTTCCGTCCAGTTCACAATAACAAGACGGATGATTTCACCGAAGGCAAGCGTCACGATCGCCAGATAGTCGCCGCGAAGACGAAGCACCGGGAAACCGAGGATGATGCCCCAGAAGCCCGCGAGAATGCCGGCGACCGGCAGGAGCACCCAGAAAGACAGGCCGAAATAGCTGGAGAGCAGCGCATAGGAATAGGCGCCCACCGCATAAAAGGCCACGTAACCGAGATCGAGCAGGCCGGCAAGGCCGACAACAATGTTGAGGCCCCAGGCCAGCATCACATAGATCAGGATCTGAACGCCGAAATTATCGACCATTTTCAGCGAACCCTGAAAGCCGAACAATTGCACGGCGATAACCGGATAAAGCAGAAGAAGAATGAGCGCCAGCTTCAGAAAGTGCTTATGAAAAAAGCCTTTCTCTTCGGAAATCTCCAGCACGCCGCTTTTGGCCTTGGCAAGCTTGCGACGATCGAGCGACGGCTTGATGAAACCGACCACGAAGAAGCGGCCAACGGCGGCAACGGCGACGAAAATTGCGAGAAGGCCCCAACGGGTGCCCCAGATCAGCTGGTTGTTGATATCCTGATAGGTGACGATGCCGACATAAAGAACGAACATGCCGAACGAGATGAGGCCCGCAATCAGGCCCTCCTTCACAGCCGTCGCCATCAAGCTCGGGCCGGAAGAGGTGTTTTCGGAAACGATGTTTGCCATGATGTCACACCTTCTCGACTTCCGGGCGACCGAGAATACCGGTCGGCTTGAAGATCAGCACGAATGCCAGGATGCCGAACGCCGCGACGTCCTTATAAGCAATGGAGAAATAGGCGGACCAGAGGGACTCGATGAGACCGATGAGCAAGCCACCCAGCACAGCGCCCGGCAGCGAGCCGATGCCGCCCAGAACGGCGGCGGTGAAGGCCTTGACCCCCGGAATGAAGCCATCGTTGAACGTGGTAACGCCATAATACATCAGGTACATCGTACCTGCGACGGAAGCGAGCGCCGCACCCATGATGAAGGTGATGGAGATCGTCTTGTCGACATCGACGCCGAGCAGTGCCGCCATCTTGCGGTCCTGTTCGGTGGCGCGCTGCGCCCGGCCGAGCGGGGTCTTGTTGACGATATACCAGAAGGCGAAGAGCAGCACCGAGGTGACGACCATGATGATGAGCTGCTTCAGCGAAACGGTGATGGTGCCGAAATGATAGCTTTCCGTCACCATCGACGGGATCGGCTTGTTGCGCGGACCCTGCGTCACCTGAATGAAGTTGGACAGCACTATCGACATGCCGATGGCCGTGATCAGCGGTGCAAGACGGAAGGAGCCTCTGAGCGGGCGATAGGCGACGCGTTCGATCACCCAGTTCCACAGGCCGGTCATCAGCATGGCGACGACCATCATCAGAAGCAGAAGAAGCGCCACCGGAATGCCGGCGACAAAGGATGTCACGATCAGGAAAACGATCAGCGCGGCGAAGCCGCCGAGCATGAAAATATCGCCGTGGGCGAAGTTGATCATGCCGATGATGCCGTAAACCATCGTATAGCCGATAGCAATGAGGCCGTAGATCGATCCAAGAGTCAGCCCGTTGATGAGCTGCTGGATAAAATACTCCATGTCTTTCCCCCGGGCACGACCTCGAATGGGCCACGCCTCGTTATGTTAATTATAGGAGCGCCCTTGCAGGCAGGCCCCCACCCCCAAAATGCATATCGTGTTCGTTAAAAATGTGAAGTCAAAAACGGGCGATCCTGCACAAAATTTGGAATTTCCACATGGACTGCCGCTTTCCCGGTCAAAAGAGCCATGATTTTGGCAGGAAGTGCTGAAAAAATGACGGCCGGATGCTTATTTCAGCATTGTCCGACGCCATTATTTGACGGGCAGCGGGCAAAGGAGTAGCGAAGATCGGAACGGCGATATCCCGCAGACGGGATCAATTGGCAAAGAGATGATCGACATATTGACGAAAGCGGCGCTGGACGCCGGGCAGGCCATCATGGCGGTCCACCGTGCCGGCCCGCATGTGTCGTATAAGGATGACTGCTCGCCGGTGACCGAGGCGGATCAGCGCGCCGAGGCGATCATTCTTGCGGCGCTCGCCGCCCATTTTCCCGATATCCCCGTGGTTGCCGAAGAGGCGGTATCGAGCGGCATCCTGCCGGAAACCGGCGCGGAATTCTTCCTCGTCGACCCGCTGGATGGCACCAAGGAATTCATTTCCGGCAAGGACGATTTCACCGTCAACATCGCGCTCATCCGCAACGGCGCTCCCGTGGCCGGCGTGGTTTACGCCCCCTGCCGCGGGCAGGCATGGACGGGCGAGGACAATGCCGCCGAAAAGCTCGCCATTTCCGGTGAAGGCGCCATCCTGTCGCGCCACTCCATCCGGGCGCGCCAGCGCGGCGCCTCCCCCGTGGCGTTGATCAGCCGCTCGCATTGCACGGCGAAAACGGAAGCCTTCGTGGCCGAACACGGCCTGAAGGACTGCATCTCCGTCGGCTCCTCGCTGAAATTCTGCATGCTGGCCGAGGGCGCCGCCGATATTTACCCCCGCTTTAGCCGCACCATGATGTGGGACACGGCCGCCGGCGACGCCGTGCTGCGCGCCGCCGGCGGCAGGACGCTCGATTGCGAGGGCAGGCCGCTTGCATATGCGGTGAGGGGCGATGGCGAGGATGCGCTGGCCAATCCGGATTTCATTGCCGAAGGGGCGATGGCAGTGGAGCACGCGGGGTAACGGGCGCTCGGCGTTTGCTGCGGCCATTGGTGAGCTTCGGCGTATGCCGCTTCATTCGTAAACGTCGTGATAGGCGAGACCTATCCACGAGTCGATCTCCCCCCTTGAGGGGGAGATGCCCGGCAGGGCAGAGGGGGGTGAAACGGCACACACCAAGGCCCCCCCAAAAAATAATCCCATCCCCACCCCACGCCACCGCCCCACAATGCCCCGCAACGAAACACCGCAGCGCGGAAGGCACATCATGACGGAACAGACGGCGAGACTTCGGCTTCCCTATATCCTCCCCTCGCAGGCACAGAAACACGTCACCCATAACGAAGCCCTGCAAAGGCTGGATGCGATCGTGCAACTGGTCATCAAGGCCATCGTCACCACGCCGCCCGATAACGTAGCGGAAGGGGATTGTTTCCTCCTCTCCGCCGATGCTGCGGGCGACTGGGCCGGCAAGGGCGGCAGGCTCGCCTTTCGGCAGGATGGCGCCTGGCTCTCGATCGCGCCGCAACCGGGCTGGACGGCGTGGTTTGCGGCCGAGAGCAGATATCGCATCCTGCGCGACGGCAACTGGCGCGACATGCCGCTGCCGGCTACCGGGCGGCTGGAAAGGCTGGGCATCGGCACCGAGGCCGACGCCACCAACCGGCTGGCGCTCACCTCCCCCGCCAGCCTCTTCACCCATGCCGAAGAAGGCGGCAGCCACCGCATGACGATCAACAAGGCGGGCAAGAGCGATACCGCCTCGCTGCTGTTCCAGTCCGGCTGGAGCGGCCGGGCGGAAATGGGCCTTGCCGGCAATGACGGGTTTTCGATCAAGACCAGCAAGGATGGCGCCTCATGGCACACCGCACTTCTCTGCAGCGGCGACGGCCGGGTCTCGATGCCGAACCGCCCGCTCGCCGTCGCCGGCCTGCCGGCGGGCACGACGAAACCCGCCAATGGCGCGGCGGCAGGTTTTTCGGTGCTCTCCATCGCCGAGGGCGGCTTTGCGCTCGGCGATGCGGTGAGCGGCGGCGGGCGTGAACTCGTGGTTCCGGCAAAGGGCCCTTATCTGGCGGCCCTGACGCTCGCCGTGGCCTCCTCTTCCGGCCACCGGGTGACGCTTTTCATCAATGGCGCGGCGGCCAGTTTCGGCATCGCCGGCGATGCATCGACGTCAGGCACATCGCAGTCGGCAACCTCCATCCTTTCCCTCGACGCCGGCGACCGCCTGCGGCTGCAGCATGAGGGAACGGCGGAATTTACCCAGGGCAGCGGGAAAACGTGCCTTTCGCTTGCGGCACTCTGACGGAAACAACCGATGAGAGAGAAAAATTGCGATTTTTGGAAAAATTTTTTCCCGGCAAAATAAGGCGACTCGAACAAATCAGGCGAAACCGTTCAAATTCTTAATAAATTGTCACGAGCTGCTTAGGCAATTTTTAAAGGTACCGGGATAGAGTTCCCGTCATATGGTCTTGAGTTTGTATAGAGTGTCCAATGACCGAAATGATACGCCCACGAGTTAAATATGTCATCGGCCCCGATGGCAGCCCTCTGACGATCGCGGATCTTCCGCCTGCCAATACCCGTCGCTGGGTCATTCGCAGAAAGGCGGAGGTGGTTGCAGCGGTACGCGGGGGACTGTTGAGCCTCGAGGAAGCCTGCGAGCGTTATACGCTCACTGTCGAAGAATTCCTGTCCTGGCAGTCCTCGATTGCCGATCATGGCCTTGCCGGCCTGCGCACCACGCGCATTCAGCAATATCGCCACTAAAACAGTGCGCCGGCGCGAAAACGTGCCCAGACCGAGTTTCCAGAACGCCCCCGCCGGATTATCGACGGGGTTTTCGGTTTGATTTCGGATTTCCCCCCTGAGAACTGCCCGACAAAGCCGGCGATTGTCGCCGGTTTGTGTCCGCTGCGTTCGCTATCCCGCTGTTTCAATTCAGGCTGAAGCCGGTACAGTGGCGACAACGAACAGCAATGCGGAAGGCGCTCATCATGGACATCAAGACAACCGAAACCGGATCGCACGGCGAATATTCGGCGACCATCGACGGCCACAAGGCGGAGATGACCTATTCGCGCACCTCCCCTTCCCTCATCATCATCGACCATACCGGCGTGCCCGATGCGCTGCGCGGCAAAGGCGTCGGCCAGGCGCTTGCCGCCCATGCGATCGATGAAGCCCGCAAGGGCGGCTGGAAAATCATTCCGCTCTGCCCGTTCTTCAAGGCCCAGACGTTGCGCCATGCCGAATGGGCGGATGTTATTCAGGGGTAAATGGGCAGACATAACGAGCGTTATGTCAGTTATCTACGTATCGACGGATGTTTTGGCCAAAACGGAGCATCCACACGCCGTCACCCCGGCCTTGAGCCGGGGTCCAGCAAGCTCAAGTCATTGAGCTGAAAAGACTCTTCTCGTCGCGCAGACGCGCGCCGACTGGATGCCGGATCAAGTCCGGCATGACGGCGAAGATATTCGGGTGTGCCAGCAATCACGCCACCTTCAACGGCGGCGTCCCGGCATGCATGCTCCGGCGGACTTCTTCACGGAATTCGAGCGTATCCTTTGCGCCATGCACGGCCACGGCGTGTTGCACGGCCGCTTCCATAAGTTCCTCCGGAGAATCGGCGGAGATGGCGACAGTGCATCTGCTGTCACTGGGGAATTCGCGGCAATCGATATATTGGCGGGCCATTTTTTCCTCCCTGCAAGTGCCGCCCGCACCCGCACGGGGCGCGTGCGCGTAAAAGCCTCCGGCTCACGGTCGGAACCTCCGTAAAATACGCCTTTCCCCACCTCCGGACAATCGAAATCAGGCCTGACCGTCCTGGCGGGAAACACCGGCGACGCGGCAAAACAAAAGGCCGCCCTTAAGGAGCGGCCTTTCGAAAAAATGCATGGCGTCCCGTCATTGAAAGCCGCCTCCTGATCCACCGGCAGCCGTCAATGAGGACGATCTTCGTCAATTCCTGCGCCTATAGGTCAGGCGCGGGCGCGGATGGCTCCGTCGCGGTTTTCGAGGGCAGCGGCCTTTTCATATTCGGCCTGCACCTCTTCCAGCGAAGCTTCGGCGGCTTCCTGCTGGGCCTTCAGCTCACGGATCGAGACCTGAAGATTATCCGCCCGCTGGCGCGCGGCCTTGGCGAAGGTCGGATAGGCGAAATGCGTCGGATCGGTAATGCCCGACTTGCTTTCTTCCAGAGATATCTGATGCACCAGTTCCTTTGCCATCCGCTCGAACTCGGACATCATCTGCTGCAGCTGGTTAAGCTGCCGGCGTTTTTCATTGACCTGAAATTCCTTCAGGCGAACCAGGCTGTCACGCGACTTCATACGCAATACTCCATGGATAGCGAGACCCGGATCAAAAAGGCACTATGCCACCCTGATCGGCCCGTTTAACCCGCCCGTTTTTCCGTAAGGGTTGACCCCTGTCCCGGAATGATTCCCAAAAGTTACCCGACGTTAATAAAAAACCGCCGTCGTTAACCTTTCGTTTACGGGCATCGTTAATGATAACGACGATCATTTAAGGGTCGGTAAATGCCAGGTCCAAAAAAATGGACCCGACGATGTAAGAGTCGATTGAATCACTTAACGGGATTTCCTCACGTTAAGCTTCAATTTTGGCGATGGTGGATTCACGTGCAAAAACAGCGAAATGCCTACTTTGCTTAATAAATTCGATACACCTTGCCAAAGGCAATTAGAATTTGTTAACCATTTGGTGGCAGCCTGCAAATCAGGCAACGTCTGGATCCGCATCGCGCGAGGCAATGATTTACCGGTTCGCGGGCGGCAAAGGGGATAATTATGCGGGTTCTACTTATTGAAGACGACAGCGCGACAGCGCAGAGCATTGAACTGATGCTCAAGTCGGAGAGCTTTAACGTCTACACGACCGACCTCGGTGAGGAAGGCGTGGACCTCGGCAAGCTCTATGATTACGACATTATTCTTCTCGACCTCAACCTGCCCGACATGTCGGGTTACGAGGTTCTGAGAACGCTTCGCCTCTCCAAGGTCAAGACGCCAATCCTCATCCTGTCCGGCATGGCCGGCATCGAGGACAAGGTTCGCGGCCTCGGCTTCGGCGCAGACGATTACATGACGAAGCCGTTCCACAAGGACGAGCTTGTTGCCCGCATTCACGCCATCGTCCGCCGTTCCAAGGGCCATGCACAGTCGGTTATCGCCACCGGCGAGCTGATCGTCAATCTCGATGCCAAGACGGTTGAAGTGGGCGGCCAGCGCGTTCACCTGACCGGCAAGGAATATCAGATGCTCGAGCTGCTTTCGCTGCGCAAGGGCACGACGCTGACCAAGGAAATGTTCCTGAACCACCTCTATGGCGGCATGGACGAGCCGGAACTGAAGATCATCGACGTCTTCATCTGCAAGCTGCGCAAGAAGCTCGCAAACGCCGCCGGCGGCGCAAACTACATCGAAACCGTCTGGGGCCGCGGCTATGTTCTGCGCGAGCCGGATGGCGCGACGGAATTCCTCGAAACCGCCTGATCCATTCCGGAACAGGACAGTTTTTAAAAGACCCGCTGGAAACGGCGGGTTTTTTGTTGCGATTTCAAGGTCGCAGGTAACGGTGTCATTGGCATATCACGACACACGATCATATTCCGGCGCATGGATACTCCCTCATTCCTGTGCTTGTCACAGGAATCCAGCCGATGCGCGTCTGCGCAGCGAGAGACTCTTTTCAGCCCAAAGACTTGGGCTGGCTAGATTCCTGTGACAAGCACAGGAATGAGGGAAGAAGAGCTAGGCTACGCGCCGCAAAAGGATGACGGCACATGAACCACCCTATCCCTACCCTCAAGACCGAACGCCTGACTTTGCGCCCGCTGATGATCACAGACTTTCCCGCCTATCGAGATTTCATGACGTCATTGCGCTCCATCGGTGTCGGCGGTCCTTACGACCTGCCCTCGACATGGGGCGTGTTCTGCCACGATCAGGCCAACTGGTACTTTTTCGGCCATGGCGCGCTGATGATCGAGCTTGGCGAAACGGGACAATGTGTCGGCCAGGTCGGCATCAATCACGGTCCGCTGTTTCCGGAAAAGGAACTGGGCTGGCTGCTCTACGAAGGCCATGAAGGGCGCGGCTATGCGGCGGAAGCCGCCTCGGCGCTGCGCGACTGGGCCTTCAAGACCCTGAACCTGCCAACGCTTGTCAGCTACGTCTCGCCGCAGAACCGCAAATCCGCGGCCGTCGCCGAACGAATCGGCGGCAGGCTCGACCCGGCGGCACCCCGTTCCGATCCCGAAGATCTCGTTTATCGGCACCATCCGGTAAGCGCCGTTTGAAAAAGGGACGCCTCAGGACCATCCGGCCACGAGGCGTCCGGAAAACCCGACCTAACGCATTTCCGCTTTCAGAAAGCCGAGGATCACCTGCGCGATCTGCGCATGGATGGCCGCGCGGTCCCTGCCGCCGCCATCCCGGCAGACGAAACCTTCGCCCGGTGAAAGCTCCTCCACGATCTTTTCGCCGTTCGGCCTGCAAATCTGCATGAAGCTGAAATGGCTGGCATCCGGTATTTCCCGATAAACAGTCGTCGCCTTTGGCAGATGCCGGGCAATATAGTCGGAATCGGCCTTGATGGCGGCGATCTCTGGTGTCTCCACACCCGCGGCCAGAACCAGAACCGGCACGCCGACGGCTTGCAGCGTCTCCGGCAGGAAACCGGCGGCCGGCCCGAGATCCAGCGCGATGGCGGCGCGGATGCGGGTATCCTTCAAATCCATCGAAAGACGCGGATCGGCTCTGCCGTCACCGACAACCCCGACTTTGGCGAGCAGCCGCGGAGCCTTGCATTGCGGCGGGCGTTTTTCTCCTTTGCAGTCCTTCAGGGCAAGATCGGCGCTGTATCGCGCGCCAACCAGTTCCATTGCGGTCCAGCCGCCGAGGGAATGGCCGATTACGGCGATGCGCGTCGCGTCGATCCTGCCGGCGAATCGGTCATCGCCGAGCAATGCGGTCAGCGTTCTGCTGATGTCGCGCGGCCGTTCCCACAATGGAACGATCTCGGTCGCATTTTCTTCGGTGAACGATTCGCCGCCGTGATCCGGGGCGGCCACGACATAACCTTCCCGAACAAGCTCACCGGCAATCCAGTTCAGATTGCGCCAGCTTCCGCCGAAACCGTGCGACAGCAATATGAGAGGACGTGAACCGGCAAGAAGGGAAGCGCCCGGTTGAACCTCAAGGCCGTAAAAGGCGGCATTTTCGCCGACGATCTCGCTTTTGCCCGACGGTGCGGCCGGGTACCACAATGAAACGGCTAGCGTTCTCGAACCGGCCTCATCCGGCAATTCGATCTGTTTAAAACCGATGCCGCTTTCCGCCGTTGCGGACTGGACAGTGGAAAAAATGACGATGGCCGCCAGAAGAAGATAGCGCATGGAACACTCCGGAGTTGATATGGACCAACTCCTGGTTCAATCCGCCGCCCGCCGAGACCTCGAACAGGTTTCAGGTCGTCCTGAAACGCGATTGGAGACAGCAACACCGGGCGCTGGAGAAACCCGCGTCACACTCTTACTGGAAATGCTCTGCCTCTTTGTTTTCACGCATTTTCCGGACGTAAAACCGCTTCGCACTTTTACTGGAAATGCTCTAGATATCCGCGATCCGCTCGAAAAGCCGAACGGGGCTGTCGCGGAACGCCGTATCGCGAAATGGCCGGAAGCCGAATCGGGCGGC
The DNA here is from genome assembly GCF_053522445.1 of Agrobacterium sp. 22-221-1. Classification (NCBI taxonomy): domain Bacteria; kingdom Pseudomonadati; phylum Pseudomonadota; class Alphaproteobacteria; order Hyphomicrobiales; family Rhizobiaceae; genus Agrobacterium; species Agrobacterium sp. 22-221-1. Next base: position 85,798 of record NZ_JBNWCL010000015.1, read on the forward strand.
TATGGCCAGCGACGGGCTGTTGAGCGGATTGATCATGCAGACGGTCCGCTGGGAAATCCCGCGATCATCGAACCATCGCAGCGCCGCGTCCACCGCCTCGGTCGCGACACCCTTGCCCGCCAGCGCCCCGTCGATTTTCCACATCGCCTCGGGCACGGCGTCGAAATCCTCACCGTTGCCACGGCGCATATGGGCAAAACCCACCTCGCCCACGATGCGCCCCGTGGCAAGCTCTTCCACCACAAAGGGGCCGAAGCCGAAAGCGGACCAATGGCCCAGAAAACGCAAAAGCCGGGCGAAGGCGAGTTCCGGGTCCAGCGGCGCAATCGATACGACCCCTTCGATCTGCGGAACATCCGCGCCCCAGAAGGCGCGATAAAGCGCTTCATCCGCGATGGCATGCGGCCGCAGGACAAGGCGAGCGGTTGTCAGACGTGTCATGAACATGCTCCCCAAACGAAAAAGGCCGGCGCGTCGGCAGACGCGGTCCCGGCCCTTTCACAAATTCAGATCGGCGATTGAACGGTCACTCGGCAACCGTCTTGGCGGTAAACACGATGCGGTCGTCATGCACCTTGTATTCCACCGCCATATTGGCCTCCTCGGCCAGAAGCAGCGTGTAATAGGGCTGAACGGAATGGGCGTCGACCGCCTCTTCCAGCCTGCCCTCGTAAATTTCCACGAACTTGGCCGGCACGCGCATCATCCGGCCCTTGACGGTGATTTCGAACCTGGCGTCGCCGTCGGGGCTTTCCAGCAGCACATCCACATTGCCGCCGCGCGGAATGGCGCCATAAGCCACGAGGAAGAGATTGAGCAGAAGTTTGACACGATTCTTCGCAACGATGGCGCGCGGGCCGTTCCAGCTCACCTCCGCCTTCTTTTCGGCGGCGGCGAAATCCTGGGCGGCTTTTTCGGCCTCGCCGGTGTCGATGGACGCGCCGGCGGAGCCGGAAGCGCCGAAAGCAAGGCGGGCGAACTTCAGCCGCACGGATGCGTTAAGGGCTGACGTGCGGATGAGATCGAGCGCATCGTCATCCGTGCCGCCCTCGTCCAAGAGTTCGAGGCCGTTATTGATGGCGCCGACAGGAGAAATCACATCATGGCACACACGGCTGCACAGAAGAGCCGCCAGATCGGGACCGGACAGCGTGATATTGAGTTTGCTGGTCATAAAATTCTCTCCTGCGCAAGGGAGGCGCGGACGGTGTGGAAATTGTTAAGCCATAATGACACCATATTTGGTAAACCGATTGTTAATAGGATGGTTTCAAAATGCCAAATGCCTTAACAGGCCACACTGGAGCCCCGTGTATCCGCAAGGATGCGCGAAACATGCTGTAGAACTTTGACTCTGCGCATCGGCCCTTTCGAAAACCGATTCGGATTTTCGAACCGATGCGCTAACGAAACAGACGGACGGACATGACGATGCGCCTTACGAAAACCCGCACCATTGCACGCCTCGGACTGGGAAAAATTGTCGCGCTCCTTGCGAGCCTCCTGATATGGGTCGCACCGGCCGCGGCCCAGAACAGCGATCAATATTCTTTCCAGGAAGTCGTGGATGCAGGCCACGGATTCTTCGGTGAAACCACCGGCGGTCTTGCCAAGGTGGTGGAGCGCGCCTTCCAGCAATACGGTCTTCCAAACGGTTACATTCTCGGTCAGGAAGGCTCCGGCGCCTTCGTCGCGGGCCTCACCTATGGCGAAGGCACGCTTTACACCAAGAATGCCGGCCAGCACCCCGTCTTCTGGCAGGGTCCCTCCCTCGGCCTCGATTATGGCGGCCAAGGCACCCGCGCCATGATGCTGGTTTACAACCTGCCCTCCGTCGATGCGCTTTACCGCCGTTACGGCGGTGTGAGCGGCTCCGCCTTCATCGTCGCCGGCGTCGGCATGACCTATCTGAAGAGCAGCGACGTAACGCTTGCCCCCATCCGCACCGGCATCGGCGCACGCCTCGGCATCAATGTCGGTTACCTGAAGCTCACCCAGCAGCCGACCTGGAACCCCTTCTGATTATGCGAGGGTGCCGCGTCTTTCTTCTCCCCGGCGGGGAGAAGGTGGCCCGAAGGGTCGGATGAGGGGGCACCGTTACCGTATCTCACCACCCTTGCCCCCTCATCCCGCTGCCGCGGACTTCTCCCCCGCGGGGAGAAGAAACAAGCGGCGCCGACACCGCCTGTACAATTGCCGGGAGACCCCTCCCCACGGTTGCAATAATAGCGTAACGTGCTTTCGCGCCCCTCTTTCCGAATGCGCGCGTATCTGAGTTTCGGAGACTGTCCCGCGTGATCGAATATGCCATTCTCTTCGGATTGGGTTTTCTCACCGCAACCCTGCTGGCCCTGCTGATCGCACCCGCGATCCACCGCCGCATCGTCGCCTATACGGAAAACCGCATACGCGCGACGATGCCCATCAGCCCGCAGGAAGTGCGCGCCCAGAAGGACATGGCGCGTGCGCTCTACGCCGCCGAAAACGCCAAAGTCCGCCAGGAACTGGATACGGAACGGGAAAAGAACACCTCGCTGCGTCTCGCCAACGAGGCCGCCTCCAGCGATGCCTATCGGCTGGGCGAGCAGAACCGCAGCTTCTCCCTGAAAATCGAGGAGCTGACGCTGGAAATCGGCGAATTGCGCGCGGCCCTCGATGCCGCCGAAGAACACGCCGGCGCCGTACAGGCGAACCTCGCACAACAGGAGCAGGCCGCCAACGAGCGCGCCGGCCAGATGTCCGATCTCACCGCGCGCCTCACCAATCTGACGCGCGAGCTGGATGATTCGAAAATCCTCGCCGCCACCCGCGATCTGGAGGCCGAGCAGGCCAAGCAGAGCGCCACGCGTTTCCGCAAGGAAGGCGAGACCGCGACCCGCGAATTGCAGGATGTGGCGGCCCGCAACAAGGAGGCGATGACGGCGGTTGCGCGCGAAAGCCGCAAGGTCACCCGGCTTGAGGAACAGGTCGCGACCGTCATGGCGAAAAATGCCGATCTCGACACGATGCTGACGCTGCGCAACCAAGAAGTCGCCCGCCTCAAGGAACAGCTTGCCGCAACCGGCGGCCGCGCCAATGACATGATCATCCGCCTGCCGAACCCGGCCGTGCCGGTCGAGAAAACGGTTAGCCCATCGCAACCCGCGGCCCATGCCCCAGCCGCCGCGCTCGAAACCGCACCCGCCGCCGAAGAAGAGGCGGCACCGGCGGTGGCCGCAGAGGAGCCAGCCCCCCCGGTCGTGACGGGGCCAGCGGCGTCGCAAGGTCTGGAGCAGGAAATCGAGGATATCCGCAATCAGGGCACCGCGCTCACTGAACGCCTGCTGAACGTGCGCGGCACCGGCAATGACGAACCCATCCGCCGCGAAATCGCAAGGATCGCCGCCGAGATGATCGCGCTCACGGCCGCGCAGGAGGGCGAGAAATCGCCCATTCCGGGGCTGCTCGCCAAGGCCTCCGGCTCATCGGGGCGGGAGAGCCTTGCGAAACGGGCGAAGGTGGTGATGGAGAAGCGGGAACATTAGGTCCGCGGTGGGTGTGGTTTACCCCGCGTTGAGTGTGCGGCTTACCCCCCTCTGCCCTGCCGGGCATCTCCCCCTCAAGGGGGGAGATCGATATGCGGCACTCTTCAGCCCAACTCTAACGTTGCGAATGAGCGAGCGTTAGCTCCCAGCTGATCTCCCCCCTTGAGGGGGAGATGTCCGGCAGGACAGAGGGGGGTGAAGCCGCATACGCCTCGGCATCACACCCGCCCCATAACCCCCGCCATCTGATAAAGCGCCAGCCCCGAAGCCGTCCCCGCATTCAAGCTATCCAGCTGCGGCGATTGCGCAATCCGCGCCGTATGGAACCGCGAGAGCACCGATTGCGGCAGCCCCTCGCCTTCCGTGCCGATCACCAGCGCCATGCGCTCGGATCGGGGAATATCGCGAATCTCGGTCTCGCCATTGGGCGAAAGGCTCCAGATCGCAAACCCGGCCTCCGAGAGCCGCTCCAGCATCTCCACTGCGCCGCCGCCGCGATGATAGGGAACGGACAGGACCGAACCGACTGACACCCTGAGTGCCTTGCGATAAAGCGGATCGCAGCACGTCTCGTCCAGCAGCACCGCATCGGCATAAAACGCCGCCGCATTGCGGAACATCGCCCCCAGATTATCGTGATTGGAAATGCCGCAACCCACAAGCACCAGCGAAGAGGCGGGAAGTACCGCCGTCATCTCTTCCAGTCCGCGATCCTGAACCCGCCGCCCAAGCGCCAGAATACCGCGATGCAGGTGAAAACCGACAATGCCATCCAGCACCGGCGCTTCAGCCACATAAACCGGCACATCCGGCAGGAAATCGGCAAGGATATCCGCGACGCCCGAAAGCCGGTTTCTGAGGATGAGGATGCTCTCGGCCGCAAAGGCGCCGCCCGCTTTATGGGCGGCGGCCAGCATGCGCAGCACCACCGTGCCTTCGGCAATGAAGCGGCCCTGACGCCCGGTCAGGTCGCGCTCGCGAATATCGCGAAAGGCGGCGATGCGCGGATCGGCCGGGTCCTCGACCGGGATCAGCGCCCGCCCATCCAGCAGCTTATTGGCCTTACTGGCCATCGACCGTCACATCGGCGAGGAACCGGCCGGCCGCGACGTTGAAGACCAGCGCCTTGCGGGTGCCGTTCGCGAGCCGCCCGTAAAACAGCATGTCGCCGCCGGAATAGCTGACATTGTCGATCGTGAAGCCCTGCGGCAGGCTGGCGGTGACGGCAACCGGCCCGTTACCGGTGGGAACGGCGAGGTTCGGCGCTTCGCTCTGCGTCTGGACGGCCTTCGACGGCCCCATCGCCTTGTAGACAACCGCACCGAAGACGGCCATAAGGCTGATAAACATCACGGAGCCCGACACGATCTGCAAACGGATCATCTTGCGGCGAACTTTTTCCATGGCCGGATCAAGCGGCTTGTCTTCCTGTTCGTCTTGCTCGATCTGCGTCATCGGGTTCCCTGAAATGCTGATGGATCGGAAAAATAAGAATGAACGACCCCTTTAAACAAGGCGGAGACGCAAGGAAAGTCCTGATTGCCGGGGAAAACGCCGAAGGCCGCCTCGATTCATGGCTGGCAGGCGAAGTGGGCGGCGACTTCTCCCGCAGCCGGCTGAAAGCGCTGATCGAGCAGGGCGCGGTCTCCATCAACGGCCAGCCGGTGACGGAGCCGAAAAAGAAGGTGCATCCCAAGGACCGCATCGAAATCGTCATGCCCGAGCCGGAAGACCCGGAACCCAAGGGCGAGGACATTCCGCTCGACGTGGAATATGAGGATGAAGACCTGATCGTGCTCATCAAGCCCGCCGGTCTCGTCGTGCATCCGGGCGCCGGCAACTGGACCGGCACGCTGGTCAACGCCCTCATCCACCATTGCGGCGACAGCCTCTCCGGCATTGGCGGCGTCAGGCGGCCGGGCATCGTGCACCGGCTGGACAAGGAAACCTCCGGTGTCATGGTCGTGGCGAAGAACGACAATGCACACCGCCATCTCGCCGCGCAATTTGCCGACCATGGCCGCACCGGGCCGCTGGAGCGCGCCTACAAGGCCGTTGTCTGGGGACGCCCGCGCACCCTGCGCGGCACCATCGATGCAGCGCTCGGCCGCAGCGCCGACCGCACCAAACGCGCCGTCAAGCACGAGGATTCGGACGATGCCCGCGAGGCGATCACCCATTACGAGGTGATGGAACGTTACCATGAGCGGCCGGACGCCACCTGCCTCGCCTCCATGGTGGAATGCCGGCTGGAAACCGGCCGCACCCACCAGATCCGCGTTCACATGGCCCATATCGGCCATCCGCTGATCGGCGATCCCGAATATGGCGCGGCCTTCCGCACCAAGGCGAACCTTCTCGAAGAACCGGCAAAGAGCACCGTTCGCGGCTTTCCGCGCCAGGCCCTGCATGCCTATCTGCTCGCTTTCGAACATCCGCGCACCGGCGAGGTGATGGAATTCGAAACCGACCTGCCGGATGACATGGAAGCGCTGACCGCCGCATTGCGTGGCTGAAAACCTGCATGGCGCGGTCAAAAAAACTGCGCCATGCATTTCGCCGGAAGCCCCGGATAATAAAAAAAGATTAGCGGATAGCGATATTCCGCAGTCGGTCCTTTTTATAGACCGCCCCAATTTCGCTTCAATCGTCGCACCTCCTCGGCCCCGCAAAGCCTGAAATCGCCGCCGTTAAACCGTGCCGATTTCAAGCCTGCCAAATAAAGCCGCAGGGACGCCATTCGTTCGATCCGCCCCCGAACGGAACCGGCATGATGACGGGATCTATCGCATGAATATCGAAGACCGCCGGTTTATCTTTCAGGAGTTGCGCAGCGTCGAAGGCTATATCGACCCGCCCGATGCGCTCGTCTTCAAGGCGCTGTTGCAGGCCCAGACGAAAAGCGGCCTCCATGGCGGCATGGCGGAAATCGGCGTTTATTACGGCCGCTCCTATTTCCTGCTGCGTAAATTCGCCGGGAGGCAGGAAAAGGTGCTGGGTGTCGATCTCTTCGATCTCGATCCGCCCGAAGATGGCAGCCTCGACCAATATGAACGCCTGATGGAAAACGGCCGACGGCTGGGTTTCGCCATGGATGAAGACCTGATCATCAGGGGCGACAGCACGCAGCTGGCGCCCGCCGACATCACCTCCCGCATCGGCCCCGCCCGCTTCTTCAGCATCGATGGCGGCCACAACCTGCACCACGTGCTGGCCGATGCGAAACTGGCGATGGAGGTGATCGCGCCGCATGGCGTGATCGTCTTCGACGACACCTTCAACCCCGCCTGGCCGGAAGTGACGGTGGGCGTCGCCGATTTCCTGCGCACCCATGGCCACAGCCTCGTCTGCTTCGGCATGACGAAATACAAAACCTATGTCTGCCGCCGGGAATTTCACGCGACCTATGCGGACGCGATTGCCGCCGATCCCGATCTGCAGGCGCTTGCCCATGTGGAGACGCAGTTCCTCGGCTCGAAGGTGGTGCGCCTGCACAATCCCATGCGCAGGCGGGTGATGTATGAGCTGATGGTGCGCTCCGGCCTTGGCGGTTTTTCGGAACGAATCTACCGTTCGAAAGTTAAACAGGTCAAAGAAGGTGTCACTGGAACATAACGCATGTGTGAACGCAGCGTTCGCTTGAAACGCGGCGGGCGCGTACATATCTGTCACATGGGTTCGTGCGGGGTCGGTAACGACCCGCAGCTTACGGTGTGCCTCCGGCGGGTCAGTCGCCGATCAAAGAGGGTGCCGTTCCAGACCATAGATAAGGGGGTGCTTTATGGCCCGCAATAGTTTGCCTACGATTACAGCCGGCGAAGCCGGTCTCAATAGATATCTCGACGAAATCCGCAAATTTCCGATGCTGGAGCCGCAGGAAGAATACATGCTTGGCAAGCGTTATGCCGAGCATGGCGACCGCGACGCCGCGCATAAACTCGTCACCAGCCACCTGCGTCTCGTCGCCAAGATCGCCATGGGTTACCGCGGTTACGGCCTGCCGATCGGCGAAGTCGTCTCCGAAGGCAATGTCGGCCTGATGCAGGCGGTGAAGAAATTCGATCCGGAGCGCGGTTTCCGCCTCGCCACCTATGCCATGTGGTGGATCAAGGCCTCGATCCAGGAATATATCCTGCGCTCGTGGTCGCTGGTGAAGATGGGCACGACCGCCAACCAGAAGCGCCTGTTCTTCAACCTGCGCCGGCTGAAAGGCCGCATCCAGGCAATCGACGATGGCGATCTGAAGCCGGAGCATGTCAAGGAAATCGCCACCAAGCTTCAGGTGTCGGAAGAAGAAGTCATCTCGATGAACCGCCGCCTGCATGGCGACGCCTCGCTGAATGCGCCGATCAAGGCGTCCGAAGGCGAGTCCGGCCAATGGCAGGACTGGCTGGTGGACGACCATGACAGCCAGGAAGACGTGCTGATCGAACAGGACGAACTGGAAACCCGCCGTCGCATGCTGGCGAAAGCCATGGGCGTGCTGAACGACCGCGAACGTCGCATCTTCGAAGCCCGCCGGCTTGCTGAAGACCCGGTGACGCTGGAGGAACTTTCCTCCGAGTTCGACATCAGCCGCGAACGCGTGCGCCAGATCGAGGTTCGCGCCTTTGAGAAGGTGCAGGAAGCGGTGCAGAAGGAAGCGCTGGAAGCTGCGCGTGCGCTGCGCGTGGTGGATGCTTAAGGCCGAAGTGGCCGTCTTAGTTCTGGATTGAGCTATCCGCTCGTTGAGCCCGCAGATCGCAAGGTCTGCGGGTTTTTCTTTGAGGGAACAGCGCGGCTGCGCAAAACAGCAGGCGTTGCCCCCTCATCGCCTCGCTGCGCTCCGGCACTTCTCCCCGGCGGGGAGAAGAAGCTGGGGAACCGTCTCGTTCCGCATGAGACTTCGGGTAAGGCTTTTTATAGGTCGATAGGGCGCGGCAAATTCTTCTCCCCGCCGGGGAGAAGTGCCGGAGCGCAGCGAGGCGATGAGGGGGCGAGCTATCGGTGGAACGCCCCCATAACCATCACTGCCCGGTCGCCGGCGTTGCCGCCGCCCATTCGCTGAGCGCCTTGTCGAAGGCGGCGATGCCGTCATTGCCCTTTTGCAGGGTCAGCAGCGCACGCCGGCCGTTGCGGTAGGAAACCGGGATGTCGATCCAGTTGCGGCTCTTCAGAAGCTCCAGATTGGTCTTCATCGCATCCGGGAAGTCGTTGAGCGCGATCATGTGGAAATCGTCGGTGATCTTGGCCGGAACCGCGATCAGCGCGTTGCCGCGATCCTGCTCGGTGCTCTTCATCGCGATGCGCTGGACGCTGTCGATAGCGCCACCTTCGAAGCCGGGCGAAACCGAGAAGACGATCTCGATCAGATGGCTGGCCGGCAGCGACGGATCGGTATTGCGCTTGAAGGTGATCAGCGCGCTGAGGCCACGGCCGGGAACGGTGATCTGGCCCTGCACGGTCGGAGAAGGTTTGCCCTCACCGTCATTTTCCTGCTGCAGCGACCAGGAAACGCTGCCCTGAATGGCGGTCGGCACCGTCTGGCCCAGCACTTCCTCATAAAGGAACATGCGGTCGCCGGCAGCGGCGGCAGGCTGCTGCGCCGGCGGCGTGCCGGCAGGCGTTCCGGCGGGCGCACCGGCATTATTGGCCGGAGCCTCGCCCGCAGGCGGCGGCGCGACATTCTGCTCATAGACCGACTGGCCTTCGGCGGTGACCGGCTGGCCGTTCGCACCGGCGGCAGGTCCCTCGTCACGCTCGGTGCCGTCGGCCAGAAGCCGCTGGGTGAACTTGGTGCCGGTGACGGAGCCGTCATCGCCATGGGTCGGGGTCTGATGGTTGGTCGGGGTTGTCGGCTGCTGCCCCGTGGCGGGCGGCTGCTGGGCCGCCGGCGGTGTCGAGGTCTGCGCCTCACCCGTGCCGTTCGAAGCCGTCTGGCTGGTGCCGCCGTTCTGTGCGGAGCTGACCAGCCCGCCGACCATATCGTTCAGCGCATCGCGGTTCATCCACACGGCATAACCGCCGCCGGCAAGCAGCGCCACGCCGACAAGGGCCAGAACCAGCGACGCATAATTGCGGCGCGGCTTCTTCTTGACCATATAGGCGGGCGTTGCGGCGGCAGCGCCCGCGCCATTCGTTTCGCCCGAAGCCTGACGGGTGGAGGACGACGCGCCGTCATAACCGATCAGCTCGTCCAGATCGTCCCAGGGCGTGCGTTCCTTATTGTCCTTTGCCGCTGCCTGATCGCCGAAGAGATCGTTATCCGCGCGCGGCAGCGCCGGCGCGTCCTTGGCGGGAATGGCAATATCCGCATCCTGGAAATAGGACGAGAAATCCTCGACCACGGCCGCCTTTTTCGGAGCCTGCTCTTCCGGCTGGCGATGGTCGTCAAAATCGTGCCGACCGCCAAACGCCGGAGCATGCTCCACGGCGGCGGGGCCGAAATGGTCGTCCGCCTCGCGCCGCTCATCCTTTTCGTAAGGGGCGGGCTCGAAACTTACTTCCGGCTCCTGGTAATGCTGCGCGGCATAACCGGCAACGAGCGGACGTTCGTCGGTCTCGTTGCGAACCTCTTCATATTCCTCGGCGGCCGGACGCACATCGTCGTCCTGCGCTTCATCGAGCTTGCGCCAGTCATCCTCATCCACCGGCTGCGCCCAATGGGAGGGAACGGAATCATCGGCAGCGCCGAGCGCCGTTTCAGGCTCCGGCTGGTGAGCCGGCTCTTCATCCGCCCGTGTGAAATAGGTGCCGACGGCTTCGTCGGAGCCGTGTGCCGGGGCGGGAGCGGCATGAACCGTTTCCGGCGCATCATAAAGCTCTTCCGGCTCGCGGTCGCCGTGATGCTGCTCCTCATCGGCAGCGGTGTCAGCGTGCCGGGGCTCTTCCTCTTCGGCCGCGTCTTCGTAAACCGGCTCCGATTGCGCGGGTTCAGCGGATGCGGGCTCTTCGTAGGCCGGCTCGTGCCGCGCCTCTTCCCCGTCGGTATCCTCTGCCAGCTCGGCGGCGCGGGCCTCGTCTTCGTCGGCAGCATCCTGCTGGTAATAGGATGCCGCCGTCTCTTCTGCAGCGGGAGAGACAGCGTCATCTTCCTCCAGCGCCGGAAGCGCCTCGGCATATTCGCTGTCCACCTCGGCTATGGCGGCGTCCAGCTTGGCGATCTGCCGGCGCAACAATTCTTCCGGCGGACGTGGCTTCATATTCTCGAGTTGGCGCACAACCGCACTGCGCGCCTTGTCGTAAACCTTCGCCCGGTTTTCGGGAGTATTGTTCGCCAAGCCATCCACGGCCTTGCGAATGACTGCTACAAAATCCGCCATAAGCACTTTCTCGTCGTGACCGGCGACGTACCGGCCCGATATGGTTTATGAATCTAGATCGCCGAGGACATTAATCCTCAAACGGATCAGTCACAAGTATGGTGTCGTCACGCTCCGGACTTGTCGACAGAAGTGCGACAGGCGCCCCGATCAATTCCTCGACCTGACGGACATATTTGATTGCCTGAGCAGGCAAATCCGCCCATTTTCGGGCACCGACGGTAGATTCCTTCCAGCCTTCCAGCGTGACGTAGATCGGCTCGACCCGCGCCTGCGCACCCTGGCTTGCCGGAAGATGGTCGATTTCCTGCCCGTCCAGCTTGTAACCGACGCAGATTTTCAGCTCGTCGAGACCATCCAGAACATCAAGCTTGGTGAGCGCGATGCCGGTAATACCATTGGTGGCGACCGACTGGCGCACCAGCGCGGCGTCGAACCAGCCGCAGCGGCGCTTGCGGCCGGTGACGGTGCCGAATTCGTGACCCTTTTCGCCGAGGAACTGGCCGATCTCATCGTTCAGCTCGGTCGGGAACGGACCTTCGCCAACGCGGGTGGTGTAAGCCTTGGTGATGCCGAGAATATAACCCAGCGAACCCGGACCCATGCCGGAACCGGCGGCGGCCTGGCCGGCAACCGTGTTGGAAGAGGTCACATAGGGGTATGTGCCATGGTCGATATCGAGCAGTGAGCCCTGAGCGCCTTCGAACAGGATGCGCGCACCGGCGCGGCGCTTCTTGTCGAGCAGCAGCCAGACGGTTTCGCTGAAGGGCAGGATGCGCTCGGCAATCGAGCCCAACTCTTCCATGATCGTCTCGTGCGAGACTTCGGTTGCACCGAAACCGCGGCGAAGCGCATTGTGATGCGTCAGAATACGGTCGACCTTGGCGGAAAGCGCCTCCATGTCAGCCAGATCCATGACGCGGATGGCGCGGCGGCCAACCTTGTCTTCATAGGCCGGGCCGATGCCGCGGCGGGTGGTGCCGATCTTCGTGCCGCTGTTGGAGGCCGCGTCTTCGCGCATGCCGTCCAGCTCGCGGTGCAGCGAAAGAATAAGTGTGGCATTGTCGGCGATACGCAGGTTTTCCGGCGTCACCTTCACACCCTGCGCTTCCAGACGGCCGATTTCGGCGATCAGCGCATGCGGATCGACCACGACGCCATTGCCGATGACGGCGAGCTTGCCGGGACGCACGACGCCGGACGGCAGAAGCGAAAGCTTGTAGCTGATGCCATCGATGACAAGCGTATGGCCGGCATTATGGCCGCCCTGATACCGCACGACGACATCTGCCCGCTCGGACAGCCAGTCGACAATCTTGCCTTTGCCTTCGTCGCCCCACTGCGAGCCGACCACCACAACATTCGTCATTTCTTGCTTTCCTGCTCATGGCGCTTGCGCGCCCGATAACCCGATGGGAAACCCAAACCCGCGAATGTATACTGTGTTGTTTTACGGAAAGCGACCCTGTTTCTTATGGAGAATTTTGCTTTTTCCGTGACAAGGCGCGGATTTCCCGCATTATCTCGCCCCGTGGGGGCCAAGCGCGGGCGCAAGACCGCCATTCACCCCTTAGCCGTTTTCCCGCCCCGTGAAGAAGCGAAACATCAGCGTGCCCTCCAAAGCCTATATCGCCCTCATCATCGCCACGCTCTGCTGGGGCGGCAACACCGTTGCCGGCAAGCTCGCCGTCGGCCACATCAGCCCCATGGCCTTCACCTTCCTGCGCTGGGTCTTCGCCGTCGCCATCATCTTCGCCATTTCCGTACCGCAGCTCATCAAGGACTGGCCGGTGGTGAAAAAACGCCTGCCCTATTTCCTCGTGCTTGGCAGCGTCGGTTATACCGCCTTCAACGTGTTTCTCTACACGGCTCTGCAACACACCTCGGCCATCAACGCCGCCGTCATCCAGGCCGGCATTCCCATGGTCATCTTCGTGCTGAATTTCATGCTGTTCCGCACCCGCGTGCTGTTCGGCCAGATCGCCGGCTTCTGCCTCACCATCGCCGGCGTGGCGCTTCTCGCCTCGCATGGCGATCCGGTCTCGCTGCTGCAACTGGAAATGAATGTCGGCGACGCGATCATGCTGCTCGCCGTGCTGGTCTATGCCATCTACACCGTCATCCTGCGCTGGAAACCGGCGGTCGACTGGCGCACGCTGATGGCCATCCCCGCCTTCTTCGCCCTCGTTACCTCGGTGCCGCTGATCTTCTGGGAAATCTCACGCGAGAGCGTCGTCTGGCCGGATCAGAAGGGCTGGGTGCTGGTGGTCTATGCCGCCATTTTTGCCTCTCTCGTCGCGCAGATCCTGTATATCAAGGGCGTTGAACAGATCGGCGCCAACCGCGCTGGCCTCTTCATCAACCTCGTGCCCGTCTTCGGCACCCTACTGTCGGTTATCGTGCTCAGCGAGACGCTGCATACCTATCAGATCGTCGCTCTTATCATGGCGCTGGCGGGCATTGCCGTCGCGGAACGAAAAAAATCGCCGGCTTCCTGAACCGACAGGGTCAGGAAAACCGGCGCAGTCTGGCAGGCATGAAAGAATGGAGCATCGGGCCGAAAATCTTTCCGATGCTCGAACGAAAGGTCAGAGCGCGGTTTCGCGCTCGGCCGGAGAAAAGACGGCGTTGCCAAGGACGATATCGCCCTTGTCGGTGGTGACGATCAGCACTTTTTCGAGCGATCCGTCATTGTTCAGCGAAAAGGCAAGGCGCAGCGCGCTGGAAGACCAGCCGGCGCCGGCAAGGGCCGTGCGCTTGATGGCGGCGCAGTCACCGCAATCGCCAAGGCTCAACGACGGCGTTGCCGGAACATCGGTTGCAAAACCGGAGAAATAATCGTCGAGCGCGCCCATGGTGGCGTTCACATCGCGGTTGACGCGCAGCAGTTCCTCGCGGCGCTCACCGGTCAGCGGCGCGGCGATGGTGGAGACACATTGGCCGGCGGAAAGAACGCAGCCATCGAAACCGCCCGGCGCGGAAACACCGATCTGCGTCACCGCGGATTTCTCGACGGCGGCAAAACCGCGGGCAAAACCGGCAGCGCCAGCCGCGTCGGCATGATTGGACATGGAAGCAACGGCAATTCCGCAGATGGCGGCAGCAATAATCTTCTTCAGCATTTCATACCCCGTTTGCGATCCGCCGGCTTGTGCCGGTCTCGATTTCTGTTTTGTGGAGCGTCTCTTTCAAAGGCCGCTCCCCGTCTGTGATCCCACAATGGCACAGCACTGTTTTCAGCCGCTTTAAGCCGATTGCTACAATTTTATCGGTTTTCATTTTTGTACAGCGGACGCTTTTTTTCGAATATGCGCCGACACCGTCACCGCGAATTCCGCGGCAACGTTGGGAAGCGATATAGGGGCCACATCGCTGCGGGGGTATCAAAGGGTATTGCAGGGGTTTGCAGACGATGCGGCCCCGGCTTGAAAGATATGACCCGCCCGCCAAACCGGTTCCTGTTTGGAGGATGGGCATATGCCGGCCGCCTCAACCGTGACATCGGGAAACTCCCCGGTTTCGGCCGCCTGCCCCGTCCACCTTGCGCCGCGCGCACACCTGATGACCGGGATGGGCCAAGTATAGCCGGACCGGCGGGACCGTGGATGTGCGGGGATGAACGCTTCTTGAAAAAAGGCGCTCGGGAGGCGGCCTCGCCCCATCCCGGCCACAGGAATTTTCAGCGGGTTAACGGCCGCCCGATCGGCGGCATTTGAATTAACCTTGTCTTAAAACCCGACGTTAATGGTTAGCAATTTAAGAATAGCGGAACGAAAGGGTTCCGTTATGCGTGGCGTATTTGCCGTTGTTTTTCTGATGCTCGTTCTGGCCGGCTGCGCCACCGCACCGTCGCAGGTGACCAATGCCTGTGCGATTTTCGAGCAGCGGAACGGCATCTTCAACAACTGGCGGCGCGATGCGAAAGCGGCCGAGCGCGAATTCGGCGTGCCCGTGCCTGTCATGATGGCGACGATCTACACCGAATCCGCCTTCCGCCCCTATGCGCGGCCGCCACGCACCAAGCTTCTCGGCTTCATTCCCTGGACACGCCAGTCGAGCGCGTATGGTTATGCACAGGCGCTGGACGGCACATGGAGCGTTTACCAGCGTGAAACCGGCCGCTGGTCGGCAAGCCGCACCGATTTCACCGATGCCATCCACTTCGTCGGCTGGTATCACGCCAAAAGCCGGCGCGAAAACGGCATTTCGCTGAACGACCCCTATAATCTCTACCTCGCCTATTATTCCGGCCATGCCGGTTATGCGAAGGGCAGCTGGCGCAACAATTCCGCGGTCCAGAAGGCCGCCCGCCGCTCCGCCAACATGGCGCTGCGTTACGAGGCGCAGTTGCAGCAATGCGGATATCGCTGAGGTGGCAGCACAGGCGAATGCCGGCTTAAAAGCCGGCATGGTGCAGACATCCAGCTAAGCGTTATAAGCCGCCAGAAAACCCCTGACCGCATCGATCTCGCCGGAGCGGATTTCATGCCCGCCCGGGTGCCACACGGTTTCCACCGTGCCGCCCTGCGCCTTGAGGTTCTCTCCCAGCGCCTTCGTCAGCGGCACCGGGCAGATCGGATCGCGCTCGCCGGCCGTAATCAACACCCGGCGCGAGGCCTTGGCAGGAGAGATTTTCGGTTCGAACGGGATGAGCGGATGCATCAGCACCGCCGCATCGAAAAGCCCGGGCTCTTCGATCAGCACATTGGCGAGAATATTCGCACCATTGGAAAAACCGAGGCCGACGATCGGACCGGCCTGATAATGCTCCCGGTTCGCCCTGATGAAGTCCGCCATCTTGACGGTCGCCCGTTGAAGGTCGGCCATGTCGTAGACGCCCTCTCCCGTGCGCCTGAAAAACCGCGCCGCGCCATGTTCGGAGACATCGCCGACGGGTGAGAGAATGGTCGCCTCAGGCAGCAGGCGCGAGCCGAAATCGAAGAACTGGTTTTCATCGCCGCCGGTGCCGTGCAGCAAAACGAAAAGCGGTGCACCGGCAGCGCCGGCGCGGGATTTGTGGAAATAGCTGTCCCTGGTCATGGGGGATCCTTTCTGAAAGGAAGAGGTTCAACGGCTTCCGCGCGGCTTCTCCGCCAGGCGCGGAAATCTCACGTGGAGCGAGGGGCTTCCGCTGGTTTCTTCTCCCCGTTCGGGGAGAAGGTCGCGGCAGCGGGATGAGGGGGCAAGGGTAGAGATATGCGGCAACGTTGCCCCCTCATCCGACCCTTCGGGCCACCTTCTCCCCGGCGGGGAGAAGAAACGTGTGGCAACGTCCTGCCAAACTCAATGGCCAAGCCCGGATGATCAAACCGCCTTCTCGTCCCCCAGCGGCTCCAGATGCTCTTCAAGCACGGAGCGCAGATGCGCGTGCTGGGTCGGCAGCTTCAGCGCCTCACCGAGATGGGCGGTGTCCTCGTCACGGTCGAAACCGGGTTGGTTGGTGGCCACTTCGAACAGCACGCCGCCCGGTGTGCGGAAATAGATCGCCCAGAAATAATCGCGGTCGATCACCGGTGTCACCTGATAGCCGGTATCCATCAGCGCCTTGCGCACCTCCAGCTGCTTTTCGCGGTTTTCGACCGCAAAGGCGATGTGGTGCACGGACCCCGCACCCAGCCGCGCGCCAGAAATATTCGGCATGGTTTCGATGTCGATAAAGTCGGCACCGTTGCCGCCGGGAATGCCGAGGCGCAGAACGCCATCCTGACGATCCACTTCCTGATAGCCCATGAATTTCAAAAGCTCGGCCGTCGCACCTTCATCGCGAAGTCGCAGCGAGGCACCCTGAAAACCATGGATTGCCTGATCCGCCCCGACGCCATTGCCGATCCACTGCGCACGGTTGTCATCCCTGACCTCGACCAGCGCAAAACCGTCGCCATCGGGACCTGCGAAATGCAGGCGCTTGTTGCCGAAGGCTTCATCGGCCTTCAGGCCATCCACGCCGGCCTTGGAAAGACGGTCCTGCCAGTAGCCGAGCGACCCTTCCGGAACGGAAAACAGCGTCGTGCCCACCTCACCGGTGCCGGGACGGCCGCGGGCGATATGCGGGAACGGAAAATAGGTCATGACGGAGCCGGGCGTGCCGACCTCATCGCCATAATAGAGATGATAGACGTCAGGCGCGTCGAAATTGACCGTCTTTTTCACCCGGCGCAGGCCGAGCGTATCGGTGAAAAAACTGTTGTTCTGGCGCGCGCTCGCCGCCATGGACGTGACGTGGTGCAGGCCCTTGATCTGGTTGAGCATGATAAACCCCTTTTGCCTGGCGGGCCTCACGGTTGGGGCCTGCCCTGTTCATGGCGTAAAGATGGGGTAACAGCGCTCTCAGGCATAGAGCGGACAACGGGAACGGATTGTTCCCGAATGATGAACGATAAAACCGACTGTTCAACGGGCCCGATAGGGCAGCTCAATGATCGTCGGCGACGCCCAGGGTCCAGTAGCCGACGGCGCGCAGCGATGCTTTCGGGAAAGAAATCTCGTCGGTGAGGAAGGATTTTGCCGCCCTCGCCTCGGATTTTTCGCAGGCGACAAAGACATGCAGGCCGTCATGATCCGCGCTCCAGGCGCGGTCGCGCAACGCCTTTTCGATGAGGCCGGCGGTGCCGGCGGGCTTGCCGCGGCGATAAAGCCATGTCCACTCGACATTTGCCGTGCAGACGATTTCCTGCCGTTCGGCTTCATCGTCGATTTCCGCATAGACGCTGAGCTTTTTGCCGGCCGGCATTTCGGCCGCCATGCGCAGCATCACCGGCAGCGCCGTTTCGTCGCCGGCAAAGACATAACGCTCGGCTTCCGGGCAGACGCCGCTCGGGCCGATGATGCCGAGAACATCGCCCGGTTTCGCCGTCGCGCCGAAGGTCGCGCCCGGCATGTGGTCGCCCTCGTGCATGACGAAATCGATATCGACTTCACCGCGCGCGATATCGCCGGAACGGATGGTGTAGACACGCCGTGTGAGAAGATCGTCGCCCGCCGGCCAGACGATGGCGCCGGTGGGCGCAAGATAAGGCCAGACCGGCGCGCGGGCCTGATCCGGCACCAGAAGCAGGCGCACATGCATGCCGCCGGTCAACAGCCTTTCGATGCCGCTTTCGACGGAAACCACCAGCCGGCGCATATGCGGCGTCAGATTATAGGCGCGGGCAACCTTGCCGACGAAGAGATTGGGCAGCTCACGCTGTTGCGCGCCATGGCCGCTCCAGCGGAAATCCAGCCCCGTCTCGCCGGAGAATTCGACGATATGCTCGGCGACCATCGCCTTTACCGACATCAATATATGTTCGGAAATGCAGCTCACCCTTGCCGCGAAACGGCCGCCCTCGGCGCTGAAGCTGCCATGGCCGTATTCCGTCTTGAACCGCACTGTCGCGCCTTCGCGTTCCATCTCCATATGCTCGGAAAAATGATCCTCGAAAGCATCGACGATCGACAGCGGATCGGGCAGCGAGACGGAGGTTTCGGCAGACAGGAGAGACACGGGCATAATCCTTCACTTCGTAGTCCGGTTATCTTTAATCCCGACAACCGCAAAGCGTAAAGGTATTTTATGAGTGTCTAGAGAAGGTTTTTGTCGCTTCCCACCGTTTCCGGCAATTGCCAGTCGATCGGCTGGCGGCCATGGGAGGCAAGAAAGGCGTTTGCCTTGGAAAAATGGCCATTGCCGAAAAAGCCGTTATGGGCCGAAAGCGGAGACGGATGCGGCGAGCGCAGCACGAGATGCTTGCGCTGGTCCACGAAGGCCGCCTTCTTCTGGGCATAGGAACCCCAGAGCAGGAAGACGACATGGTCGCATTCGTCGTTGACGGCGCGGATGACGGCGTCGGTGAATTTTTCCCAGCCCTGCCCCTGATGCGAGGCGGCGCGGGATTCTTCCACCGTCAGCACGCTGTTGAGCAGAAGCACGCCCTGTTTCGCCCAGCTTTCCAGAAAACCGTGACCCACCGGGCGAATGCCGAGATCGCTCTGCAATTCCTTGTAGATATTGACGAGCGAGGGCGGAATGCGCACGCCGGGCTGGACGGAAAAGCACAGCCCATGCGCCTGACCGAGCCCGTGATAGGGGTCCTGGCCTAAAATGACGACCTTGACCTCATCGAGAGGCGTGAGATCCAGCGCCCGGAAATATTCCGCACCCCTGGGGAAGATGCGCTTGCCGGCGGTCTTTTCGGCAAGCAGGAACTCCTTCAGCTTCAGCATATAGGGGCTGGCGAATTCGCCGGAAAGAACGCGTTTCCAGCTATCCTCGAGTTTGACGCCTGCCTCTGCCATGCCCGCCTCTCCCATAATCGCGCTTATTTGAACCGGTTGCCGCGTTGCAGCACTTCGATCTTGTAACCGTCCGGATCGCAGATGAAAAAGTATTTCGCGAAAGGCTGGCCCTTATAATCGGCTTCGATGATTTTTCCGGGGGAAAGGCCGATCTCGGTGAAGCGCTGGTGCTCGCCATCCACATCGGCCACGCTGACCGCAAGGTGACCATAACCGTCGCCCAGCGCATAGGGCACTTCGCGACCCCGGTTAACGGTCAGTTCCAGCTCGAAATCGCCCTCGGCATTGCTGAGATAGATCAGCGTGAAGTTTTCGAACTCGGCGCGTTCCGCAACCTCAAGCCCGAAAGCCTGTTTGTAAAATTCCACCGAACGCTTTTCGTCCAGCACCCGGACCATCGAGTGGATCAGCTTGGCCATGGTGTTTTCCTTCTTCTTCTTAACCTTTGACGGCCCGGTTATGCTCCGGGCATCGCGGCCCAAGGGGATAAAGACTGCGTGCTTCGCTTTCAACCCTAAAGGCGCTTTTAGACCGACGGGCCAAACGCCGATCACGATAAATGTGATGGAGAAAAACTCTGCTTCGCCCCCTGCGGTAAGGCTCTGCGACAAGGGCCTGCGGCAACAGGGCTCACAGATTTCATGCCGCCGCTCTATCATGAGTAGAGAACTCATGATACCGGCTTATACATGCGCCTTCTTTATCTCTGTCTTGGCTGGCTTATGGTCGCGACCGGCATTGTCGGCGCGTTTCTTCCCGTTTTGCCCACCACGCCGTTCCTGCTTCTGGCGCTGTGGTGTTTTTCCCGCTCCTCGCCAAGACTCGAGGCATGGCTGCTGGCCCATCCCAGATTCGGCCCTTCGCTGCGGCGATGGCGCGAACGCGGCGCAATCGCGCGCAATGCCAAGGTCGCAGCGCTTTCTGCCATGTCCGTCAGTTACGCCGCTTTCTGGTTCCTGAGCGAGCCGCCGCCGCTGCGGGCCGCCATCGTCGCCGCCGTCATGCTCGGCTCGGCGCTCTTCATCGCCACCCGTCCGGAAAGCTGAGGCGAAGGACAGTCCTTAACGGTGGCGCGACTGCGGCAACACGTAAGGAATATGCCGCGCCGGCAGCCGGCCGACGACACCGCCAATGCCATAGACCCTTGCAATCGTCTCGTCGCTGATCGTTTCCAGCGAGGGGCCGCTCGCCGTCACTCGGCCGCCATGCATGACGATAAGTTGATCGGCAAATTCCGCCGCAAGGTTGAGATCGTGCAGGATGGCGAGCACCAACCCGCCGCCGCTTGCAAAATCGCGCGCCGTTTCCAGCACGGCGATCTGGTGGCCGATATCGAGACT
This sequence comes from Agrobacterium sp. 22-221-1, assembly GCF_053522445.1. Taxonomy (NCBI): domain Bacteria; kingdom Pseudomonadati; phylum Pseudomonadota; class Alphaproteobacteria; order Hyphomicrobiales; family Rhizobiaceae; genus Agrobacterium; species Agrobacterium sp. 22-221-1. Next base: position 106,237 of record NZ_JBNWCL010000015.1, read on the forward strand.
TGCGGTGGGCTCGTCGAGGAAGAGCGCCCGTGCCTCGCCATTTTCCATCGGGTTCGGCACCTGCGCCAGCGCCCGGGCAAACTGCACCCGCTGCTGTTCGCCGCCGGAGAGCATGTTGTAGGACCGCTGCTCGAAACCGCGCAGCCCGGCCCTGGCGAGCGCGCGGCGGGCCTGCTCTTCCGGCGCGCGGGACCCCTGTGCGACAGCCCCCATCCGCACGATTTCGAGCGCGGTGAAGGGGAAAGCAAGCTGGGTGCTCTGCGGCAGCACGGCCCTGAGACGGGCGAGCTGGACCGGCGTGAATGCCGGCAGGCCGATGTCGTTATAGGTCACCGAACCGCCCTCGGCGCGCATTTCGCCCGAGAGAACCTTCATCAGCGTGGATTTGCCCGCACCGTTGGGGCCGATGATGACATTGACCTTGCCGGGCTTCAGATCGACGCTGACCGCATCGAGAAGCCGGCGGCCGGAGCGGATGAGGGTGAGGTTTTCGGCCCGGATCATGACATGTTCCGCATGGAAAAACCGCCGCGTCCCAATAGCAGGAACAGGAAGACCGGCGCACCGATGAGCGCCGTGACGACGCCGATGGGCAGTTCCGCCGGTGACGCGACGGTGCGGGCGAAACTATCGGCCAGAAGCAGAAGCGCCGCCCCGCCAAGTGCGGAGGCCGGCAGCAGGAAGCGGTGCGACGGACCGATGGCGAGCCGCAGAAGATGCGGCACGACGATGCCGACGAAACCGATGGAGCCGGCCGCCGCCACGCTTGCCCCGCAGGCGGCGGCAACGGCCAGAATGACGATCCGCTTCAGCCGCTGCACCGGAATGCCCATGTGAAAGGCGGCAGCATCGCCGAGAATGAGCGCATCCAGCCCGCGCGCGACGAAGGGAATGATGGCCAGCACGATGACGATGAAGGGCAAGGTGGCGAGCACCTTGGCGGGCGTGGCCCCGCCGAGCGAACCGAGCGACCAGAAGGTAATGTCGCGCAGCGCCCGGTCATCGGCCATGAAAATCATCAGCCCCATCAGCGCAGCGCTGATCGCCGCCACCGCAATGCCGGCCAGAATGAGCGTGGTGGTGGAGGTGGCGCCATCCTTCGTCGCGATCAGGTAAAGCACCCAGGTGTTCAGCAGCCCGCCGAAAAACGCCATCAGCGGCAGAAAATGCGGGCCGAAAAACACGGCGACGGTGGCAAGCGTGCCTTCCCCGAGAGAAATGGCCGCGACCGCAAACAGCGCCGCACCCGAGGTGACGCCGACAATGCCGGGATCGGCCAGCGGATTGCGGAACAGGCCCTGCATCATCGCCCCCGAAACGGCAAGCCCCGCGCCGATCAACATGCCGAGCGCCGTGCGCGGCAGGCGAACCGCCTCAAGAATGACCCTGTCGCGCGCATCGAGCTGATCCGCGCCGCCGGTGAAATAGGCCCAGAGTTCGGACATGCCGACGCCCGTGGGTCCGCTGACCAGCGACACGCCACAGGCAAACAGCAGGATGCCGACGAGCACGGCGAGGGTGACGACCCCCTGGCGGGATCTGTCGCCCGCAACCCTGCCTTCAGCGGAACTCAAGGCGGCAAGGCTCACGGCTTCACCACCTCAGGATAGAGCTTAGCTGCCAGCTCGCGGCCCGCAGCAGGCGTGCGCGGACCAAAACCGATGAGATAAAGCCCATCCATGCTGATGAGCGCCTTGCTGGCGGCAGCAGGCGTGGACTGGAAGGCCGGCAGCGCGAAGATCTCTTCCGCCTTGGCGGCATGGTCGCCGCGCGCCATGGTCAGCACCAAATCGGGTGCCGCGGCAATGACCGCCTCATCCGTCAGCGGCTTGTAACCATTGATCTCCTGAGCCGCATTGATGCCGCCCGCCATTTCGATGATCGCGGCCGCTTCGGTATCCTTGCCCGCCGCCATGATGCGGCCGCCGGCGGTGGAAAGCACGAAGAGAACCCGCTTTCTGCCCTTTTCCGGCACGGCCGAAACATCCCTGGCGAGCGCATCGAGCCCGGCCTTGGTCTCGGCAGCCAGCGCCTTCGCCTTGTCAGAAAGACCGACCGCCGCGCCGACATCCTCGATCTTTTTGGGGATGGCGTCGCCGCTCGGCGGCGTATCGACGGTGACGAAAGGCACCGCACTCGCCTTCAGGATGGCGATGACATCGGCCGGGCCGGACCCGTCCTCAGAGAGGATGAGATCGGGCTTCTGCGACAGGATGCCTTCCGACGAAAGCGCCCGCATGTAACCGATATCCGGCTTGGCAAATGCATCGGCCGGATAGCTGCTGGTGCTGTCACGCGCAACGACGCGGTCTCCTGCGCCCAGCGCATAAAGGATTTCGGTGACCGTGCCGCCCACCGCGACAATGCGTTTCGCTTCCGGATTGCCCTTGTCCGAAGCCATGGCGGCAGGTGCGGCAAAGGCGATTGCGGCGGGCACGAGGGCGGCGAAAACGAAGGAACGAAGGCGGGAATTCAACATGGCGCTATCCTGAAACACAACCCGGCGCGGCTTAGCCCGCGTCATTTAATCTTGAGTTCTTTACACATGTTTATGGGCGGCGCAATCGATAAGTGGAGTAAATTTGTTCGCTTTGTCGTGAACCCCTTTCCAACCTCCCTGCGGCTGGATATCCTGACTCAAACTGGAAACTAAAGGGAGAATTTCATGTTTATCGCAATGAACCGCTTTCGCGTGGTGCCGGGTTATGAGGAAACCTTCGAATCCATCTGGCGCGAGCGCAAATCGCATCTGAGCGAATTGCCGGGCTACATCGAATTTCACATGCTGAAAGGCCCGAAGGCGGATGACCACACGCTTTATGCCTCGCACACCGTCTGGGCCACCAAGGACGATTTCCTCGCCTGGACGAAATCCGAACAGTTCCGCGCCGCCCACGCCAAGGCCGGCGAAAACCGCGGCAAGGTGGAATATCTCTCCGGCCCGCATTTCGAAGGCTTCGACGTCATCATCCATGAAGACAAGAATGGCGAACGCCGTTCGATTGCCGCCTGAGGCCGCCCGATGAGCATTGCAGCCCAAAAGACCGACGACGACAGGCAGGCCCGCGCCGCCGCTGCGCTCGCCGAAAAGCCCGATGGTATCGTGGAGGCCATCGCCGCCAAGGCCGAGGTGACGCCGGCCGAAATTCTGGCGATCCTGCCGGAAGGTGCCGCCGTTTCCGCTGCCGCCGACCGCTTCGACGCCATCTGGAACGAGATGCGCGGCTGGGGCGAAGTCCTGATGATCGTGCAGACCGGCGATATCGTGTTCGAAGTGCCGGGCCACCTGCCGGAAGGCAGCGAAAGCCACGGCTGGTTCAACATCCACGGCGACAGCCCCATCGGCGGTCACATCAAGAAGGACAATTGCGCCGGCATCACCTTCGTCGATCGCGGCTTCCACGGCCGTCGCTCCTGTTCCGTCTGGTTCATGAACGCCGCCGGCAGCGCCATGTTCAAGATTTTCGTCCGCCGCGACGAGAACAAGGAACTGCTGGCCGGGCAACTGGCGAAGTTCGAAGCGCTGCGGGACGGTTTCCGCGGCTGAGACCCGTGGGGAGGCTGCCAGCTGCCTCCCCACTGCTTTCATAATCGCACGCGTCATCATTCGCCCGGGACCTCTCCGGCTCACGCGTGAGAAAACAACCACCGGTTCATCGCCCGTTCAGTGCCGTTTTTTATCATCCGCTGAAATTCGAACGGAACCAGCACGGAGCACGCACCATGACCGACCGCCAACCTCTTCTTTCGCGCCGCAGTTTCGCCGGGCTTGTTGCGCTTGCGCCGCTTTTTGCGGCGGGCGGCGCGGCTGCCGCACCGGCAAGCCTGCGCGGCAGCGTTTCCTATCGCGAGCGCATCGCCCTGCCGCCGGGCGCGACCGTCACCGTGCGCCTGATCGACGTTTCGCTGGCGGATGCGCCGTCGCAGACGATTGCCGAAACCACCATCCGCCCGCGCGGGCAGGTGCCGGTGCCCTTCGTGCTGCGTTATGATGACCGCGACATCCGTGGCCGCCGCTCCTATGCGCTGAGCGCCGAAATCCGCGACCGCGACCGGCTGCTCTTCACCACCACCCGCCGTTATTCGGTGCTGACCGGCGGTCGCGACGATACCGATCTGGTACTGGAGCGCGTCGGCGCGGGTCCGGGCCGGCCGGAGCCGGAAGCCGGTATCGACGGGCGCTGGCTGGTGCAGGACATCCGTGGCGAGCGGGTTCGCGGCCGCCGTCAGGCGACGCTGGAAATTACCCGCGAGGGCCGCGTTTCCGGCAATGCCGGTTGCAACGGCATCGGCGGCGAGGTGAAGATCAGCCGCAACCGCGTCGATTTCGGCCGGATGATTTCCACCCAGATGGCCTGCGCGCCTGACATCATGCGCCAGGAACGGCAGTTCATCGAAGCGCTGGAAGGCGCCCGCTCCTTCAGGCTGGAGCCGCGCCGCGGCACGCTGGAACTGCTCGATGGTCGCGGCCGCACGGCGATGCGCCTGCGCCGCGTCTGAGGCCGGCAACCTGCCGAAACACCCTGCATCGCCGTGCTGGCCCAAACGGTGCTGGCCATGGAACATTCCATGTCGCTTCCGGCACGGCGCGCTGCCCTTTCCAGCCCTATGACTTTGGCTGCGTTCGTCTTGACGCTTTGCTCCGCCGCGGAGCTGCGCTATGGAACGCGCCGAACTGCGCCGGTTGATGCCGGCGCGACGTCTTTGAGGGAAAACGAATGACATCCTATGTTCTGACCGTAGCCTGCAAATCGACCCGTGGCATTGTGGCTGCGATTTCCGGTTATCTGGCGGAAAAAGGCTGCAACATCGTCGACAGTTCGCAGTTCGACGACCTCGAGACCGGCAAGTTCTTCATGCGCGTCTCCTTCATCTCCGAAGAAGGCGTCACCCTTGAGGCCATCACCGACGGCTTCAAGCCGGTGGCGGAAAAATTCGGCATGGAGGCGGATATCTATCCGGACGGCCAGCGCATGAAGACGCTGTTGATGGTCTCCCGTTTCGGCCATTGCCTCAACGACCTGCTCTATCGCTGGAAGATCGGCGCATTGCCGATCGACATCGTCGGCGTCGTCTCCAACCATTTCGATTACCAGAAGGTCGTCGTCAACCACGACATTCCCTTCCACCACATCAGGGTGACGAAGGAGAATAAACCCAAAGCCGAAGCCCAGCTGATGGACCTGATCGAGACCAGCGGCACGGAACTCGTCGTGCTGGCGCGCTACATGCAGGTTCTGTCCGACGACATGTGCCGGAAGATGTCTGGCAAAATCATCAACATCCACCATTCCTTCCTGCCCTCCTTCAAGGGCGCCAACCCCTACAAGCAGGCCTATGAGCGCGGCGTGAAGCTGATCGGTGCTACGGCGCATTACGTCACCGCCGATCTCGACGAGGGCCCGATCATCGAGCAGGACACGGTGCGCATCACCCACGCCCAGAGCGCCGACGATTATGTCTCGCTCGGCCGCGATGTGGAAAGCCAGGTGTTGGCCCGGGCCATCCACGCCCATATCCACCACCGCACCTTCATCAACGGCAACCGCACCGTCGTCTTCCCGCCAAGCCCGGGAAGTTATGCTTCCGAGCGGATGGGGTGAAAAGTCGCCAGTAAGCCCGATTGCCTGACGGCTGCTATCGTCGCACCGTTTCTTGCGATGCGGCACCTGCCTTGTTCTTATCGCGAACGGCTTTGAATGGAGCGAGCCGCTCACGCATTTTTTCGACGATTCTGATCTTCTCGGCAAAAGACAAATTGGCTCGAACACGCCGAGCCTCTGCTTTGCGTGCCAGAATCTCATTCAGCGTGAAGTTGGACGGATTGCTCATGGATTGGAATTTAAATCCAACACATCAGCATGTCCAGTTTTCGCAAGAAATTCCCGCCATTTACCGTCAAGCCCGTGGCGTTTCACGACATCGCGTAGAAGCTCGATGTTTACGGCATTCGCGTCGAGAAATGCAATCACCCGTGCATGATCCTTGTATCTTCCGGTACGGATGGCAATCGCTACCAAATGATGGGCTGAAAGGACGCGGGTCGTGATCTGGCGACCCGATCCGAAATCTTCGGCAATCTCTTCCGCTTGCTGCAATGCCTCTACATCCAGCGCATCGGAAGCAGGAAGAAACTGAACAGGCCAACCTTCGATCAGCAGGCCTTCCTTTTCCCATTGGTCATAGCCGCGCGCTTTCAGGTAGGGAACAATTTCACCCAGCGTCACAAGTCCGCCAGGGGATGAGGATGAAAAAGTTATCAAAATATCCAGGTCTTCGGTGACGGTCGGCTCAATATACAAAAGAGCCGCAACCGCTCCGGCAATGACATAGGTTTCAATAATGCCATCATCGACCATGGCGTTTAAAACTTCGAGTGACTTTTCCATCGACATCTTCATGTCCCTCTATCGAAAACTATTCCACGCCACCGAACACTACCCGCGCCCTCAGCCCACGCCCCTCCGCGCCATCCTCCAGCGTCAGCCGCCCGCCGAACAGCCCGGCGATCTCTTCGATGATGGCAAGGCCGAGGCCGGCGCCGGGGGCCGCGTTGGCTTCGCCTCGGGCAAAGCGCTGGCGCACCATGGCGCGTTTTTCCGGGGGGATGCCGGGGCCGTTATCTTCCACTTCCAGCCAGACCTCACCCGCCCGCCTGCCGACGCGGACGGTGACTTCCGCACCGCGGCCGGCATAGTTGATGGCATTGGAAACGAGATTGCCGATCAGCTCCCCGATCAGGAGCGGCTCGGCGGCAATGGCGACCTCCCCCTCGCCTTCGAAACCGAGATCGATGCCGGCTTCGGCCGCACGCGGCACGAAATCGGCCGTCACATTCTGCGCCACCGCCACAAGATCGATCGCAGAAAAATCATGCTTTTCGCTGGAGCCAGCGGCATCGATATTGGCCATGCGCAGCAGCTGGGCGAGGATATGTTCGGCATGGGCCACGGACGCCCCGCCCTTCAGCGCCGCCGCCTGCGCTTCCTCAAGGCTTGCGGCGCGGGCGGAAAGCGCAAGCTGGGTGCTGATGATGGCAAGCGGCGTGCGCAGCTGGTGGCTGGCATTGCCGGTGAAATGGCGGAGCGCATCGAGCGCCGATTGCAGCCGCACCATGAATGAATTGACCGTCTCCACCAGGTTTTCCACCTCCACCGGCACGGATTGGCGGATGGGGTGCAGATCATTCGGGCTGCGCTCGGCGATGGCTTCGCTGAGCCGGTAAAGCGGTCTGAGCGAAATCGTCACCGCGATCCAGACGATGATCGCCGCCCCGACGATCATCAACAGCAGGCGCAGCGCCGAGCGCAGGATGATCGCCTGCGCCAGCTGGCTGCGGGCAATGGTGGTTTCGGCGACCGTTACGGAAAAAGGCACGGAATTGATGCCGGTGGAAGCGAAGCGACGGATGGCGGCGATGCGGATCGGTTCATCGCGGAACACGGCATCGCGATAGGCGGGGGTATCGCCCTTCGGGTTCTCCACCGTCGGCAGGTTCTGGTAGCCGGTCAGGAATTGCCCGTTCGGCCCGTCGACACGGTAAAACACCCGGTCCTGTGCGGCCGATGTCAGCATTTCCAGCGCGACATAGGGAATGTCGACTTCCAGCGAACCGTCTTCTGCCACCACCACCCGCTCGGCGATGGCAAGCGCCGAACCTGATAATACCCGGTCCGAAACGACATTGGCGGTATTGACCGCCTCGCGCCAGGTATCGGTCAGCGCAACGCAGCCGATGATGGCGGTGGAAATGAGAAGCCAGCCTAAAAGTCGCCGTCTGAGCGAATAGGCGGCCTGTCTCATTCAGCCATCTCCGGCAGCTTTTCGAGATAATAACCGATGCCGCGCGCCGTCTTCACCGTCAGCCCGTGGGGCGCGAGCCGCTTGCGCAGGCGGCTGACATATTGCTCGATGGCATTGGCGGAAATATCGTCATCGAAGCCGGTCAGCGACTGCACGATGGCCTCCTTGGCGACGACCCTGCCGGCCCGCATGAACAGCACTTCGAGCAGCGCCACCTCGCGCGCCGGAATATCGAGCGGACGCCCATCGGCCGAAAAGGTGCGGGAATTGAGATCGAAAAGCACCTTGCCGAAACTCAGCGCCGAGGAGCGCAGACCGGCATTGCGGCGCAGCAGCACCCGCACCCTCGCCTCGAATTCGGTGATGTCGAAAGGCTTGATCATGTAGTCGTCAGCGCCGAGATCGAGCCCCTTGACCTTTTCCTCCGGCGTGCCGCGCGCCGTCAGGATCAGCACCGCCGCCTTGTCCTGGCGCGAACGCATGGAACGCAGCACCTCGATACCGTCCATTTCCGGCAGGTTGAGATCGAGAATGACCAGATCGAAACTTTCAGCCGCAATCGCCGCATCGGCGGAAGCGCCATCGGACACCACATCCACCGCATAACCGCTGCCGCGCAGAAGCGCCGACAGCCCCTCCGACAGCACCTGATTGTCCTCGACCAGCAAAATACGCAAATCTTCCCTCCCACAGCATTGCCGAGTTTAACCAGACCCTTACCGCTTGTGAATGGCCAGCGCCTGCTGCATGATCTTTTCCATGCGTATCTGCCTTCTCCTCTGTCTCTGTCTTTGCACGGCCTCGCCAGCGCTTGCGCAAGTCGCCATCTTTCCGGCACCCTCCGGCAAAGCGGATGCCGAAACGCTGGTGGTCTATTCCTCGCTGGATGAGCCGCTGGCGACGCCGATGATCGAGGGTTTCCAGAAGGCCAATCCCGATATCGCCGTCCATTATGAGGATATGCTGACCGGCGAGATTTACGACCGCATCGTCAAAGAAACCGATGCGGGCAAAAAAACCGCCGATTTCGCCTTTTCCTCCGCCATGGATTTGCAGGTGAAACTGAGCAATGACGGTTATGCCCAGCGTTCCGACCTCGCCATGAGCGCCCGCTGGCCGGCCTGGGCGAACTGGCGCAACACCGCCTATGCGCTGACCTTCGAGCCGGCGGTTTTCGTTTATCACAAGCCGAGCTTCACCACCGAAGAACCGCCAGCCAGCCGCGCCGAATTCGTCGATTATCTCGAACGCCACGCCAAGGAGGTGCATGGCCGTATCGCCACCTACGACATCGAACGCTCCGGCGTCGGTTTCCTGTTCATGTCGCGCGATCAGGAGCAGTTCGGCGATATATGGAACGTCATCAAGGCCATGGGCGCAGCAGGCGTGAAGGTCTATTCCACCTCCTCGGCCATTCTCGAGCGCGTCTCCGACGGGCGCTTCGTGCTGGGCTACAATATTCTCGGCTCCTATGCGGCGGACTGGGCCTCGCGCCACCCCGATGTCGGCATCGTGCTGCCGAAAGACTATACCGTCGTCATGTCGCGCATCGGTCTGGTGCCGGAAGCCGCCGCCAACCCGGCGCTCGGCCGCCGTTATCTGGAATTCTTCATGTCGAAGGAGGGCCAGACGATCATGGCCCGGCAGTTGCAGATCCCGGCCGTCAGCCCGGAAGTGGCGGGCGAAAACACTGCCAACACCATGCAGGCCATCCACGGCGCACAATTGCGCCCTGTGCCCGTCAGCCCCGGCCTGATGGTCTATCTGGACCAGGTCAAGCGCAGCCGCCTGATCGAGCGCTGGAACGAGGCGTTGCGGTCGCAATAGGTTCCCCCTCATTCCTGTGCTCGTCACAGGAATCTAGCCAGCCCAAGTCCTTGGGCTGAAAGGACTCTTCTCGCCGCGCAGACGCGCGTCGGCTGGCAACTGTATTGGCGGATATTATTCTCAGGGTGTCCTGA
>NZ_JBNWCL010000016.1:0-104638 GCF_053522445.1 Agrobacterium sp. 22-221-1
CCGAAAAAACGGCCGCCTGCCTGCATCAGCCGGGTTTGCGATGCCCGGCTGATGCATCCAGTAAACCACAAATCCTCCACACAAGCCCGAGGATGACGGAGGAGAGGTTTGAAAACTTTCCCCGGCCGTAAGGTGTTCTCACAATGTCGTGTTAACAAGGATCGTTGACGCTGCGTTCGATATCGCGATGCTCCCCTACCCCTCGCTTATGCTAAACTCCCGCCAGACGATACGAGGAGCTTGCGATGTCCTTTTTTCCCGGTAACGATCCCGTCGCGGGTGATGCTTTTGCCTGCGACGCCATCGAGAACCTCATTATTCCCCGCACCAGCGACATTGGCGGCTTTGCCGTGCGCCGCGCCCTGCCGACCCGGCAGCGGCGTCTCGTCGGCCCCTTCATCTTTTTCGACCGCATGGGCCCGGCGATCCTGAAGGCCGGTGAGGCGCTCGACGTCAAGCCGCATCCCCATATCGGGCTTTCCACCGTCACCTATCTGTTCGACGGCGAAATCAAGCATCGCGACAGCCTTGGCACCGAGCTTGTCATCCGCCCCGGCGACATCAACCTGATGACGGCCGGGCGCGGTATCGTGCATTCGGAACGCACGCCGGAAAACCTGCGTGGCCACCCGCTTTCCATGTCCGGCCTGCAGACCTGGCTTGCCCTGCCGGACCATATGGAAGAAATCGACCCCGCCTTTGCCCATACTGCGAAGGAAGACATGCCGCTGATCGATATCAAGGGCGCTTCCGGCCGCGTGGTGATCGGCAAATTCGAGGGTCTCACCTCCCCCGTTTCGGCCTTTACCGATACGCTTTATGTCGACCTGACGCTGGAGCCGGGGGTGAAATTTCCCTTCTCCGCCGATCATGAGGAGCGGGCGATCTATATTCTGTCCGGTTCGCTCGATGTGGCGGGCGATATTTTCGCCGCCGATCAACTGCTCGTCTTCCGGCCGGGCGACGACATCACGCTTCAGGCCGGCAGCAATGGCTGTCACATCATGATCTTCGGCGGGGCGGCGCTCAATCAGCGCCGTTACATCTGGTGGAACTTCGTTTCGTCATCAAAAGAACGCATAGAGCAGGCCAAACAGGAGTGGAGAACCGGACGCTTCGATATCGTTCCCGGCGACGAAGAAGAGTTTGTCCCTTTGCCGGAAGGTTGAAATTCTATAGAAGTGTACGACATGCAGGAATGGACCGTCGGCTTTCCCGATGAAAGACGCTCCGGTGCCCCCTGCTGACCACGAGAAAAGGCCGAACGATTGACCGGAATGCCCCAGACCCCACTGCTCGACCGGGTGAATTTCCCCTCCGATCTCAAGGAGATCGACGATCGCGACCTGCCGGAACTGGCACGGGAACTGCGCGACGAGATGATCGACGCGGTGTCGAAGACCGGTGGCCATCTGGGTGCCGGCCTTGGCGTGGTGGAATTGACGATTGCCATTCACAAGGTCTTCAACACGCCCGAAGACCGGCTGATCTTCGATGTCGGTCACCAATGTTATCCGCATAAAATCCTCACCGGCCGGCGCGACCGCATTCGCACGCTGCGGCAGGAAGGCGGGCTTTCCGGTTTTACCCGACGGGCCGAAAGCGACTATGACGATTTCGGCGCCGGCCATTCCTCCACCTCCATTTCCGCCGGTCTCGGCATGGCCGTGGCGGCGGGGCTGGATCAGAGCGACCGCAAGGTGATCGCCGTGATCGGCGACGGTTCGATGTCTGCTGGCATGGCGTTCGAAGCGCTCAACAATGCCGGCGCGCTCGATGCACGGCTGATCGTCATCCTCAACGATAACGACATGTCGATTGCGCCGCCGACGGGCGCGATGAGCGCCTATCTGGCGCGTCTTGCCTCCGGCCGCACCTATATGGGCTTCCGCGATTTCGGCAAGAAACTGACAGCCTATCTCGGCAAGACCATCGACCGCGCCATTACCCGCGCCGTGACCCACGCACGCGGTTACGTGACCGGCGGCACGCTGTTCGAGGAGCTTGGTTTCTACCACATCGGCCCGATCGACGGTCATTCCTTCGATCATCTCTTGCCGGTGCTGCGCAATGTGCGCGACAACCAGAAAGGCCCTGTCCTCATCCATGTGGTGACGCAGAAGGGCAAGGGTTACGCGCCGGCGGAAGCCGCAGCCGACAAATATCACGGTGTCAACAAATTCGACGTCATCACCGGCGCGCAGGCGAAAGCCAAGCCGAATGCGCCGAGCTATACCAGCGTCTTCGCCGAAGCCCTGATCCAGGAAGCCACCCTCGACGACAAGATCATCGGCGTCACCGCCGCCATGCCGAACGGCACCGGCCTCGACAAGATGGCCGAGCTTTTCCCGACCCGCACCTTCGATGTCGGCATTGCCGAACAGCACGCTGTCACCTTCGCGGCCGGGCTTGCGGCGGACGGTTACAAGCCTTTCTGCGCGCTTTATTCCACCTTCCTGCAACGCGGTTACGACCAACTGGTGCATGATGTGGCGATCCAGAGCCTGCCGGTGCGTTTCCCCATCGACCGCGCCGGTTTTGTCGGCGCGGATGGACCGACCCATGCCGGTTCGTTCGACACGACTTTCCTCGCCACCCTGCCCGGCATGGTGGTGATGGCGGCGTCCGACGAGGCGGAGCTGAAACATATGGTGCGCACGGCGGCGGCCTATGACGAAGGCCCGATTTCCTTCCGTTACCCGCGCGGTGAAGGTGTGGGCGTCGAGATGCCCGCACGAGGTGAGATTCTTGAGATCGGCAAGGGCCGCATCATCAAGGAAGGCACCAAGGTTGCGCTGCTCTCCTTCGGCACCCGGCTGGCGGAATGCCTTGCAGCCGCCGAAGACCTTGAAGCGGCCGGCCTTTCCACGACGGTCGCCGATGCGCGCTTCGCCAAGCCGCTCGATCTCGACCTTATCCGCCAGCTGGCCAGCCATCACGAGGTGCTGGTGACCATCGAAGAAGGCTCCGTCGGCGGTTTCGGCGCGCATGTGCTGCATTTCATGGCGAGCGCCGGCCTGCTCGACCATGGCCCCAAGGTCCGGACGCTGACCCTGCCCGACCAGTGGGTGGAGCAGGCCAAGCCCGAGACCATGTATGCTAATGCCGGCCTCGACCGGGCCGGCATCGTTTCCACCGTGTTCAATGCGCTCGGCCAGCGTCAGGCCGGCGTCGGTTTCGCCGGCTGACACGATTGCCGGGACAGGAGGCGGGACGATCCCGCCTCTGCCTCAGGATGCAGCGCCATCGAGAAAACCGACGACATTTTCGATCCGCCCCTCGGCATTCAGGCTGACGACGTCGGTACCACCCGCAACATCGTCCCCATCAGGCGAAATGAGACGCCATGAGAAACGGGTGAAGTTGCCGTGGCCATCCGGGGTGCCGGCAAGAACGAAACGATATCCCGGAAATTTCTGCCGCGCCGCCTCGATCATCGCGGCGATCCCCTGCTGCCCCTCGCCCTGCATCAGCGGATCGACGTAGCGCGTATTTTCTGCCCATGCCTGACCGACGAGATGCCTGCGGCGTTCATTGTCCTCTTCGTTCCAGGCTGCGAGATAGGTTTCGGCGATTGCGAGATGCTGCGTCATGATTGCGCTCCTTCTGGTTGACGGCCCAAACATGCCGGCGGTCGGGAAGCGGAACAATTACCTCAGAGGTAATCGCATTGCCGCTCTCTTCTGCTAGGCTGCGGGCATGACACATCATCGAGAACATGTCGGCCAGGTGCTGAAGGAATGGCGTGCGCGCCGCAGGTTGAGCCAGCTCGATCTGGCGATGGAGGCGGACATATCCGCGCGCCATCTGAGCTTCGTGGAAAGCGGGCGATCATCTCCCAGCCGCGAGATGCTCGCGAAACTGGCGGAGCAGCTTTCCATGCCCGCCCGCGCCACCAACCGGCTGATGCTGGCGGCCGGTTATGCGCCTGTTCATTCCGAACGGCCGATGGATGCGCCCGATATGGCGGCGGCCCGGCAGGCGATCGAAACCGTGGTGCACGGGCATATGCCCTTTCCCGCCCTTGCCGTTGACCGGCACTGGAACGTCGTTCTCGCCAATGGGGCGATCGCGTCGCTTCTGGCCGGCGTTTCCGAAGAGCTGCTTCGCCCGCCGCTCAACGCCTTGAGGCTGAGCCTGCATCCGCTGGGCCTGAGTTCGCGCATCGTCAATCTCGCCGAATGGCGTCATCACCTGCTGGAACGCCTGCGCCGTCAGGTCGAGGAAACGGGAGACGAGGTGCTTTCCCGGCTGCATGTGGAGCTTGCGGCCTATCCTGCGCCAAAGGTCCCGCCGCATGCGGCCGGGGCCGATCCGCTGGCCATACCATTGCAGCTGCGCGATCCGTCATCGGGCGCAGTCCTGAGCTTCATTTCAACTACCACGGTTTTCGGAACGGCCACAGACGTCACGCTGTCTGAACTGGTGCTGGAATGTTTCTACCCCGCCGACGCGGCAACCCGTGAAGCACTGATGCAAGGCACCAAGGAGTAAGACCCGTGCACACCACTTATCTCATCGGCTTCCAGGTCCGTCCCGGCCAGCGCGAGCGCTTTCTCGAATTGCTGAATGCGCTGCTCGACGCCATGCGGCACGAAAAGACCTTCGTGAACGCAACCCTGCACCGGGATGGTGAAAACGAGAACCGCTTCCTGCTGCATGAGACCTGGAGCGACCATAAGGACGTGATCGACGTTCAGATTCACCGCCCCTATCGGCAGGCATGGCACGATGCCCTGCCCGAGCTTCTCGACGCCCCGCGCAATATTTCCGTCTGGCACCCCATGCGGGCGGATCACGCCGCATAGCGACATGAACGATGGGAAAGCCGCGCGCGCACCCTTTGCGCGCGCTAGGATTTTCGCGACAATATCCGCGGTTCGCCGATTTTGAACCAGGCCCTGGCGATCCTGCCGTTTTCAACTTCATAGATGCAGGCAACGTCGACCTCTCCCTTTCCTTCCGGAAAGTTCCGCGTGACCGTTTCATGGTCGATGACGACATTGCCAACGACAATGCGCGTCAGCAGTTTTCCATGCAAATCCGGCTCCTTGAAGCGCTCGATGTGACGCTCCCGAATCTCTGCCGCGCTTCCTGCCAGAAGCGTCGCCGGGAAAGCATAATACTGGCAATCATCCGCCCACCAGAGCATGAAGGCATCGATGTCACGGGCATTATAGGCCTCAAGCTGCTTTTGTACCGGCAGTTCGATTTCACTATTCAAAACGCACCTCTTCAAAAAACGTCGTGGCGAAATGGGTTCCTAGACGAGTGAATGTCCCGCATTGAAGGGCTCCGCTTAAAGCCTGATGGCCGTTTCCTCTTTCGCCGTCTTGATGACGACCATGGTGACAAAGCGCGCGACATTGTGCTGGTCGCGGAAGAGCCTGTCGCACAGGACGTCGAATTCTTCCATATCCCGCAGGCGCAGCATCAGCACGACATCGGTTGCGCCGGTGACGGCATAGGCCTGCGACACGGCCTCTTCGACACTCGCAATATCCAGAAAGCGGCGCATATGCTGCTCGCCGTGCAATTTCAGCTCCACCGTCACCAGAGCCTTGATCACGCGCCCCGCCTTTGCGGGGTTGAGGATCGCCACGATGCGGTCGATCACACCCGACTTGCGCAGCCGCTGCAGGCGGCGCAGGCAACTGGATGGAGACAACCCGACTTGGTCGGCCATGTCCACATTGGTGCGCGACGCATCGTTCTGCAAAAGGTTCAGAAGTTTTCGGTCGATCCGATCCATGCCGGCAGCATATCGCGCGCCGCCATATTTGCAATAAAATTGCATTAAACTGCAATCTTTGACCGCAAATGCGAAGGGGCCGGGATTAGTGAATGGGAACAACCTTCAGGGAGCCTCACATGTCACTTTTCCTGCCCGTCTGGCAAAAAACGCGGGAAACACTTGCAATCTACTGGGTGCTTGTGCGGATCACGGTTCCCATCGCCATTCTGACCGAGCTGTTGTCGAGGATGGGCGCGATCGAGGCGGTAGCGCCTGCCTTTGCGCCGGTCATGAACCTCATCGGGCTGCCGCCGGAGCTTGGTCTTGCCTGGCTGACCGCGATGCTGGTCGGCATATGGGGTGCGGTGCCGCTCATCTTCACGCTTGTGCCCGCATCGTCACTCACCGTTGCGGATATCACCGTTTTTTCGGCACTCATCCTGTTCGCCCATGGCCTGCCCATCGAACAGAAGATCATTGAAAAGGCGGGACCGGGCATGATCGTCACCACGGCGCTGCGCGTCGGCGGCGGATTGCTCTATGCCTTTATGCTGCACCACGTTCTGGAGGCGATGGGATGGCTGTCCGCGCCGGTAAACCCCGCCTGGATTGCAATGAGCGCCACGCCTGAATGGACCGCCTATTTCCTCGGCCTCGGAGAAACCATGGTCTGGATGCTCGTCATCCTGCTTGCACTTTCCCTTTGCCTTGAAATCCTCAGGCTGACGGGCCTGCTGGCGCTGATGATGAAAGCGCTCTCGCCCCTGCTGCGTCTTGCGGGCATTCGCGGCGAGGCCGAACATCTCACCGCCATCGGATTGTTCCTCGGCATTTCCTACGGCGCCGGCTTCCTGATCCGTGAGGCGCAATCGGGGACGATCTCGCCGCGTCAGGTGTTTCTGTCCTGCGTGTTCATGGGTTTTGCCCATAGCGTGATCGAGGACACGCTCGTGGTGATGTCGCTTGGCGCGGATGTCTATGGCGTTCTGGCCGGGCGGCTTGTTTTCGCCATTGTCGCGACCGCCGGCATTGCCGCCCTGCTTCACCGCCTGTCGGATGAGCTGTTCTTTGCGCGGATGTTCCGGCTACAGGGCACATAGAGCATTTCCAGGAAAAGTGGACCCCGGTTTTCCGTCCGGAAATGCGCCAAAACAAAGAGTTAGAGTGTTTTCGCGTTTCGAAGAAAAGCGAAAAAACTCTAAGCGGCGTTCCCCATCTGAAAAGCCGATGCAAAAAGGGGGCCTTTCGGCCCCCAATTCATAGGTTCAATCTGAAAGCCCGGATCAGAACTCCGTCCAGTCCTCATCCTTGGCAGCCGGCGCTTCGGCCGCACCGCCGAAGGCGCGGGCGAGGCTCTGGCCAAGGGCACGGGCCGGCGAGGCGACAGGCCTTGCGGTTGCGGAGGCCGATTTTACTGGCGCCTTGCGGGCCGGTGCGGCCGGCGCGGGCTGGAAGGCGGGCCTGGCGGAAGACTGGCGCGGTGCGGAATAGCCGCCGGCACTGGCAACGGCGGCGCGTGCGCCATCCATTCTGAACTGGCCGAGCAGGCTGTTCAGCGCTTCCGCTTCGCGAGCCAGCGAATGGCTGGCGGCGGTCTGCTGCTCCACCATGGCGGCATTCTGCTGCGTGCCCTGATCCATGGTGTTCACGGCCGTGTTGATTTCCTGCAGGCCGGTCGCCTGTTCGCGGGCCGCGACGACGATGGCGCTGACATGGGCGTTGATCTCTTCGACTTCCGCCACGATGAGTTCCAGAGCCTTGCCGGTCTCGTCGACCAGATTGACGCCGTTTTCCACCTGTTGGCTGGAAGCGCCGATCAGCGTCTTGATTTCCTTGGCTGCATTGGCGGAACGCTGGGCAAGTTCGCGGACTTCCTGCGCAACCACCGCAAAGCCCTTGCCGGCATCACCGGCGCGGGCGGCTTCGACGCCGGCATTCAACGCCAGAAGATTGGTCTGGAAGGCGATATCGTCGATGACACCGATGATGTTGCCGATTTCGCCCGAAGACTTCTCGATTTCGCGCATGGCGGCAACCGCCTTGCGGACCACGACGCCGGACTTTTCGGCACCGGCGCGGGCGCGCTGGACCAGATTGCCGGCATCTTCCGCGCCGCGGGCGCTATCGCGCACCGTGGTGGTGACTTCTTCCAGGGCTGCGGCGGTTTCTTCGATGGAGGCCGCCTGTTGTTCGGTGCGGCGCGACAGGTCGTCGGCGGCGGAGAGCATTTCCGAAGCACCGGCATTGATCGCGGCTGCGTTCTCACCGACCGTGCGCAACGCCTGCTGGAGTTTTTCGACAGCGCTGTTGAAGTTCACGCGAACCGGATCGATGGCAGGCGCAAAAGGCGTCTCGATGCGATAGGAAAGATCACCATCCGCGAGAGCGGCAAGGCCCTTGCCAAGCTCGGCGCTGGCAAAAGCGCTGGCGGCTTCGTCCTTGGCCTTTTCTTCCTCGTTGCGGCGGCGTTCAGCCTCCGTCGCGGAGCGCATGCGATCGGTCTCGCCGGCAAGGCGGGATTTTTCCAGCCCGGCTTCCTTGAAGACCAGAACGGCCTTCGCCATCTTGCCGACTTCGTCGCCACGATCCGTGGCCGGAACTTCCGTCGTCAGATCGCCATCGGCAAGCCGGCTCATCGCTGCCGTCATGCCGACGATGGGCGTGACGATGGAGCGCGACAGCGCCCAGATGAGGGCAACGGCCAGAAGACCGGCGACAGCGCCGCCACCCAGAAGCGCATATTTCAGGTTCAGTGCGGCTGCCTGCTGTTCTGCCGCGTAAGCGGCGGACAGGCCGTTCAACTGCTCCTTGATCTTGGCGGCGGAGGCGCGGAAGCCATCGAGCTGGCCCTTGGCCTGATTGCGGCCGATTTCGATGATTTCGGAAATCGGCGCTTCGGTCGTCTTGCGTGCGGCGATCTGCGGTTCCGCCAGTTCCTTGAAGAACACGGTGGCGGATTTCTGCATGTCGTCGATGGATGTCAGGATGTCCGGCCGGCCGACAGCCAGCGCACGGGCCTCATCGAGCTTCTTCAGCATCAGGTCGCGCTGGGCGAATACATCGTTGTAGGTACTGTCACTGCGGAACAGCAGGAAGCCGCGCTGGTTGACGGCCTGCTCCAGCATGGCTGCCGTCGCGCCATCCACGGCCTGGATGATATCCTTCGTGCGGTTGTTTTCGATCGTGACACGCTCGCTCCCCAGCGTCTGCCAGAATACGACCGCGGAAGCGAGCAGGCACACGCTCATCAAGGCACAGAAGGTGGCTATGAGCTTCAGATTGATGGGGAGGTTTTTAAGCGACATCGCAAACTCTCTCGGCGACCCGATGCCTCGAAGCAAGCGTCTGCGCTGCAACGGCCGCAATTTTGTGGATGGGAGGAGATGCCGTCATGGCAGGTTCCGGTGGCCGCACGGGCCTTGTGCACAAAGTGCAATACAAGCCTTTATATTGGATTAATCGAACATTCTGACTTTGCGGTGCAACATCAACGGGCGACAGCGGGCATCGCCGGCCCCTTTCAGCGATAAATCGCTTGCATCGGCGGGGTTTGGCGGTCATTGACACGGGACCATGTCCAAAACATCTGAAAATGAACGGCTTGACCAGCTTCTCGTGTCGCTCGGCCACTTCGCCAGCCGCTCGCGTGCGCGCGACGCGGTTGCGCGCGGCACCGTGAGCGTCAACGGTAAAATCGTCACCAAACCGAGCCAGACCGTCGCTGGCGATGCCGAAATCGCCATCAGCGATCCGGCGCAGGCCTATGTTTCGCGCGCAGCGCTGAAGCTCGTGGCCGCGCTCGATCATTTCCGGCTCGACCCGTCGGGCCATGACTGTCTCGATGTCGGCGCTTCGACCGGCGGTTTTACCGAGGTGCTGCTGGAGCGCGGCGCAAAACACGTCACCGCCATCGATGTCGGCCACGGGCAGATGCATACGAGAATCGAGAACGATCCGCGCGTGACCAATCTGGAAGGGCTGAATGCGCGCTTCCTGACGATGGATGATATCGATGACCGGCCCATCGGCTTCATCGTCTCCGACGTGTCCTTCATTTCGCTGAAGCTCGCGCTTGCGCCGGCACTCGAGCTTGCGGAAGCCGGCGCGCTGGCGGTTCTGCTGGTGAAGCCGCAATTCGAGGCGGGGCGCGACGCCATCAGCAAGGCCGGGCTGTTAAAAGAACCGGAAACGGCACCTGCCGTGGCCGCCGAGCTGGAGCGCTGGCTGACCGAGGACATGGGCTGGAAAAGCCTCGGCCTCATTCCCTCGCCGATTTCCGGCGGCGATGGCAACATCGAATTTCTTCTCGGAGGCGAAAAGCCATGAGCACACAGACCGTCACCATCAAGAGCCTCGGCGCGCAGGGCGACGGCATCGCGCACTGTCCCGACGGCCCGGTCTATGTGCCCTTCGCGCTGCCCGGCGAAACGGTCGCGATTGCGAAGGTGAAAGATCACGGCACCGTCATGTCGATAACGGAAGCCTCGGCGGAGCGCCGTGAACCGGCCTGCCGCCATTTCGGCCCCGATGGCAAGAACGGCACCTGCGGCGGCTGTTCGCTGCAACATCTTTCCGATCAGCCTTACCATGCCTACAAGCGGGAGCTGGTGGTTTCGGCGCTGAAATCGAAGGGCTTGACGCCGCCGGTGGACGATCTCGTCATCTGTCGCCCCGGTGAGCGCCGCCGCGCGGTGTTCGCCGCCCGCAAAACGGAAAAGGGCCTGCTGCTCGGTTTCAGCCAGGCGAACAGCCACCACATCGTCGCCATCGAGGAATGTCCCGTCACCTCGCCCGGCATCGTCTCGCGGCTGGATGCCATCCGTGCCATCGGCCTTTCCATGGTGGCGAATGCCGAACCGTTCCGCATCACCGTTCTCGAAACGCTCTCGGGTCTCGATATTTCGGTCGAGGGCATCAAGTCGGTCAGCGACAAGCAGCGGCGCACACTCACGGAAACGGTGCTTGCCATGCGCGGCATTGCCCGTGTTTCGCTCTCAGGCGAGATCCTGATCGAACCGCAAAAGCCGATCATCGAATTCGGCGGCGTTGCGGTTTCACCCCCGGCCGGCAGTTTCACGCAGGCGACGAAACAGGCGGAAGACGCCATGGCCGAGCTGGTGCTTGCCCATATCGGCAAATCCAAGCGCGTTGCCGATCTCTTCTGCGGTTCCGGCACCTTCGCGCTGAGGCTCGCACGCATCGGCAAGGTGCATGCGGTGGAAGCGGAAGACAAGCCGCTGAAGGCCCTGGACTTCGCCGCCCGCAACACACAGGGCCTGAAGCCGGTGAGCGTCGAGAAACGCGATCTCTTCCGCCGGCCGCTGATGACGAGCGAACTGAAGAATTACGATGCTGTCGTGTTCGATCCGCCGCGCGCCGGTGCGGAATTCCAGTGCAAGGAACTGGCCCGCAGCACCGTGAAGAAGATCGTTGCGGTGAGCTGCAATCCGCTGACGCTTGCGCGCGATCTTACCATTCTCACGGAAGGCGGCTATCGCATCACCCGCGTCACGCCGGTCGACCAGTTCCTGTGGTCGCCGCATGTGGAAGCGGTGGCGACGCTGGAGAAATAATCACCAGGCCGTATCGACCGTGCCGTTACCGACCACGCCCGAGCAGCGGCAGGCGCCGCCCACACGGCCGCGTTCCAGCGGGCAGACATAGGGCCGACGGCGGTTGGCGCTCTCCGGCGGGGTGATGACGCAGACGAAACGGGCGCGGCGCTGGCGGTCGCGGTTGCGGCCGGAATAATAATCCGAGCCATCGTCTTCGGTAATGACGGATTGCGCCAGAATGACATTGCCGGCGGAAGCCGCCGGAGGGCGCGTTATCGCCGCCGCTTCAGTGACAGTGGCGGCGCAGAGGAAGACGGACAGGGCGAACACGACGTGACGCATGCGGGTGGCTTTCGGGCGGTGACGTTGCATTATTTAACCCAACCCATATTGCCCGGTTGCTTAACCGCAAGGAATTCCTGCCGGAACGCTTAACGACGCATGAATGCCTCGAAGGCGGCGCGCGCTTCGGCGCTTTGCAGTTGCGCGATGAAATGACGGCCTTCCTCTTCGATGCGGGCGAGAAGATCGTCCGGATTGCCGCGAACCAGATCGCGGGCGATCTTCAGCGCCTGCTGCGGTTTGGCCGCGAGCCGGGTGGCAAGCGCCAACGTTTCGCTCTCCACATGTTCAGGGGCGACGACTTTCCAGATCATTCCGGCCTGCAATGCCTGCTCGGCGGAAAAACCTTCGCCCATGGCAAGCAGTGCAAAGGCGCGCTGGTGTCCCATGAGTTTCGGCACGAGCAGGCTGGAAGCCGCTTCCGGCACCAGAGCGAGATCCACGAATGGTGTCTTGAACAGGCTGCGGCTGGAAGCGACCGTCAGATCGCAATGCAGGTTCAGCGTCGTACCGATGCCGATGGCAAGCCCGTCGACGCCGGATACCATGGGCTTTTCGAAAGCGACGAGCGCTTTCAAAAGCTCAAGCGCGGCAAGCTTGCCCTTTCCGCCCGACATGGCGAAGGCCAGAAAATCGGCCATGTCGTTACCGGCGGAGAAGCAGCCTTCCGTGCCGAGAAAGGCGACAACGCGAATTTCCGGGTCCGCATTGGCAGCGTGGAGGGCGTCTGCCATGCGCAGATACATGGCATCGGTGATGGCGTTTTTTTTGTCCGGCCGGTTGAAGCGGATGGTCAAGACTTCCGGCGCATGGCCGACGCGCTCGACGAGAATGTGATCGTCCGACATCTGAGCCTCCTCAAGCCAATACGGTGCGGGCGGCGGCAAGGCTCGCCGCGCCGGCGATGACGCGATCCTTCAGCGCCGCCGTTTCCGCCAGCAGATTTTCCGCAGCGAAACGGCAAAGGGCTGCGCGATGTCCGCCCCTGCCATCATCGACGGCGGCCAATGCGCCCTTGGCGAGATAGGCGCCGGTGAGCGCCAGACCGAAAAGGCGCTGATAGGGCGTCGCGCCGGCGAGCGCGGTTTCGGTTTCGCCTGCCTTGATGCGGTCCAGCAGCCAGTCGGTCGCCGTCTCCAGATCGGCGAGGCTGGCTTCGAGATAACGGCCGGTCTCGCCGAGATCGTCGCGGTTCGACGCGGCTGTGCGGGCGGCGATCTCGCGCAGTTCGGCGATGAAACCGCGCACCTGTGCGCCCTCGGAGAGCGGCAGCTTTCGCAGCACCAGATCGATGGCCTGAATGCCGTTGGTGCCTTCATAGATCGGCGCGATGCGGGCGTCGCGCAGATAACGCGCCGCGCCGGTTTCCTCGATGAAGCCCATGCCGCCATGCACCTGAATGCCCATAGAGGCAACATCGACGCCGGCATCGGTGGAGAAGGATTTGGCGATGGGTGTCAAAAGGGCAGCGCGCTCCTGCCAGTGAGCGCGCTGCCGGGCGTCTTCAGTCGCATGCGCCATATCGATGGCATGCGCGCAGCTGAAGGAAATCGCCCGCGACCCTTGAGTGAGCGCCTTCATCGTCAGAAGCGTTCTGGCGATATCCGGGTGTTCGATGATCGGGCTCATGCCGGAGCCCTGCCAGCCGGGCGCCTTGCCCTGCGTGCGCTCCCTGGCATAGTCGATGGCCTTCTGGGTCGCCGCTTCGCAGATCGCCACGCCCTGCATGCCAACGGCAAGGCGGGCGTTGTTCATCATGGTGAACATGCAGGCGAGACCCTTGTTCTCCTCGCCGATCAGCCAGCCGAGAGCGCCCTTCCCTTCGCCGAATTTGCCGTCGCCGAAGATCATCGTGCAGGTGGGCGAGCCGTGAATGCCGAGCTTGTGTTCGAGCGAATGGCAGAACAGATCGTTGCGGCTGCCCGGCGCGCCGTTCTCATCGGGCAGGAACTTCGGCACGAGGAACAGCGAGATGCCGCGCGTGCCGGCCGGCGCATCCGGCAGGCGGGCGAGAACGAGGTGGATAATATTGTCCGCCGCGTCGTGTTCACCCCAGGTGATGAAAATCTTCTGCCCGAAGATGCGGTAAGTGCCGTCGCCATTGCGCTCCGCCCGGGTCTTCAGGACACCGAGGTCAGAACCCGCATGCGGCTCGGTGAGGTTCATCGTGCCGGTCCATTCGCCGGAGACGAGTTTCGGCAGATAGGTGCGCTTGAGGTCATCGCTGCCGTGGGCGACAAGGGCTTCCACCGCGCCCATGGTCAGCGTCGGGGCCAGCGCAAAGGCCATGGAGCCGGAATTCCACATTTCGAGAGCGGCGACATTCAGCATATGCGGCAGGTTCTGGCCACCGAATTCTTCCGGCGCCGTCAGGCTGTTCCAGCCCGCTTCCGCCCAGCGACGGTAAAGATCGGCCCAGCCATCCGGTGTCGTCACCTTGCCGTCGGTAAGCTTTGCGCCCTGGCGGTCGCCGATCTCGGCAAGCGGCGCGACCTCTGCGGTGGCGAAACGGCCGGCTTCGTGCAGAATTGCATCGACCAGATCTTCCCCAAGGTCTCCCAGCGCACCCGTCGACAGCGCGTCTTCAAGACCCGCTACATGTTTGAGTGTAAAGGCGATATCGTCCACCGGCGCGCTATACATGCTGCCTCCTCCCGAAGCTTTGGCATCTTGCTACTGCCTTCGGGCTAAATGATTTTTACGTAAACGTCAATTTGAAAATTCCCGTCATTTCGGCGGGATTGTTATAAAACTGTCATATGAATTTGCTCAGCATGCGCTGAAAGGCGCCTCGCCGCACGCCGCTCCCACACCGGAACGACGGACGCCTCCCTCCTCCCATCCAGCCGGTCAGGACTGCCACGATGGATCTCGTAACGCCCGTTATTCCCGGCCTTGTCTGGGCCTATCAATTTCATCCCGGTACGGCCCCCTGCCGGCGGCTTGCGCCCGATGCCGGCTTTCACGAAATGGCAGAGTGCGAAGGCTTCTTCTGGCTGCATCTCAACCTCGCCGATCAGCGTGTGGCGGGTTTTCTCGAGACCATTGACGGTCTCGATCCGGCGGCACGAGCAAGCCTCACCACCCATGAGACGCATCCCTCCATCGTGGTCGATGAAAAATCGCTTTACGGCACGCTTGTCGATTTCCAGCGGGAATTCGACAAGGAGACACGTGACTTCGGCTGGCTGCATTTTGCGGTGAGCGACCGTTTCATCATCACGACCCGCCTGCAGCCACTGCATTCGGTGGACCGGCTGAAAGCGGCGGTCGACAAGAATTCCAACCGCTACCTCACGCCATCACATGTGTTCGAGGGGCTGGTGGCGGAATTCCAGCGCTCGCTCATCAATCTGGTGATGGAGACGACGGAAGAGCTGAACGCCATCGAGGATATGGTCTATGACAGCGAGAACCGTGACGAGCGGCGGCGTCTTGCCCCGCTGCGCCGCACCGTGGTTCGCCTGCACCGGCATCTGCGCACCGTGCTGACCCTGATGCGGCGGGCTTCGGCCGCCGATGATGACGAGATGCCGAATGGTTTCGAGGATGTCGCCTCACGCCTGATGGGTCGTCTGGAGGCTGTCGACCACGATGTCTACGCCCTGCAGGAGCGGGCAAGGCTGCTGCATGAAGAAATCGATTCCAAACTCTCGTCGGAAACCAACCGGCACCTTTATATTCTGTCGCTGATGACGGCATTCCTGCTGCCGCCATCGCTGGTCACCGGTTTCTTCGGCATGAATACGGATGAGCTGCCGTTTACCGTCGGCACGGGCGGCACGCTGTCGGCCAGCATCTTCATCATGATTTCGGTTGCGCTCGCCTGGTTCGTGCTGAAGCGCGCGCGGATCTTGTGACAGCAAAAAGCCGCCCGGTGGCTACCGGACGGCTCTTTCGATTGAAGCGGCTCTATCAGCCGTAAGGCGAATAGCAGGGCTGGCGCGGGCCGTGATACGGCTGGAACGTGTTGCTATAGGCATCGTAGGAACGATAGCGGCCATAGCACCAGTTCACATGCGCGCGGCTCATGCCGCCACGATAGACTGGGCGATATTCGCGATAGACCGGGCGCGGACGATATTCCGGTACCGGGCGGTAGACTTCACGCGGCTGCGAGAGTGCGCCGCCGATGATCGCCCCCGTCGCAAAGGCTGCGAGCGGGAACCAGTAACCGTCATGGTGACGATAGCCCGGACGGTAATCGCGATAACCACGGTGGCCGCGATACCAGCCGCGACGATCGCCCCAGCCGTCGCGATCACGCCAATATTGCACGTTCACGATATTCTTGCTGGCATCGTTGCCTGCGGTCTCAACGCTCTTCGGCGCGATCGGCAAAGGCATTGCTGCTTCCGCCGGAACAATCGCTCCCGCAACCACAATCGCAGAAAGACCGACAGCCAGGATATTCTTCATATAGCTTCTCATCTGACTTCCTCCATTCACGACGGTCAACAGGCCGTTCTCCGTGAATAATAACACTTTTTTATTCTCATTCGGCCAGTTTTTCGGTCTGGCTGGAACATTGCAGGTTGCAGGCTAGGCGTTTTCGCCTGAACCCAGCATTAACGATCCCATCACGCTTCGTTTACCCGATCCGGCAGCGGCAAAACAAAAGCCCGGATCAAAATCCGGGCTTTCGAAAATCCTGTCAGCGGCTGTAAGGCGATACGCATATGCGGCGCGGACCGCTGCTCGGCTGATAGCTGTTGTCGTAAGCGCGGTAGGACCGCCAGCGGTTCTGGCACCAGGAAACATGGCTGCCGCCATAGGTCGGACGCGGCTGCTGCATGGCGCCGCCGATGATCGCACCGGCCGCGAAGGCAGCGAGCGGGAACCAATAACCATTGTGATAACGGTAACCCGGACGACGATCGCGATAGCCGCGGTGACCGTTATAATAGCCGTCACGCGGGGGGCGCGGGCGATACATGCGGTCGCCATGCCTGCGGTCGTATCGGCGATCCCATTCACGGTACTGCACCGGCACGACATTGTCGGTCGAAACCGCCGGCTTGGGCATCGGAACAGGGACCTGGAACGCCTGCGACGGCGTAAAGCTGGTGAGGAACACGATCATCGCCGTGGCGACACTCGTTGTCCGGAAATTCATCATGATCTTCCTCCGTTTGCTTCAGCGCGTTGGACCCGCGCCTTTTCACCCACTCGCTCTTGTCGGAGATATGGGACAGCCCCGTTTCATGCCCGAAAAGAATTCGATGACGTGCAAACGAGTTTAGAGAAATTTGGTTCCAAGACAACCATCCGGTGAAAGGCCGATAAAATGAAACGCCTGCTCGTGTCAGGCTTCCACCTTTACATCGGTCAACGGGCGTGAGCAGCAGGCGAGAATATAGCCTTCCTCGATTTCCTCATCGAGAATGCCGCCATTGTGGTTCATCTCCACCTCACCGGAAAGCTTCAGCACCCGGCAGGTGCCGCAAATTCCCGATTCGCAGGCCGCCCCGATACGGACCCCGGCGGCGCGCGCCGTCATCAGAACCGTCTGGCCTGGCTGGCAGGGCATTTCTTTGCCGGAAAGGGTGAAACCCACCATCGACAGCGCCTCGCCATCCGCCCCGGTGAGGACAGTTTCACCAACGGTGACCGGCGCGGCCGGCGCGAAGCTTTCCTGATGATAGCGGCTCATGTCGAAGCCGGAGGCATCGAGCATCGAGCGGACGGCGGCCATGAACGGCTCCGGCCCGCAGCAGAAAACGGTTCGCTCCATGAAATCATGCGCGAGCAGCGCGATCTTGGCCTTGTCGACCATGCCCTTCAGCCCGGACCACAGATCGGTGCGGCCGCATTTCTCGACAATGAAGCCGAGAGACAGGTTCGGCATGAAGCGGGCGAGATATTCCAGCTCGTGGCGGAAAACGATATCGCCGGGGGTACGCGAACAATTGATGAAGGCAATATCGCTCTGCGGCGCACGGTCGCTCATGTCGCGCACCATCGACATCATCGGCGTGACGCCGGAGCCTGCCGAGATGAATAGATATTTGTCGCCGGGATGCTTGACGTAGGAAAAGTCGCCGAGCGGCCCGAGCGCCCGGATTTTCATGCCGGGTTTCAGATTGTCGAACATCCAGCGCGTGCCGATGCTGTTGGCCTGCGCCTTGACCGTGACCGACAGCGCATAGGGCCGCGACGGGCTGGAGGACAATGTGTAGGTGCGGTAAAGCGGCTCCTTGCCCACCGGCAATTCCAGCGTGACGAACTGCCCCGGCAGATAACGGAACCAGTTCTGATCCTCCGAGCGGAACAGGAACGTCATCACATCAGGCGTCTCGGGCGTCACCGAGATGCACTCCAGAAGCTGGAGCTTGTCGCTCCATGGCTTCATCTCGTCAATATGCTTATAGGTCACAACCATATTCATCTTCGCATCACGCTACAGCCGAAAGCCGGGCCTTATCGCCGGAGAGCCGGTCGACCATGAAATCGGAGTACCAGTTGACGAACTGCATCACGCCGCCCTCGTCCTCCATGGAATAGGGGCCGGGCTCGTAGGCCGGGGA
The DNA here is from genome assembly GCF_053522445.1 of Agrobacterium sp. 22-221-1. Taxonomy (NCBI): domain Bacteria; kingdom Pseudomonadati; phylum Pseudomonadota; class Alphaproteobacteria; order Hyphomicrobiales; family Rhizobiaceae; genus Agrobacterium; species Agrobacterium sp. 22-221-1. Next base: position 18,159 of record NZ_JBNWCL010000016.1, read on the forward strand.
ACGAATGCCGAAGGCATTTTCCTCGACAATGCGGCGGTCCTGATCGTTGGTCTCGTTCCAGACGTGGGTGAGGTCTTCCAGATCGTAATCCACGCCCTCGACCGCATCCTTGTGCACCAGCCATTTGGTGGTGACCATGGTTTCCGTGGCGCTGAGCGGCAGCACCCGGAAGGAAATGGTGTGGTCGCCGAGGAAGTGGTTCCAGGTCGTCGGGTAATGGAACAGGAGCAGCGCGCCGATATGGCTGATGCTGACATCGTCAGACAGCGGCCGGCGCACGGCGCGCTTACCGGACATGGTGTAGCTTTCCGCCTCGCCGATCAGCGGCATGCGGGCGACGCGGAACTGGCCCTTGGGGTCGATCTTGAAACGGCTCGGCAGGCCGGCGGCCTCACAGCGCGCCCAATGGCCGCCGATCTCGGGATCGCTTGCACCGCCGTCCGTTCCCGTCACGCTCGGGTTTTCGGGATAGGTGCGGCAGAGTTCCGGGTGGTTGGCGGCGCAATGGTAGCACTCGCGGTTATTTTCCCAGACGAGCTTCCAGTTGCCCTTTTCGATGATCGTGCTCTCATGCGCGACCTTCGCTTCCCAGATGCGGTGCGGCGCCATGTAGCTCTCGACTTCCTTGCGCATGGGCTCGAAATCAGCCGGCTGATCGGCAAGGCAGATGAAGACGTAACCGGCGACGGTTTCGCAGGCGACCGGCTTCAGACCGAAATCGCCCTTGTCGAACTCTTCGCCCATATGGCGCGCGAACAGCAGCTTGCCGTCCAGATCGTAGGTCCACTGGTGATAGGGACAGACGAGGCGGGCCGACTGGCCCTTCTGCGTGGTGCAGACGCGCGAGCCGCGATGGCGGCAGGAATTGTGGAAGGCGCGGATCTGCCCGTCGCGACCGCGAACGATGACCACGGAATAGGCGCCGACCTGCACGGTGAAATAGCTGCCGGATTTCGACACTTCGCAATCATGGCCGACAAACAGCCAGTCGCGATACCAGATCGTTTCCATATCCAGCTTGAAATAATCCGGGTCCGTGTAGAAGGGCTGTTCCAGGCTGAAGCCTTCGCGGCGGTTTTTCAGCTGGCGCAATACGGTATCACGCAATTCCATGGCCAAATCCTCGATCAAACCGCCCTGCCCGACACCATTTGCGGGGTTGCGGAAGCATGTACTCATCTAAACACCGGCGCTCATTTGCGGCAGCACAAACAGCGACATTACCTTCCGCATTGGCGACAAATTGCGACATGCGCAATTCGCCCTCTCAGCCCATTCCGCTGGGAAATCCGACAGCTATTCAATGACGGAAATGACGTCGCAATATGACGCATGATGGCGCGCATCCTGCTCCCCACCCATTAAAAAACGGGGGATGCGGCGCAACGGAGTATTAACGCGCCCTAAATTATCTTGCCGGATCGACAGCAACGAGGGTGTTCCCGGTGGAGAAGGCGACACGCATACGCTATTTCGATGCGAGCAGGCATTCGCTCACACCGATACGCTCGAAGACCGCGCATTCCGATTTCCTCCGGACCGGGCGCATCAGCCGTTATGAAGAGCGCTGGCTGCCGAAAGAACGCGTCTATTACAGCCATGACGAAGTGGCTGCGCTGACCGGGCGAAAGCTGGAAGCTGCCGCCGATGCCACCCACAGCCGACTGAACGGCTTTCACCAGTCCATCCGTTTTCCGAAGATGGTTTTTCACCATCTGCTCAATGACCGGCCGCATCTCGGCTATTGTCACGTCACGGCGGCGAAAACCAGCTTCGACGCCGAGCGCCATGTGCTCTGGTCCTTCTATTTCGCGAATTTCTTCGCCGAGCTGAGCGGGGCTGAAAACTTCTTCGAAAATATCGATGCGCGCTATTCGCGGATGTATTTCGCCGTCGCCATCAACGCGCTTCCCGATCAGGAACTCGCCGTCGATACCTCCGTCCATCGCGGCGGCCTGCTATTCCAGACCCACGATCCGCGGGTGGCGCTGAAAAACGTGCTCATGCTCGGCGCGCGGTCCGAGGAGATGCGCAGGATCATCAAGGCGATATAAAACTTTCCATAAGCCTCTGAAATACGCTATTGACCGCCCTGAAAGGCAGCATCATGGCGCGTCATATCGATATAGACAAAGAGCGGGAAACGGCCCTGCAGGCATCCGTGGCGGAGCTTGCCGCTGGCCAGCCCATCGCCCTGCCGACGGAAACGGTCTACGGCCTTGCCGCCGACGCCACCAATCCGGCGGCGATTACCCGCATTTACGAGACAAAAGGCCGGCCGCAGTTCAACCCCCTGATCTGCCACATGGCCGATATCGCCATGGCCGAACGTTACGCCGTCTTCGACCCCATATCTCTGAAGCTGGCAGAAGCCTTCTGGCCCGGCCCGCTGACGCTGGTGCTGCCGCTGAAACCGGCGAGCGACATTCATTCGCTGGCGACAGCCGGTCTCGATACGGTCGGCATTCGTGTGCCGCAGGGGTTTGCCGGCGATCTGATCCGCCGCTTCGACAGGCCGCTCGCCGCCCCCAGCGCCAATAGTTCCGGCAAGATCAGCCCGACAAGCGCTTCCCATGTGGAGGCGGATCTCGGCCGGAAGATCAATCTCATTCTCGATGGCGGCGCGGCTTCCGTCGGTGTCGAATCCACCATCGTCAAGGTGGAAGAGGATGGCCGGGTGCGGCTGCTTCGTCCCGGCGGCATCGTCACCGCGGACATAGAGCGCATTGCCGGTAAACGGCTCGAACGGCCAAAAAAAGCCGCCGCCGCCATTGAAGCGCCGGGAATGCTGGCCTCGCATTACGCGCCGGGTGCGGCCGTGCGCCTTCACGCCACATCGGTTCTGCCGGGCGAAGCGCTGATCCGCTTCGGCGGCATCGCCATTGCCGGCGAAGACACGGCGCGCACCGTGCTCGATCTCAGCCCTTCCGGCGATCTTTCCGAGGCCGCCGCCAATCTGTTCGATTATCTTAAAGCCGCCGATGCGAGCGGCGCAGACATGATCGCCATTACCGCCATTCCCACCCATGGTCTCGGAGAGGCGATCAACGACCGCCTTTCCCGCGCCGCCGCGCCGCGAGGCTGACGGCACCCAATCCTTTCGCCCATGTTTCAAAAGACAGCGAGACGCCGCCCATGACGACCACCGCCATCCCCTCCTCCGACATCCTCGACCGCTTCACCGCCATTGTCGGCGAAAAAAACGCGGTCCGCGACCCGGCGGAAATGGCGCCGCGCCTGGTGGAAAATCGCGGGCTTTATCGCGGCGCCTCGCCGCTGCTCATCAAGCCCGGTTCGGTCGAAGAGGTTGCCGCCATCCTGAAGCTCGCCAGCGAAACCGGCACCGCCATCGTGCCGCAGACTGGCAATACCGGCCTCGTGGGCGGACAGACACCGCGTGCCGAAGGAACGGACATCATCCTGTCGCTGGAGCGCATGAACCGCGTTCGCGATATCGATCCCGTCGCCAATATCATCGTCGCCGATGCCGGCTGCATTCTCGACGACATCCACAAGGCTGCTGATTCCGTGGAGCGGATGTTCCCGCTGTCGCTCGGCTCGCAGGGTTCCTGCCGCATCGGCGGCAATCTCGCCACCAATGCCGGCGGCACGGCGGTGCTCGCCTATGGCAACATGCGCCAGCTTTGCCTTGGGCTGGAAGTGGTGCTGCCGACCGGCGAAATCTGGAACGGGCTGCGCCGGTTGAAAAAGGATAATACGGGTTACGATCTGCGCGATCTCTTCATCGGCTCCGAAGGCACGCTTGGCATCATCACGGGTGCGGTGCTGAAGCTCTTCCCGAAACCGCTCGGCCATCAGGTGGCCTTTGCCGGGCTCACCTCCACCGAGGATGCGCTGAAGCTGTTCGAGATGGCCTCCAATCTCTGCGGCACGGCGCTCACCGGTTTCGAACTCATGCCGCGAATCGGCGTCGAATTCACCGCCCGGCATATTCCCGGCGTGCGCGATCCCCTGGAACAGCCGCATGACTGGTACGCGCTCATCGATATTTCCACCTCCGACTCGGCCGAAACGGCGGATAGCATGATGCAATCGCTGCTGGAGCGCGGTTTTGAGGCCGGACTGGTCCAGGATGCGGTGATCGCCGCGTCCGAAGCGCAGCGGCAGGCTCTCTGGCACATGCGCGAAAGCATGTCGGAGGCGCAGAAACCCGAAGGCGGCTCGATCAAGCACGATGTTTCTGTTCCGGTGTCGAAAATACCGGAATTCATGGCGACGGCGGAAAAGGCGGTTCTTGCTGCCATACCCGGCGCCCGCGTCTGCGCCTTCGGACATTTGGGCGACGGCAATATTCACTACAATATTTCCCAGCCGGTGGGTGCCAACAAGGCAGAATTCATTGGCCGCTGGCGAGACATGAACGAGATCGTGCACGGCATCGTGCTGTCGCTTGGCGGTTCCATTTCGGCCGAACACGGCATCGGGCAATTGAAGCGCGACGAACTGGCCGCCATCCGCCCCGGCATCGAAATGGAACTGATGCGGCGCATCAAGCACGCTTTCGACCCCGCCGGCATCATGAACCCCGGCAAGGTTCTGGTCGGGTAAAGCGGCCCCGAGGTTAGGCCGAGGCCCGCAGCGCCCAGGCGGGCACCATTTCCGCATTCAGCCGGCGCGGTTTCTGCGCGCCGACAAATTGCGTCAGGCTCATGCCCGATTTCGCAATCGACACCGCATGCTTCTTTGGCAGAAGATATCCGTGTTCCAATGGCGGAATACGCCGCAGCATACGGCTGAAGACATTGCGCCGGTGATAGCGCGAGGGCGAGAAACGGGCCGGCTGCGCGCAGATCGCCACATATTCGAGAATCTCGTCGATCCAGCCCGCCTGCGGGCGCGCGCCCGGCTCGATCAGAAGCAGCCAGCCGCCGCGTGCGGACTTCACGACGTCTTCGATGTCCCACTGCCCATAAAAACGGCAGCCGGCCGCATCGGCGACGCGCGACGATCCATCGCGCGAACCGTGATCGAGAATCACAACATCGCTTACAAGCCCTTCCACGGCCCCGGTTACAAGCGCAGACAATGTGTGCGCCAGTTCCGGCTCGTGATCCCGGCATTCCATTATGACTGTCAACATCTGCATAGCTCTAACGCATCGCACAATAAATTGCCACTATGCTCATCGCTGTAAAATCCAAGGCTGTCCATGCCCACCGACCGCAAAGTCTGCGGACGTGGCCGTGCCTGTCGCGGTCACATCCATCTCTGGAGAACGAGCCGGAATTTGCAATTTTGTTCTTGTATTGTTCTCATTCCTGATGTAGGAATTTAATCATTCGGAAGGCGGTTGAAAGCCTGTCCGGACGGAAACGATTTAGGGCGTTGAGCGTGCCTTGAGAGGCGTGCGGCGTCCTGGGAGCATCCAGATGAGAAACCATACGCTTTCGGGGCAGGCTGCCTTCCAGCCGAGCCATATGCCGGATATTGCCAATGCGTTGGCCGATGCATCCGGCCTGCGCATCGAGATCGACCGCCGTCGCGGCCGTGGCGCCGGGCTGAACCCGGATGGACGCTTCGAGACCCTGCAGCACGAGGTTTTCGACGATGGCTGGCAGACGCTCGAGGACATGCCGGAATTCCGCACCGAGGTGCAGGTGGAAAAGCCGCGCAGCATCATCACCCGCAATGAATCGCCCGATATCCCCTTCGACCGCTCCATCAATCCCTATCGCGGCTGCGAACATGGCTGCATCTATTGTTTTGCGCGCCCCACGCACAGCTATATGGGGCTTTCCGCCGGGCTGGATTTCGAAGCCAAGCTCTTCGCCAAGCCGGATGCGGCAAAGCTGCTGGAACGGGAACTGGCAAAGCCGGGCTACAAGCCGCGGGTGATCGCCATCGGCACCAATACCGATCCCTATCAGCCGATCGAGCGCGAATGGCGCATCATGCGGCAGATACTGGAAGTGCTGGCCAAGGCCGATCATCCCGTCGCCATCGTCACCAAATCGGCGCTGATCAAGCGGGATATCGATATTCTGGCGCCCATGGCCAAAAAGGGGCTCGCCAAGGTCGGTATTTCCGTCACCACGCTGGACCGGAAGCTCGCGCGCAACATGGAACCGCGCGCCGCCACGCCGGAGAAGCGGCTGGAAGCCGTCAAGGCGCTGACCGAGGCCGGTATTCCCGTGGCCGTGATGATGGCGCCTGTCATCCCGGCGCTCAACGATCATGAGATCGAGCGTATTCTCGAGGCCGGCAAGGCCGCCGGCGCCACCGAAGCGTCTTATGTGCTTTTGCGCCTGCCGCTGGAGGTGAGCCCGCTGTTCCGTGACTGGCTGCTGCGCAACTATCCGGACCGCTACCGTCATGTCATGTCGCTGGTGCGCTCCATGCGCGACGGCAAGGATTACGACGCGGAATTCGGAAAACGCATGAAGGGCGCCGGCCCCTATGCCTGGCAGATCGGCAGGCGTTTCGAGATGGCGACAAAAAGGCTCGGCCTCATCCGCCGCGGCATCCACCTGCGCGACGATCTCTTCGTGCCGCCGGGCGGAGCCGGCGTGCAATTGTCGCTGCTTTGAAAGACCGATGCTGAAAACAACTCCGTCTGATCGAAGCACCATACGGAACGTGCGGCGATATCAGGCAGAATATGACAGGGAGCGGCGGCCTCTTTTTTAGACCGGCCACGCTCCCACGAAATGCCCGGCGGGTTTTCCCTGGCCCGCCGGACATCGCTCCCGGAACCGCCGCCTCGCGTGCGATCGTTTTTCCTCCGCCGCCCCGTTGGAGGATCAAAGGTCATGATGACCTTCGGGGCACGGTGAGCCACGCCCCTTGACCCCGGCTCACCATGCCTGTCATCGCCCGCTTCCGGGGGCTTGCAGGAGATCGGGTGTGTGTGCCAGTTTCGCCGCATGAAACGCACGGCCACACCCGATTCTCCTGCTCTTTTTGATCTTGCCGATACCGGCCCCGATTTTTCCTTCGAACTGGAAGCGAAAAAAAAGGGCCTCTGGCCCGTGGCCGGCACGGATGAGGCAGGCCGGGGACCTCTGGCCGGACCGGTGGTTGCGGCAGCCGTCATTCTCGATCCGGACAATATTCCCAAGGGGATGGACGATTCCAAGAAGCTGACGAAGCAGAAGCGGGAAAGCCTGTTCGTACAGATCATGGAAACCTCGATCGTATCCGTCGCCTCTTCCGGCCCCGGCCTGATCGACAGCATGAATATCCTGCGCGCCAGCCTCGACGCCATGCGCCGCGCCGTGCTCGGTCTCGAAATCTCCCCTGCCCTCGTGCTGGCCGACGGCCGCGACCGCCCGCCCGGCATTGCCTGCGAGGCCAAAGCCGTCATCAAAGGCGATTCCCGCTCCCTCTCCATCGCCGCCGCCTCGATCATCGCCAAGGTAACCCGCGACCGAATGATGGAACGCGCGGGTGCGGTGCACACATCCTACGGTTTTGAAGGCCACGCCGGTTACGGCACGCCGGCCCACCTGCGCGCCATCGAAAGCCACGGGCCCTGCCCGCTGCACCGGATGAGTTTCAGGCCGCTGAAGCGGGATTGATGACAAGTAATGGAGTTCCAACCAGAACCTCCGCTATCGACCCGATCTGGACATCGACGAGCAACTATGCGCACCGTAAATCATGTCCCTGACGCAAGACCTCGAGAAAATTCTGGAAACTGTCCTGCCAACCGATCCCAGCTTTCGCCGGATCGAACAACCGACGATAGACAGCTGCATTTGTGACACTCGACGATACGCTTTGGAGGGCTCCAAAGAGGCCTTTCTGTTCTCCGCGATGCGCCTGCTCGCACTTCCCGACAACGGACACACACGGCTGATCCCGAACGATTCCATCGCGGTACTCCCGCTGAGGTTTGTGAGCGTCGGGACGGTGGTACAGTTAACTGACACGGCACTGGAAACAACTGCGCCAAGAGGAGAGCTGATAGCAGTCAACGGCACACCTTTGGGCCAAATTGAAGCCGCCGCAGAGAAATTTCTGGCGGGAACGCGCCAGAGGAAACGGGTCATCGGGCCGATTCTTCTGGCATGGCCGTATGCATTGGCCCACCTCGGTTTTTCTTCAAAAGAGAATACGACCGAATATCGCGTGAAAGACGAGAATGGGCGGATAACCGATTTGAAAGTGGAGAACGGGCATACGGTTCCTGCATCGATGCTCTACCCGAGAAACGAGCATGGTAAGGCTGATCCGGCCTGGAAGCCCGAGAGATTTGTGGAGATCAAGGACTGGCAGGGGCTTGGGCTTTCAATATCATTGCCAAGTTTCTTCGATCCAGGCGAAACTGCGCTGCCGAAGGCCATCTCTGGTGCAGCGGAGCATGTAAGCACCTGCCCGAGCAAAAAACTCTTGATTGACGTTCGCGGAAACACCGGTGGCGACTTCCTTCAAACGATGCCCTTGATCGACGCCATCTCTGAAAACGCAGGCAGGCAGGTTGCTGTGCTTGTCGACAAATTCACGTTTTCCGCAGCGATAGTGTTTGTAGCCATCCTCAAACATCGTTTGGGACGTAGGCTCAAACTTATCGGGGAAGAAATGGGCGACGGGTTAAGGTTTTTTGCCGAGGGAGGGTTGCTCGATTTGCCGATCAGCGGAGCGGTCGTTCGATACTCATCAGCCTTTCACGACTGGGAGAACGGAACCAGCGACGAAACCACACCGGCTGAAATCGCGCAGCAACTGGTCCCGGCAGGAAAACTGAATTTGGATTGGGAATGGGTCGTAAGGTCCAGTGCTGAGAATGCACAAGGCGCGTTCTATCAACAAGTTCTAAAGAGTCTGAACGATTAGACGAACGGCGGCTAAGCCCACACTGTTGACGGTCGACCCTCGGAAAATGCTGCGCCAGGTATGGAATGGCCGCCTTCGTTTTCGGCGCCGCGGCAATCAGGCGACGCACACTTCATCCATCCGCTTCTGGCGCAAAGCGGAAGCGCAATCCGACATTCAGCATCAAAAACACCAAAGCCGATCACCGCCACCTCCGAGGGAGGCCTGCTGGAGCGAATGCCGCATTTCCATAGTTCAGGCTTCACCACATCCGGAACCAGCCTTTACCACCTCAAACAAAAAACCCCTCACGGCTTGCGCCGGAGGGGTTTTGAACAATACCGAGATAAATCTCAGTTCAGCTTCGACTTCACTTCGCCGATCGTGGCGGTGAAAAGCTTGGCCTTTGCGGCGGCGGTGGTCTTTTCGGCAATGAGCTTCTCGGAAGCGGCAATGGCGATATCCACGGCGGCGGCGCGGACGGCGCCGATGGCGTCGTCTTCGGCCTGCTTGATCTTCTGTTCCGAAAGGGCCGTGCGGCGGGCGACGAATTCTTCCGTCTTCTGCTTGGCTTCTTCCGTCAGGGCTGCGGCCTCGCGCTCGGCGGCGGCAACGATACCTGCGGCTTCCGCCTCGGCTTCCTTACGCTTGCGCTGATATTCGGCCAGCAGGTGCTGGGCCTCTTCGCGCAGGCGCTTGGCTTCGGCCAGCTCGTCCTGGATGTTCTGGGCGCGCTCGTCCAGAGACTTGGCGAGCATGCCGGGAACCTTGAGATAGGCAACCAGAACGAAGAAGAGGACGAGACCGACGAGAGCGAAAAATGATGCATCAAATGCCATATCAGGCTCCCTTCACGTTCGAAGCGGCGGCAATCGCTGCCTTGACGTCCGTGTCCTTGACCTTGGCGCCGACCAGCTGGTCGACGATTGCGGTCGCGGTTTCTTCGGCGATTGCGCCGACATCGGCGAATGCCTGTTCCTTGATGCCGGCAATGCGCTTTTCGGCGGCGGCGAGCTTTTCAGCAAGACCGGCTTCGATAGCGGCGCGGTCGGCATCGGCCTTCGCCTTTGCGGCGTCACGGGCCGCAGCGCCGATGGAGCCTGCCTTGGCGCGAGCTGCCGCGAGTTCTTTTTCATAGGTTTCGACGGCAGCGTCGGCTTCGCTTTTCAGCCGTGCCGCTTCATCGAGATCCTGTGCGATACGTCCATGACGGTTTTCGAGAATGCCGCCGACGCGCGGAACGATGACCTTCTGCATGAGCAGGTAGAAAAGGCCGAACGTGATCGCCAGCCAGAGAACCTGCGATGCATAAGTAGACTGGTCGAACGGCGGGAATACGCCGGAAGCGCCGTGTTCGGCGCCGTGCGCCACACCGGTTTCCGTGTGCGTGGCTTCCGGTTGCGGCTGGCCGACAGCCGGAGTTTCCGTATGCGTTTCACCTACGGTCGGTGCTGACTGGGCATAAGCCTCGGTCACGAACATGCTCACCTCCAGGGGTACTGCAAATGCGAAGGATCACGGCACGCCAGTTGCGGGCCGTGATCCAGACCTGATGCCGATATTAAACAGCGAACAGGAGAAGGAGAGCAACGAGCAGCGAGAAGATGCCCAGAGCTTCCGTAACGGCGAAGCCGAATACCAGACGGCCGAACTGGCTGTCGGCAGCAGAGGGGTTGCGCAGTGCGCCGGACAGGTAATCACCGAAGATACGGCCGAGTGCGAGGGACGTACCAGCCATGCCGAGGCATGCGAGACCTGCGCCGATGTACTTTGCTGCTTCCGCTTCCATGTGAGACTCCTTGAGATATTGGTTGTTGCGGCTGTTTTTGACGCCCGTTGCCGGGGCCAGCGACTTTACTTCTCAGTGACCACCATGCACGGCGTCGTTCAGGTACATGCAAGTCAGTACCGCGAAGACATAAGCCTGCAGGAAGGCAACGAGAAATTCGAGAGCGGTCATGGCGACCGTCATGATGAGAGGCAGGACAGCACCGCCGACACCGAGCGCGCCGAGCGCGCTCATGGAGGCGACGAAGCCTGCGAAAACCTTGAGAGTGATGTGGCCGGCCAGCATGTTCGCGAAGAGACGAACCGAAAGGCTGATCGGGCGCGACAGGAACGAGATCATTTCAATCGACGCCACAAGCGGCAAAAGCGCCTTGGGCACGCCCGAGGGGGCGAAGATGCCGAAGAAATGCAGGCCATGCTTCCAGAAACCGTAAACCAGGACCGTGCCGATGACGAGGCAGGCGAGCGCGAAGGTGACGATGATCTGGCTGGTGACCGTGAAGAAATACGGGAACATGCCGAGAAGGTTCGCCGTCAGAACGAACATGAACAGCGAGAAGACGAAGGGGAAAAACACCATGCCCTTCTTGCCGGCGCCTTCGCGCAGCATGGAGGCGATGAATTCATAGGACATTTCAGCGACGGACTGCATGCGGGTCGGGATCAGACCGCGGTTCGACGTTGCGAAATAAAGGAAACCGGAAGCCGCAGCCACGGTCGCGACCATGAAGAGCGACGCATTGGTGAAGGAAAAATCGACGCCGCCAATTTCGATCGGAATGATCGGCTGCACCAAGAACTGATGGGTCGGATCGTTTGCCACCGGCTGCCCTCTTTACCTGTCGCCGCCTGTCGCGGCATCTCAACTGCAAGAAAAAACAGCTTAAACGCCGCCTTTTCCACCCTCGTCTCGCCTGTCCGCCTTCTCCAGCAGCGGCGGCTTGGCCACCGCGCCGATCGAGCGCAACACATTCAATACGCCTGCGCAGAAACCGAGAAGAAGAAGAACGATCATCCCCCACGGCGTCGTGCCGGCAAAATAGTCCAGAAGATAACCCAGCATAGCGCCGACCACGATGGCCGAAATGAACTCCGATGAGAGCTTAACCGCCATCGCAAAGCCCTTCCGGCTTTCCGCAGCGTTGGTCTCCGCCCTCACTTCCGCCTCATCCTCCGCCTTCACCTTCGCCAACTCGTCAGCAAGGCGCTTGCGGCGCTCGTCCAGACTATCGTCACGGTTGCCAGTCATCTTAAAATCCCACCCATTTTCTCCGTTCCAGCCATGCCAGAACCCTTTGGAGTTGTAAACGGTGACGGATTAAGCCTGTTCCAGCCCGCTCTGAAGTCGCGCGCAACATAGTTTTAGGGGCTTCTCTAGTCAAGGCACTGCGAGCGGTTGTTTTGACACAAATTAATCATGCAAAAACAACAGCTTGACATCAAATCGCGGTTTGGCGGCGATGTTTCACCAGGGAATCGGCATTTTTGACACGCAAAATGCGATAAATCGGCGGTGGTATCAGCTCCAGCCGCCACCATAGGTACGGTAAAAGACGTGCAATCCGATTCTGCCGACCTTCTTCATTGTGCGGCCCCAGGCGGGACGCACATAAACGGCGTGATAATGGGTTGCCGAACCCACTTCCTTCATCCAGATTTTGCCGGCGGTGGTGGCCATGGCCACTTCGCGCGCCATTTTCCAGTGGCGTTCGGAATTCACCCGGTCCTTGATATTGTCGCAGGCGAAGGAAAACTGGCAGCGGTTACGCCAGTCCTTGTTCTGATAGACGACGCCGCAGATGGTTTTCGGATAAGCGGGATTGCGCACGCGATTGAGAATGACCTGCGCCACCGCCGCCTGCCCCTTCACCGATTCTCCGCGCGCCTCGAAATAGATGCCGGAGGCGAGGCATTGCTGTTCGGCTGCGGAAAACACGCTGGCGGGCAGCGGGGTGGCCGCCCAGGCGTGGTCGTCCTCGGCGATCTGCGGCACGAAACGGCCAGCCTCGGGCTTTTTGAGAATGGCGTCGAAGGGCGACTCGCGGGCGAAATCCGGTTCGGCCGGCGCATAGGCCGTGGCGAGAATATCCGGCGTGCGATTGGTGATGAGTTCGGCCAGCATCGGCGAGACGCTTCTGTCCGCCTTCTTTTCCTCGCGGCGGAAATAGAAGGAGGCGAGTTCCACATCCTTGCCGCGCTTCGGCTTGACGAAAGCGGTGCGGTCCTTGCGCTTCAGCGGCTCGATACCCAGCATGCTGGTGCGTTGCAGGACGGAACCGGCGGTGAAGGCCTTGGGCGGCTGCATGATTTCGGTGGCGACGATGCGGCCCTTCTTGGCAGCGCGGTTGACGCGCTCGCTGTCGGGCGTCGTTGCCTCGCCCTTCTTGTTGGTGACGAAGGCGACCTTGCTGCCATTGGGCAGGGTCATGCCGCCGCCCTGCAGCGCCGCCTCCCCTGCCGCATCGTTAAAGGTGAGCGAGGCATTGTGCACCGAGCCCGCCGGAGAGGCTGTCAGCACCATGCGCCATTGCTCGCCGCCATTATCAAGACCGGCCAGAAGCGAGGCCAGATCCGCGCGCGCAGCGAGGGAGGGAAAAACGAGCCAGGCGGCAAGGCCGAAGACGACGGGCGAGGTCCATTTTGACGCCCACCCCTGAAGGGACACGGGGGACCGACGACGCATTACTCTTTTCGAACGCAAAACCAGCACTCCGAACACCGACAACCATATTTGCTACAGGTGTTCGAGAATCTCTTATTAACCTTGATGCTTGGTTAACGCCGCGCGCGGACGCGGCTTCACGTTAATGTGTAACCATCCTCCAATAGTCAGACGACGACGTGCGAACCCAGTTCCACCACGCGGTTGGCCGGCAGGCGGAAATAATCGGACGGATCGGCGGCGGTCTCGGCGAGTGCGATGAACAGGCGGTTCTGCCAGCCCGGCATGCCCGATTTCGGGTCCGGCACCAGCTTGCGACGGCCGAGATAAAATGAGGTCGACATGATGTCGAATTTGTAGCCGGTGCGCCGGAGATAGCCCAGCGCCTGGGTGACATTCTGGGTTTCCATGAAGCCGAAATGCAGCTCGACCACGACAAAGCGCTCACTCATCTTCGTCAGCGTATAACGATCTGCGGGATGAACGCGGGGCTGGTCTTCGGTGCGGATCGTCAGGATGACGTTCTTGTCGTGAAGGACGTGGTTATGCTTGAGATTGTGCAGCAGTGCGGCTGGCGCCGCTTCCGGATCGCCGGTGAGGAAGATGGCCGTGCCGGGCACGCGCACCGGCGCATGGGCGCTTTCCTTTTCCACCGAGGCGATGAAAGCCTTCAGCGGCACATCGATACGGCGGGTCTTGGCGAAGAGGATTCTCGAACCGCGCTGCCAGGTGGTCATGATGACGGTGAAGGCGATTGCCAGCAGCACCGGCACATAACCGCCATCGTGAATCTTCAGGAGGTTCGCACCGAGGAAGATCAGCTCCAGCGCCAGAAGCGGGGCCAGCACGGCAATGGCCAGCCAGACCGACCATTGCCAGCGCTTGCGCACGAATTCGAAGAACATCAGGCTGGTGACGACCATCGCGCCGGTGACGGAAATACCGTAGGCGGTGGCCAGCGCATCCGAACTCTTGAAGGTGAGCACCAGCGCCACGACGCCGAACAGCAGGATGGTGTTGACGGCCGGCAGGTAAATCTGCCCCGTATTGGTTTCCGAGGTGAAGAGGATTTCCATGCGCGGCAGGTAGCCGAGATGGATCGCCTGACGCACGAGCGAAAACGCGCCGGTTATGACCGCCTGGCTGGCGATGATGGTGGCGGCGGTCGCCAGAATGACGGCCGGCAGGATCGCCCATTGCGGGAACATCAGGTAGAAGGGATTGGACATCGCCGCAGGGTCTTTCAGCACCAGCGCCCCCTGCCCGAGATAATTCAGCGTCAATGCCGGGAAAACCAGACAGAACCACGCCCACTGGATGGGACGGCGGCCGAAATGGCCGAGATCGGCGTAAAGCGCTTCCGCCCCGGTAATCGTCAGGAAAACCGCGCCAAGCACAACAATGCCGTAGAAGCCTTCACTGGCCAGAAACTCCACCGCATGCCACGGGTTGAAGGCGAAGAGGATGCTGAAATCATCGGCGATATGAAGGAGACCGGCCAGACCCATGACGATGAACCAGACGGCAGTGATCGGTCCGAAGAATTTCGCCACCGTGCCCGTGCCGTGGGACTGGATGGCAAAAAGGCCGATGAGAATGCCGACGGAGATCGGGATGATGAAGGCGTCCATTTCCGGCGTGACGAGCTTCAGGCCCTCCACCGCCGAAAGCACCGATAGCGCCGGCGTAATCATGGCATCGCCCAGAAACAGCGCCGCACCGATGAGGCCGAGCACGATGAGAACGCCGCGATGGGTGCCCGCCGTCTTCATCAGCAGCGCCAGCAGCGACAGCGTGCCGCCCTCGCCGTCATTGTCGGCGCGCAGCAGCAGGGTAATGTATTTGAAGGTGACGATAATGGTCAAAGACCAGATCATCAGCGATGTGAGGCCGATGACTTCTTCCTGCGTCACACCATCATAGGCGATGGGCCGCAGGGCCTCGCGGAAGGCGTAGAGCGGGCTGGTGCCGATATCGCCATAGACGACGCCGATCGAACCAAGGATTGCGGCGTAAAGCCCCTTGTTCTTGTGCTCGTCATCCGCATCCGGTTTCTCGGCAACATCCTTGTCAGCGATCTGGGACATGATGATCCTGGCTCCTCAGAGCCAGCCCTTCCAACGAAAAAAGAGAAACGGGATGATGGCGGACATCAGCATGACGATGAGCGCGAGCGGATAACCAAATGTCCAGTTCAACTCCGGCATGAGCTGAAAGTTCATTCCATAGACAGAGGCCACCAGCGTCGGCGGCAGGAACACCACCGAAGCGATGGAAAAAATCTTGATGATGCCGTTCTGCTCGATGTTGATGATACCAAGCGAGGCGTCCAGCAGGAAGGTCAGATTGCCGGAAACGAAGGAGGCATGTTCGTTCAGCGACTGAATATCGCGGCCGATCGACTTGCCCTGCTCACGCGCGCCCTTGTCTTCGCGCACCTGATCGCTGGTGGACAGAAAGGTCTGAAGGCGCGCCAGAGATGCAAGGCTCACGCGGACCTTCGATATCAGCCGGTGATAGGCGGCGATGTTGCCGAGGCGGTCTTCGAGATAGCGCGGCGCCTTGCGTTTGGAACGAGCCTGGCTACCGAGAATGTCAGCGGCGAGATTGTCGATCCCCGTAACCGAGTTTTCGAGAATCTCCGCCGTGCGGTCGACGATGGTTTCCAGCAGCTTCAGGAGCAGCGCCGCGCCGCTGCGCATCTCGTGCGGAACGCGGGTGATGGCGGCAATGAAGAGATGGAAGGATTTCGGCTCGGCGTAACGGATCGTCACCAGACGCTTGCCGGCAAGGATGAAGGCGACGTCTGTGAGACGGGGATCGTCCGAATCCGCCTTCCACACCAGGGAGGCGGTCATGAAGACATTGCCGTCTTCCATATAAAGCCGGCTGGAGGGTTCGATATCCTTTAGATCTTCGCGGGTGGGCAGATCGAGTCCCAGCAGCTTTTCCACATGCTGCTCTTCCGCCCTGTCCGGATTGACGAGATCGATCCAGACGATGTCGTCGGGAATCTGTCCGGAGCCGTCGTCTGACGACAGGCTGATCGCCTCGCAATTGGCGCGATAGGCTTTTATCAATCCGTTTCTCCGCTCCACATTGCAGGCTTCAGCCGCAATGCTGCTTAACATATCCTGTTTGCGCTCGGCAAACCCTTGGACGACACTTCAGGGAACGCTGGAACGAGCGGGATTTTCACAATCTCGCCAGCCCGATGGACCAAGAGCCAAACGGCGCAGGCGTATGCGCCCAAAGCGAGATGCAATCAAGCAATATTTTTTCTCGACAGCATTGCAGGCGAAGCATTTCTGCAGTTCAAATCCGGAAAGCCTGCGCGATACTGGCGATTAATCTTCTGTTTTCAAAGGATTATTCAAAGTGGGCAGACATCTGCCCGATTTTCCGTCCGTGATTGCCGCGCTACTCGAAAACGATCTTCGGCGCCGCTTTTCTCTCGCCCGCACCGATGCGCGCCCAGACTTTTTCGGCAATATCGCGATAGATCGCGGCCTGCGGGCCATCGGGCTCGGCGGCGACGACCGGCGTTCCGGCGTCCGACATTTCGCGGATGGAGATGGTGAGCGGCACTTCGCCGAGGAAGGGCACGCCTATCCTTTCAGCCTCCGCCTTCGCGCCGCCATGGCCGAAAATATCGTAGCGCGCGCCGGTATCGGGCGCGATGAAATAGCTCATGTTCTCGATGACGCCGAGGAGCGGAACCTCCACCTTGCGGAACATGGTGATGCCCTTGCGTGCGTCGATCAGCGCCAGATCCTGCGGCGTGGAAACGATGACGGCGCCGGCGAGCGGCACCTGCTGGGCGATGGTAAGCTGCGCATCGCCGGTGCCGGGCGGCATGTCCAGCACCAGCACATCCAGTTCGCCCCAGGCCACTTCGCGCAGCATCTGCATCAGGGCGGACTGCACCATCGGCCCGCGCCAGATCATCGCGGCTTCCTCATCCACCAGAAAGCCCATGGACATGACCTTCAGTCCGTAATTTTCCATGGGAAGGATGATGCGGTCTTCCTGCTGCTGCGGGCGGCCGGAAATTTTCAGCAGTCGCGGCAGCGAAGGGCCATAAATATCGGCATCGAGCATGCCGACGTTGAGGCCGAGCGACTGGAGGCCGAGCGCCAGATTGACCGCGGTGGTCGACTTGCCCACTCCGCCCTTGCCCGAGGCGACGGCGATGATGGCCCGCACACCCGGTACGCCCACCTTCGATGAGCCGGGCTGTTGCGCCGGCCGGCCGGTTGCGGCGGCGGGGCGCGCGGGTGCGGGTTGCTGCTGGCCGGGCTTGCGGTCGGCCGTCAGCGCCACGACCGCGCCGACGATACCTTCCACGCTTTTGGCCGCCTGTTCGGCGGCAAGCCGCAGCGGCTCCATCTCCGCAGCCTTGTCGGCCGGGACAGTGATCGAGAAATAGGCCTTCGCATCGGCGATGAAGATTTCCGAGACCATGCCGAGTGCGACAATGCTCTTGCCGCTGCCGGGATAGATCACCGCTTCCAGCGCCTTTTCCACCTGGCTTCTGCTGACCTCTGCCATATTCCTGCTCCGCTTCATCATCCGACCGGGTATTGCGTGCCATCCATAGACAAGCCGGAGCGCTTCGCCAATGCCAAAGCGCGACAGTCCGGCATTCGCGACGATTTAACGCTGCGGTTTCAGATTTCGTCGTCCATCTCGAGCGTTTCCGGATCGAAAACATGGCCGTCGAAAAAACAGTCGGGGCCGAGCACTAGACCCGTGCGCGATGCGCCGACATGAACAGGCTCACGCAGCGTGCCCTCGAGCTTCAGATTAGCACCCGGCACCGGCACGAAAAGCGGTTTCATCGCCTTGCGGAAAATATCCGGCCGGTAGGCGTTGCGGGCCGCCTCCACCACGGCGGGATCGAACCGGTAATCGGCGGAAACCTCGCCCCAGCGCAACATCTGGCTGAAGAACCACAGGGCCTGGCTCTGCCAAGGGAAATTGGCGGCCTTGGCGCTCGTCACGAAAAACTCCTGAAAACGCTGCATGTCCCTCTGCGAGGTGGAAATATAACCCGTCAGCGCCGGCAGCAGGAATTCGCCGTTCTCATCCATATATTGAGGGGCGGCGAGGATGCCGGCCAGTTCCTCGATATTGGCGGCATTGGCGCACCATTCGCCGGCGCGGTAAAGGGCACGCAGCAGCCCTTCAAGAAGGGCGGGATTGTCCTCCGCCCAGCGCTTCTTCGTAGCCAGTATCTTTTCCGGCGCATTGTGCCAGATCAACGCCCCGGTGGTGACGATCCGGCCGGCGCCGCCGAGCACCACGGCGCTGCCCGCCGGTTCGGCGGTACAGAGCGCATCGACCTTGCCGCTTTCCAGGAGCGCCGGCATCGCCTTCGGCAGGGCCTCGACGATTTCCATATCCCGGCCGAGTAGCACGCCGCAGCTTCCGAGCAGGTAACGCAGCGCATAAAACGGTGTGGAGACGATATCCTCGACCGCAAAGACCGGCGGATTTCCGCCCGCCGCCCGGCGCGCGGCGCAGACACGGGCCATGGCGCGTCCAAAAGCCGCCGGGTCCGGCAGCTTCAGCCCTTCGCGGTAGAGTTCGTCATAAAATCCGTGGGAAACGGTCGTTGCGGATCCACCGAGGGAAAGCGTGAAAACGCCGACAATATCGGCCGGCAGGTCATCAAGGCCGACAGCGGAGCCGACCGGAACCGGGGCGGGCAGATGCGCGACGTGAACGCCATCATCGCCAAGCGCCGCAAGCACGGCGCGGGCGGACTGTTTTCGGAAAAGTTCGAGTTCTATGCCTTCATCGGCAGCAAAGCCTTTTTCGGCAGCGGCTATCAGCACGGCGCAATCGATAGTCGGAGAAAATCCTGCTTTTACCTTATGCCGTTCCGGCAAACGATTTCTCCTTTCCGGTGATTCGAAAAGAGGATCGCCCAGGAAGCGGTTTATCACAATGATAAAATTAAGATTTCGCTATTTTATCAGGCCGACCCGCAGCGCTTTTGCGACGGCCTGGGTGCGGTTGACCGTGTCGAGTTTTTTCGTCGCGCGGTTCAGGTAATGATTGATGGTATGTTCCGACAGCATCATGATTTCAGCGATTTCGGCGCTGGTCTTGCCGGCGGCGGTCCAGTTCAGGCAATCGATCTCCCGCTCGCTCAAGGTTTCGGGAACCCTGAGATCGAGGCGACGGATTTCAGACAGCCGGGCAAAGACATGGCTGGAAATGTAAAAAAGCTCCGCAAGCCGGCTGGCGGGCACAGCCGTCTTGTTGCCGGAAAAGGATACCGCGCCCCGTCGCATGGTGATGTCGTGAACGGGGAACCAGACCGAATTGATCATCTCGAACCGTTCGAAAAGGTTGATCACGGTTTTCTTGGCGATTTCTCCGTCGCCTCTGACCAGAAAATCCATGGAGACGGAAAAGGGCACGGTCGATTTTTTCAACTGCGCCATCACCCGGCTGGTCTGGAGCATGCCCTCTTCATCGTAACGCTGCAGAAGCTCGGCCGGCCAGCTGGTGATGATCGTATATTGCGACAGTTCGCTCGCCACTTCCGAAGACAGGTCGAGCACCATGAAAGCCTTGAATTCCCAGGCCTCCGTCAGCCGTTTCAGAAACCGGAATATATCGAATTGCGTGTTGAGATCGGCGATCTCGCGAACGCAATCAACACCAATCGACTGAACGGCGGCCGTCTCTGTTTTCTGCATCAAAGCTGTTCTTCGAGAATGAGAAAATGCCGCCGCAAAGGCCCGCCCTTGCCCGGAAATTGTTGCGGATGTTACTCACCAAAACGATTCATGCAAACAAAAGTTGAAAACTTAATTCAGAATAGTCGAAAATAATGTCGAACGCATCTGAATGGGTGCATGGCCGGCGGTTCCGCACGGGAAAATCCAGGGACTGCGCGCCCTGTTTCCTCAACCATCCGCAACCGGGGATAATCTGCAGGCAAGATCGTCGGAAATCCTGTCGGCAGTCTCGCGCACCAGGGGGGCCCATTTGCGGAGCTGTTCCACATCCACGCGATAGGCCGGACCGGTGACGGAAATCGCCGCGCGAAAATTGCGGCCGGGCGCCCGGACCGGCGCGGCGACGCAATGAATTCCGATCTCGTGCTCCTGAAGGTCGAACCCGTAGCCATTGTCGCGAATGGTCGCCACCTCCGCCATCAGCGCTTCCGGCGTCGTGACCGTGCTTTCCGTGAAGCGATGAAAATCCAGTTCCGCAGCCAGCTGCGCCAGTTCTTCGGCGGAGAGCAGCGACAGCGCCGCCTTGCCCACGCCGGTGCAATAGGCTGGCGAGGTTTTGCCGACCTGCGAATGCATGCGCAATGTGTGCTGCCCCTCCATTTTGTCGAGATAGGTGACCTGCCTGCCGTTCAGCACGGCGAGATGCACCGACTCCTGTGTCACTTCCTGCAAGGCCGCCAGATGGGGGGCCGCGACGCTGCGCAGGTCGTTGCCGCTCCAGGCCTTCGCGGCCAGTTGCAGCAACCTCAGCCCCACGGCATAGGTCTGATCGGCAGCGTGATCGACAAGGCCTTCGGCGACAAGATGGGCGAGCTGACGGTGAACCGTGCCCCGCGGCTGGCCGCAGGCTTCGACCACATCGGTAAAGCGCATCGGTTTTTCAGCAAAGGCGATCAACTCCAGCAGCGAGACGGCCTTGCCGAGCGTGCCTGTCTCAACTCCGGCTTTCCGTTGCGCCATCGGAACCGCATCAGGCTTTTGCCCATTGGGCTTTTTATTATCGGGCATGGCAACATCCACCATCATCTGCCTTGACATAAGCGTGACGCCAAGAGAATAATTCCATTTAGTAAAATCTAGTTCCAAATAATGGAACAATCAAGCCTTTCATGGACGAGATGACGCCGATGACGCAAGCCCAATTTCCGGACCTCAAGGATGCGGGCGTGCTCGTCACCGGCGGCGGTTCCGGCATCGGGGCATCGCTGGTGGAAGCCTTTGCGATGCAGGGCGCGAAGGTTTCGTTCATCGATATCGCCGAAGAGCCAAGCCTTGCGCTCGTCAAGCGGCTTGCAACGACGGCGCCGCATCCGGTCCACTTCTTCAAGACCGACCTTCGCGATATTGCGGCGATCGGAAAGACGGTGGAGGCCGCGGCCTCCGCCACCGGCGGCATCAAGGTACTGGTCAACAACGCCGCCTGGGACGACCGCCACGACATAGACACGGTGACGGAAGCCTATTGGGACGCCAATCAGGCGGTCAATCTCAAGCAGATGTTCTTCACGGTTCAGGCAGCCCTGCCCTATCTGCGGCAGGCGAAGGACGCCTCCATCGTCAATTTCTCGTCCATCTCGTTTCTGCTCAACATGGGCGAGTTGCCCTCCTATGCGGCGGCCAAGGCCGGCATCATCGGGCTGACGAAAAGTCTCGCCGGACGGCTGGGGCCGGAAAATATCCGCGTCAACACGCTACTGCCCGGCATGATCGTGACGGAGCGGCAGAAGGAACTATGGCTGACGGATGAGGGCATTGCCGCCACCACCGCGCGGCAATGTCTGAAACGCACGCTCGTCGCCGCCGATCTGGCGGGCCCGTGCCTGTTTCTCGCATCATCGGCATCGGGCGCCATCACGGCGCAATCCATAATCGTAGACGGAGGCCTTCTATAATGTCCGAACCCGCTTTCATCGCCGTCGACTGGGGCACGACCAGTTTCCGGCTCTGGCTCATGAGCCGATCGGGCGCGGTGCTGGCGGAGCGCAGAAGCACGGAAGGCATGACCACGGCCATGCGAACCGGTTTTGCCGATGTGCTGCAATCGCACCTCGACGCCATCGGTGCGCCGGAAGGTTTGCCGGTTCTCGTCTGCGGCATGGCAGGCGCGCGGCAGGGCTGGGTCGAAGCGGGTTACATCGACGTACCGGCATCGCTTTCGGCCGTTCTCGATGGCGCGGTTCGCGTGCCGGGCCAGGCGCGGGATGTGCGGATTCTGCCGGGGCTGGCGCAACGGGACAAAAACGCGCCCGACGTCATGCGCGGCGAGGAAACGCAATTGCTTGGCGCTCTCGCCTCCTCGGATGCCGGTGAAAAGCTCGTCTGCATGCCCGGCACCCATTCCAAATGGGTAACCGTGAAGGATGGCGGCGTGACGGGTTTCGCCACGTTCATGACCGGCGAACTTTTCGAAGTCGTCTCGAAACAGACGATCCTTTCCCATGCAGTGGCCGAGGCCGAAGCCTTTACCGGCGAGCATGAGGCTTTCACGGCGGCGGTGCGCGACATCTATGCCAATCCGCAGCTTGCGACCAATCGCTTTTTCACCCTTCGCTCCGGCCAGTTGTTGCACGGCCTCACCGCCACCGACGCCAAGGCCAAGCTTTCCGGCATCATGATCGGGCTGGAAATCGCCGGCGCGCATTCGACAGCGCGGCGGGAGACACCGGTGGTGCTGATCGGTTCCGGTACGCTCGGCGCGCTTTACGAAGGCGCCTTCACCGCCCTTGATATCCACTATACGGTCATCGATGCAGACGAGGCCGTGCGGCGCGGATTGCTGGCCGCTGCAAATGCCATATGGCCATAAGAAGAAAGATCGACCATGCGTATTCCCTTCCCTTCCATCAAATATCCGTTGATCGCCATCCTGCGCGGTCTGAAGCCCGAGGAAACCGAGGGCGTCGTCGGCGCGCTGATCGAAACCGGCTTCCGGGCCATTGAAATTCCGCTCAACTCGCCCGATCCGTTCCGCTCCATCGAGATCGCCGCGAAGATGGCGCCCGCCGATTGCCTGATTGGCGCTGGCACCGTGCTCAGCGTGGAAGACGTGGCCTCGCTGGATGCGGCCGGCGGCAAGCTGATGGTGAGCCCCAATGCCGACGCCGATGTGATCGTTGCCGCGCGCGTCAAGGGCATGGTGACGATGCCGGGCGTTCTCACCCCCACCGAGGCGTTGGTGGCCGCGAAGGCCGGCGCGACGGGGCTGAAGTTCTTTCCCGCCAGCATCATCGGCCCCGCCGGCATCAATGCGATCCGGACGATCCTGCCGAAGGATCTGGTGATCGCCGCCGTCGGCGGCGTCTCGGACAAGAATTTCGCCGAATATACCTCGGCCGGTATCGTGGCTTTCGGGCTTGGCACCAGCCTTTACAAGCCGGGCATGACGGCGGCGGAGGTGCGCGAACGCGCCACTGTCACACTTTCAGCCTATGATGCAGCCATCGGAGGATAAGAGCTTGGCGACTGTTTTTCCCTTTGCCGGACGTGTTCTGGACGAGACGCCGATGCTGCTTGGCGAAGGCCCGACCTTCGACCCTGCGACCGGCACCGCCTGGTGGTTCAATATTCTCGAGCGGGAACTGCATGAGCTGCATTTCGCCTCCGGCCGCAAGACCGTGCACGCCCTGCCCTTCATGGGCAGTGCGCTCGCCAAGGTCAGCGACAGCAAACAGCTGATCGCCTCCGATGACGGGCTTTTCCTGCGCGACACGGCAACCGGCGTGCTGACGCTGCATGCGGAGCTGGAAAAGGATTTGCCCGGCAACCGCTCCAATGACGGGCGCATGCACCCCTCCGGCGCGCTGTGGATCGGCACCATGGGCCGCAAGGCGGAGACCGGTGCGGGCAGCATCTATCATGTCGCGAAGGGCACCGTGACCAAGCTGTTTGCCGAGATCAGCATTCCGAATTCGATCTGCTTCTCGCCCGATGGCGCGACGGGATATTACGTCGATACCAAGGTGAACAAGCTGATGCGGGTGCCGCTCGATGCCGAGACCGGCCTTCCCGCAGGCAAGGCTGAAGTCTTCATCGATTCCACCGGTATCAAAGGCGGCATCGACGGGTCGGTCTGCGATGCCGAAGGGCATATCTGGAACGCCCGCTGGGGCGTGGGTGCAGTGGATCGTTACGATGCGGACGGCAATCACATCGCCCGATATGAGGTGCCCGGCGGACAGACGACCTGCCCGGCCTTCATCGGCCCCGACGCATCGCGCCTTCTCGTCACCTCGGCGCGCGAACATCTCGATGATGACGCCATTGCCACCAATCCGCAGCATGGGTTGACGTTCGAGCTGGGGGTTGAGGTGAAGGGTCGGTTCGAGCCGCTTTACAGGCTCTAAGGCGCGGCGCAGGCCGTACGCAACAAAACGTGGAGAGCCTCCTGACAGGGATGCCTTGCGAAGCCACGGCCCTCATTCCTGTGCTTGTCACAAGAATCCAGTCGACGCGCGTCTGCGCGGCGGGAGGCGTCCTTTCAGCCCAAGGACTTGGGCTGGCTGGATTCCTGTGACAAGCACAGGAATGAGGGTTGTGAGGATGCGCCGACGCATACGAGCCTTGGCGGAGATTCTGTGCCGCCAAGCGTCCGGCCAAGCCACACCATCTCAGGAAATATCCGACAATATCTCGCGGTAATTCTCGTGCAGATACCGCTGGGTCGCGGCGGCATCGGCGGGGCGGCCGTAGAAATAGCCCTGCCCCATGGCGCAGCCGAGCGCGCGCAGCTTTTCCTCTTCCGCCCGTTCTTCGATCCCTTCGGCCACGACTTCGAGATCGAGCCCTTCGCACATGGCGACGATGGCCTTGATGATATGTTCCGAGGGGCGGTCGCTGCTGATGCGCGAGACGAAGGCGCGGTCGATCTTCACCTTGTCGAAGGTGAAATCGCGCAGGCGGCCGAGGCTAGACTGGCCGGTGCCGAAATCGTCAAGAGAAATGCGAACGCCGGCGCTCTGCAACTCGCTGATGATGCGCTGGGCGGTATCGGCGGAAGTCATCACAGCCGTTTCGGTGATTTCAAGCTCCAGCCGGTGCGGATCGAGGCCGACACGCGAGAGGATGGAGAGAATATTGTCCGCCGTGCTGGGGTCCATCAATTGCGCGGAAGAGAGGTTGAAGGACAGGAAGAGTTCACGCGGCCAGAACAGGGCCGCTTCCGCCGCCTTTCGGAGCAAAGCTTCCGACAGCGCATCGATGAAACCGCGCTCTTCGGCAAGCGGCACGAAAACGGCGGGCGATACGAAACCGAGGTCCGGATCGTTCCAGCGGGCCAACGCCTCGAAACCGATGACCTTCGCCTCTTCCAGCCTGACGATGGGCTGGAAATGCACGTCGATGGCATCGGTGATGATGGCGTTTCTGAGCGCCTGTTCCAGTTGCGTGGCGCGCTTCATTTCCTGCGCGATTTCGCGCGAATAGACCGTGATCTGGCCGCGGCCACGTCTCTTGGAGCGATAGAGCGCCGTCTCGGCGCTTTTCAGTAAATCCTCGAATTCATCGCCGGCGAAGGGATAGATGGCAAAACCGAAGGAGGAGGACAGGCGGACATTGCGATCGCCGAGATCGTAAGGGGCCGAAAGCACGTCCTTGATCATGTTGCCGATGCGCTCCGCGCCCGTGCGCTCGAACACCAACGGCAGCACGAAGGCGAATTCGTCGCCGTCATGGCGCGTCACGACCGCACCATCGGGAATGCAGGCCTTCAGCCGGTGCGCGACCTGACACAGGATTTCATCGCCCGCCTGCACGCCGAACAGATCGTTGATGGGTTTGAAGCCGTCTATATTGGCGATGCCGACCGTGAAGGGCGCAGGATCGCTGGAGCGCTCGCTGGCAAGCATGCGAATCTTGTCCCGCAGACGGTAGCGGTTGCCGAGCCCCGTCAGCGGGTCGCTGTAGGCCATCGCCTGCAGCTCGTTCTGGCTGACCTGCAACGTTTGCGGCTCTGCCCGTTTCATTCCTGCATCTCGTGAATCCTGTGTCGACCGCGCTCACAATGCAGGGCAAGTATTAAAAAAGCCATAGCCTCCCGACAAAGGCAATGTCAGGCCTGCAGCCGCAGGACATCCTTGCCGAAAAGCCGCAGGAAAACCGCCTCGACCATATCCGGGCTGACGGGTTTCAGCAGCATGTCGTCCATGCCGGACGCGCGGCATTTATCGAGATCGCCCTCGAAAGCGTGGGTGATGACGCCGACGATGGGAATGTGCTTTTCGCCGCAAAGACCGCGTATGCGGCGCGCGACTTCGAAGCCGTCGATATCGCCCAGCGTCGTGTCGAGCAGGACGGCGGAAGGCGGCTGTTCGGCAAAGAGACGCAGCGCTTCCTCGCCCGAGGTGGCGAGCCGCCAGGAAAGCCCGAGGCCCTCGAGTATCTGCGAAAAGACGATCTGGTTGACCCTGTTATCCTCGACGAGAAGTATATCGCAGACGCCCCCGGTCTTGAGGATTTCAGGCAGATCCTCCGTCATGATCTCCCAGTCCTCGTCGGCGGTTTTCTCCTTCGGGGACGATTGCAGCCCGGCCGCAAGATAATGCAGCAGCGAAGCGTCTATCTCCTCTTCCTCGATGGTGACGACGGGCAGATCATGCGCGGCGGCAATATCGAGGCAGGCGACGCTCATCTGGGCGTCGACAACGACCACATCGATGCTCACGCCGGCGGAGGCCGCGACGTCGATGAAGGCACGCTGCTCGTCCTCGCTCGTCACCGCCGCATGGTCCATGCCGCCCGCCGTCAGCCGGCGACCGGCGGCTTGCGCAAAGCGTCCGTTTTCAGAGACGATCAGCACCGCCTTGCTCTTTAAAACCCCGCCGCGATTGTCCGTTTCTTCGTCCTTGCCATAGGTGGAGGCGACGAAAGGGACATGTTCGAGCGAGGGGATGACGGGCATGCCGTTGGCATCGATGGTGGCGAGAGCAGTCACGTCCTCCATCGTCGTCACCAGGAAATATCGACCGGGCCTGCCCACACGCTGCTTGCGGGTGATGGTCAGCACCTCTTCGCCGTTCAGCCGCCGCACCCTTTCGGGGATGACGCTCGGCGTGCCGCTATCCAGCACCATACGATCAGCAATATCGATCCTTCCGGCGACCTTGCGCGAGTGGAGATCGAAAACGGTGCGGCCAAGAATGCTCTCGGGGCTGGTTTCGACCAGGGCGCAGGCGGATTTGTTGACGGCGGCATAGGCCATGTTCCGGTCCTTGACGAAGACGGGAAACGGCAGATTGTCGAGAATATCCTCGATGAGCTGCACGCGCTCGAGGTCGATGCGCCATTGCTCTTCACGCTTCTTCTGTTCGGAAATATCGGCAACCACGCTGATGCCGAGGCCGGACGGCAGGCGGTTCATGACGAAGCGCAGGAAACGTTCTCCCTTCAGCCGCTCGGTTTTTTCCGATCTTTCCTTCCAGTGCAGCGCCAGCCGCTCGCCGATCCATTCCTCCCGGCCGAGCGGGCGGGCATTGGCGGAGAGGCTCTCCGCCTCGAGCAGATAACAATCGTAAAGTGCACTCAGATAGTCGCGCAGCCGCGCGCCCGGGCCGATGACGGCCTCTTCCAGCGGAAAAAAGCTCAAGAGTTTCCGGCTTGCGAAAATAATGTGATCGTTCCGGTCGTAAACGACGATCGCCGCGCCAAGCGCGTCGCAAAGGGCATCAAGCATCACCGTATGAACGCCCGCGCCAGAGGACGCCAAATCACTCAACTGCAAACTCCCGCCTGTTTTAAAGGGTCAGGCTTATGTTTCTATTGGAATCGTCCAAAGCGGATGCCGGGATGAAACGATAAATTCCGAAAAAGAGACATCAGGGTTTGCAACTTGAAGCAGTCTTGAGGGGAAGATGACGCTCACCCATATTCGACGTCACACACCGCCCGGCGAAGGCGGCCCCGTTCCTGCGGTCATTTCAAGCCGCCTCACCATAATCAAGGCCGATTAAAGGCGGATTAACGCTTAACGCCATGTTGACGGAAATGATCGAATGCCAGACAGGCCGCAAAACATGTGCAAATTTCCGCAGTTCGAGTTTTTTGCTTTCGAAGCCAGGGCGAATCCGCGAAAATGACGATCATGGCCATCAAGCAGCTTTCAGAAACCCTCATCAACCAGATCGCCGCCGGCGAGGTCATCGAAAGGCCCTCCAGCGCCACGAAGGAACTGGTGGAAAACGCCATCGACGCGGGCGCGACCCGGATCGAGATCGCCACGGCGGGCGGCGGCAAGGGGCTGGTGCGGATCACCGACAACGGTTCCGGCATGTCGCCTGCCGATCTGGAGCTGGCGGTCCGGCGTCACTGCACCTCGAAAATTTCCGATACGCTGGACGATATCCGCACGCTCGGGTTTCGCGGCGAGGCGCTGCCCTCCATCGGCTCGGTCGCCAAGCTGACAATCACCAGCCGACAACAGGGCGCGGAACAGGGTTCGGTGATTTCCGTTACCGGCGGCAAGGTGTCCGATGTGCGGCCCGCCGCCTCGAATGCCGGTACCATCGTCGAGGTGCGCGACCTGTTTTTCGCCACGCCGGCGCGGTTGAAGTTCCTGAAGACGGAACGCGCCGAGGCGGCCGCCATCACCGAGGTGGTCAAACGGATGGCGATCGCCTTTCCGCATATCCGCTTCGTGCTCTCCGGCACTGACCGTTCGACGCTCGAAATTCCTTCGACCGGCGACGATCATCTCGCCCGCATGGCGCAGATTCTCGGTGCCGAGTTCAAGGACAACGCCATCGAAATCGATGCCGGGCGCGAGGATGTGACGCTGACCGGTTTTGCCGGCGTGCCGACCTTCAATCGCGGCAACTCGGCGCATCAATATGTCTTCGTCAATGGCCGCCCGGTGCAGGACAAGCTGCTTTTATCCGCCATTCGCGGCGCCTATGCCGAAACCGTGCCGCATGGGCGATATCCGGTCGCGGTGCTATCCATCACGCTCGATCCCGCCTTTGTGGATGTGAACGTGCACCCGGCAAAATCCGACGTGCGTTTCCGCGATCCCGGCCTCATTCGCGGGCTGATCGTCGGCGCGATCCGGCAGGCCCTGACGCGTGACGGCGACAGGGCCGCAACGACGGGTGCGAGCCAGATGATGAACGCCTTCCGCCCCGGCTACAGCCCGTCCGGCCTCCGGCCCTCGTCTTCCATGGCAGCCCCCGCGCCATGGTCCGCCGCCACCTCGCCCTCCCGCCCGCTTGCGGTTTCAGGCGGGGCGCAATTTGCAGAGGCCGTGCAGTCACGCTTTTCCGACATCACCATGCCGACGGCGAGGGCCGAGCCTCGGGACACTGACGAGACCGCCGCAAGCCCCTCGCCGGAGCCTGTGCTTTATCCTCTCGGAGCCGCGCGGGCGCAGCTCCACGAGAACTACATTATCGCGCAGACGGAAAACGGCCTCGTCATCGTCGACCAGCATGCCGCGCATGAGCGGCTGGTGTTCGAACAGATGCGCAATGCGCTGCATTCCAGGCGGCCGCCTTCGCAGGTGTTGCTCATCCCCGAAATCATCGACCTGCCGGAAGAGGATTGCGACCGGCTGATGGATCACGCCGCCGGTTTCGATGCGCTGGGGCTCGTCATCGAGCGTTTCGGGCCGGGCGCCGTCGCCGTTCGCGAAACGCCCGCCATGCTGGGCGAAGTCAATGTGCAGGGGCTGGTGCGCCAGCTTGCCGACGAGATCGCCGAATGGGACGCCGCCTCCACGCTTGCCAACAAGCTGGAATATGTCGCGGCCACCATGGCCTGCCACGGCTCCGTGCGTTCCGGCCGGCGCATGCGGCCGGAGGAGATGAATGCGCTTCTGCGGCAGATGGAAAACACACCGGGTTCCGGCCAGTGCAATCACGGCCGTCCGACCTATATCGAACTGAAACTTTCCGATATAGAACGGCTCTTCGGCCGTAGCTGACGCCGCAAGCAGGCGGGGCTGGCCTTGCGCCGCGCCGGGTTATATAAATTTGAGATACTGGAGCACCCAATTGTTCAGGAAAACGCTGCGCCGTTTCGGACTGGGTGCCCTGACGGGACAGAGCAGGAGACGAAAACGGATGAACAGATTTGAAGGAGGCGGCAACCGCCTCGCCGTCATCGAATATCTCGACGGTGACTTCCGCATCGTCCAAACCGGCTCGCACGTCATCTGCGCCATCACCGGCAAAAGCATTCCGCTCGATGAGCTGCGCTACTGGAGCGTGGCGCGGCAGGAGGCCTATGTGGATGCGGCGGCTTCGCTGGAAGCCGAAAAGAAGGCTGGCAATTTGCCGGCGTGAGTTGGCAAGCGGCGCGTTGAGTATAGCGCGTGTGCCTCCCCTCATCCCTGTGCTTGTCACAGGGATCCAGCCAGCCCAAGTCCTTGGGCTGAGAGGACTCTTCCCGCCGCGCAGACGCGCGTCGGCTGGATTCCTGTGACAAGCACAGGAATGAGGAGAAGTGGGTGCACGGCGGTTTATCTTCTTCGGTACTCTAAACCGACGTCCGCGCATTGTCCCGCAGCAGACGCGCACGGCAGTTCCTCACCGCCGTATCGATGATCGTCGCGGCCGCGTTGGGGTCGTCGAACACCATGTCGATTTCGATCACCAGGCTGTTCCACAGCAATTCTTCCGCCCGGCCGTGGTGCCCGTTAAGCCGCACCGCGTCCTTGGCCGTCGTCACCAGTTGCAGGTTCTCTTTGCCGGCGTCCTGTAGAAGATCGGCAATTTCGTCATCGCTGAAATGATGATGATCCGGGAAAGAGCGCTGCAGCACGATGTCGCCGCCGAGCGCCTCGACGGTTCGATAAAATTTGGCCGGGTCGGCGATGCCCGCATAGGCCAGCACGCGCCTTCCCCTGAAATCCTGCGGCTCCTGCGGCGTGATCGCCGCAACGAAAACGGGTTTGGCGGCCTTTGCCGCCTGCCGGACCAGGGCATCGGCCGCATGGCCATTGCCGACCTTCAGGAGCCCGGTCATGTGCCGCATCTGCTCGGCAAGCGGCGCCCTCACCGGACCGCCCGGCACGAGATGGCCGTTGCCGATGCCGCGCAGCGTATCGATGACGACAAGCGCATAATCCAACGTCAGGCGTGCGCTTTGGAAACCGTCATCCATGATGATGAGATCGACGCCCTCCTTCACCAGCCGGTGTGCGCCTTCCACCCGCTTGCGGGAAATGACCGTGACCGCCTCTCGCGCCAGGAGCAGCGGCTCATCGCCGACATCGGCCGAGCGGTGCTGTCCGGGATCGACAAGGGTGGTGACGTCGAGCGTGCCGCCGTAACCGCGGCTGAGAAATCCGGGTTTCAGGCCCTTTGCGGCGGCGGCTCTCGCAATTGCCATCGCCGTCGGTGTCTTGCCGGCGCCGCCCACGGTGAAGTTGCCGATGCAGATGACCGGAACAGAAACGCCTGCCCTCTTCGCCGTTCGCATCCGCCGGCCGGCGATCTTGCCGTAAAGAAGCGAGAAAGGAGACAGGAGCCACGCCTGCCAGCCCGCTTTCTGCCACCAGAACGGCGGCGCTTCAGAAACCATCTATTCCCGCTCCCGGCCGCGTCGCCCACGGCATTCCGTTCGCCCGTCACATGTCAGGAGGTTGTTTGCCAGAAAAAACCGTAAATTGCAAAAATGGAATAAACGGGTTTGATGGAGCCGCACCCGGCCCGGCGGAAATTCCACCGGGTTCAGAGAGCCCGTTCCGGCAAAAGCGCTTCAAGCGCGGTAATGTCGTCGAAACAATAGTCGGCGTCGGCGCCGAGGCTTTCGCGCGAGCCTGTTCCGGTCAAAACGGCGATACGCAGACCGGCACCGGCATTCTTCGCCATATGCAGATCGTGATTATTGTCGCCGACCACCGCCACACGCTCCGGCGGGAAGCCTATCGCCTCGCAGAAACCGAGAACCATGCCGGGCTGCGGCTTGGTGCCGTAACCGCTGTCATATCCCGCGACAA
The DNA here is from genome assembly GCF_053522445.1 of Agrobacterium sp. 22-221-1. Taxonomy (NCBI): domain Bacteria; kingdom Pseudomonadati; phylum Pseudomonadota; class Alphaproteobacteria; order Hyphomicrobiales; family Rhizobiaceae; genus Agrobacterium; species Agrobacterium sp. 22-221-1. Next base: position 50,065 of record NZ_JBNWCL010000016.1, read on the forward strand.
AATCGACGTCCTTTTCGAAACCGAAGCGGATGGCCGTCTGGCGGATGGAATTTTCATTGTCGCTGGAGGCGATGCCGAGCTTGTAGCCGCGCGCCTTCAGCCTTGCGAAAAACGCCTTGAGATCGGTGACGGGTACGGATTTATCCGCCGCCTCGGTGAACAACCGGTCGAGGCGCGCCGTCAGCTCCCCGACATCGCAGGGCGAGCCGGCGGCAACCAGACCGGCGGCGATTTCCGCGGTGTTGCCGGCGGCCAGAAGGCTGTCCGGTACGACATGACCGGTAACGGGGTCCATGCCGCAGGCGGAAAGAAGCCGGTCGGCAAGAACGGGATCGCCCTTGGCGGCAATCGCCGCAAGCTCGCGGTTCACCGGACCCCAGCTGGCGTCATAGCCGAGAAGCGTGCCGTCCTTGTCGAAAAGGACTGCGGCGATCGATTGCGCCGCGTTGAGTTCGATATCCGCTACCATGAACCGATGGCGCTCCGCGGTTGCAGCTTGGCGGAAACGGTGAGCGGATTGATATAGGGTTCCAGCGCCTTGACGGTGGAGGACAGCGCACCGCGCATATCCTGAATGACCCGGTTGCCCGCATCGATCATCTTGTAACGCTCATTGTCGTTGACCAGCAGATAATGCACCGCCTTGGCCAGCATCTCCACATCGCGGATGATACGACCGCCGCCGGCGCGGATCAGCTTCTGATAGGCCTCGCGGAAATTCTGCACATGTGCGCCAGACAGGACGGCGCAGCCGAGCATTGCCGGCTCCAGCGGGTTCTGCCCGCCCTCGGCCGTCAGGGAGCGGCCGACGAAGGCAAGCTCGGTCAGGCGCAGATAAAGCCCCATTTCGCCGATGGAATCGCCGAGGAAAATATCGGTTTCCGGGGTGATCACGTCATTGCGGCTGCGGCGGGCGACCGAAAGATTCATGCCCTTCAGCATCGCCTCGACATCGTCGCCACGCTCGGGATGGCGCGGCACGATGATGGTCAACTGACCATTGCGCGACTTGATCGCCGCATGCACGGTGGCGGCAGCCTTCTCTTCGCCGTCGAAAGTGGAGATGGCGGCCCATGTCTTGCGATTGCCGACCTGCTTGCGATAGCTCTCCAGCAGCGCCTCGTCGCAGGGCGGCGGGTCGGTGTCGCCCTTGAGGTTGCCTGAAATCACCACCGGCCAGGAGCCGAGATCGCGGAAACGTTCGGCATCGAGATCGGATTGCGCAACCACCAGCGCCAGCTTGGAAAACAGCGATTCAGCAATGTCATGCCGAGCTTTCCAGCGGTCGAAGGAACGGTCGGAGAGACGTGCATTGACCCGGATCTGCGGAATGTGCCGGCGTTCCAGCTCCATCATCGTTACCGGCCAGATTTCCGATTCAGCGGTGATGGCGGCATCCGGCGCCCAGTAGGTCAGGAAACGGTTGACCGCGATCTTGATATCGAGCGGCACATATTGGTGGATCACATCGTCGCCCAGCCGCGTGCGGGTCAGTTCGGCCGACGTGACGGTGCCGGTGGTCAAAAGCACGAAGATATCGCGCTTGCGGATTTCGCGGATCAGCGGAATAAGCGCCAGCGTTTCGCCCACGCTTGCGGCATGGAACCAGACCAGCGGCCCGCGCGGGCGCTCGGCGCTGGCATAACCGAAGCGTTCGAGCCGACGGCGCTTGTCTTCCTTGCCCTTCGCCGCCCGATAGGAAAGATAGGGCTTCGCGAACGGGTAAGCGGCGATACCGGCAATGCGGTAACCGGAAAGAGCGAAACGTGCGATACGGCTGCTCATGACATTCTGCCCTTGATCATTCCGCGCAATGCCCTTCCCCTGTTTTTGGTTGTTATCGCCGCCTACTTCTTCTCAAATTGCGTCATTTTTTGTCATCGGAAACGAAAGCGCGATCACATTTTCTCGCCCCGGTATTCCCGGCCTGCGCCGCTCGCGCAGGAATCACGGGAAAACTCGCTTTCACCCAATAGTATTACAACGCAAGGGCAAAAGGACTCAAATTTTGTCGTCCGGATTGAGAAGACGGTGCATATGCACGATAAAATAACGCATATGGGCGTTATCGACAGTCATCTGCGCCTTGGACTTCCATGCGGTGAGCGCGGAAGCATAGTCCGGATAGATACCGACGATATCGAGCGCCTTCAAATCCCGGAACTGAACATCCTGAAGGTTTTCCAGTTCGCCGCCGAATACGAGGTGCAGCAGCTGTTTCTGTTTGCCAGATTCCGTCATGTCTTTGTCTCTTTCTTAAACTCTGAGAGAGGCATTCATCTGCGGGATTTCCCGGCAAACGTCAACTGTCAGACAGATGTGAAAACGCTTTCAAAAGTGCAGGCAGCGCATAATCTGCTGCGGCGCACAATGCGGGGTGGTTCACCTGCCGGCGATTATACATCAGAGGTTTTCCATCGAGCCCGACCAGCCGGCCGCCGGCCTTCTCCAGAATGAGGTCGGCGGCGGCGAGATCCCACTCGTGCGAGTTGGCCTTGACCAGCGTTCCGTCGATACGGCCATCCGCCACCATGGCCAGCCGGTAGGCGAGCGAGGGCACGTGCGGAATGCGCTTGACGCCGCCCCGCACCTCTTCTGGCAGATGCGCGATCACGTCTTCGGGCGCCGCCAGATGGAAGATGCCGGCGTTTTCGCGCGCGGCAAAAACGGGCGCCCCGTTTTTCAGCGCTTCGCCGCCTTCAAATGCGGTGAATTCCTCGGCAAGCGCCGGGGCGACAAGGGCCGCGACCACCGGCCGCCCCTCATGCACCACCGCAACGCTGACGCACCAGGTGTCCCGGCCGCCGATGAAGGCGCGGGTGCCATCGATGGGATCGACAACGAAGACGGTGGAACGGGAAAGCCTGTCCGTATCGTCATCCGTCTCTTCGGAAAGCCAGCCATAATCCGGCCGGGCGGAGCGCAGGATGGTTTCGAGAATTTCATTGGCGGCGTAGTCGGCCGCGCTGACCGGCGAAAGCCCGCCATTCTTCCACCAGACCTCGGGATCCTTGCGGAAGAAACCGAGGGCCGTCTCGCCCGCCTTGCGGGCGGCTTCAAGGACCAGCCTCAGATCGGAGGCCCAGCGGGCCTCAGCCATATCGTTCATTTTGCCGTCTTTTCCGCGCGCCTCACACGGCGCGCCCGTTTTTCTTTTCGCACTTGCACACAAAGTGCCGGCGAAAACAACCCGCAGGCCGCCTCACTTGCCCGCGATCGTCATGCCTTCAATGGCGAGCGTCGGGGCCGCGACGCCGTATTTGCGGTCGATATCGTTAGCCGGCGTGACCCGCATGAACATGTCCTTCAGGTTCGAGGCGATGGTGACCTCGGAAACCGCAAAGGTCTTTTCGCCGTTCTCGATCCAGAAACCGCTCGCCCCGCAGCTATATTCACCCGTGATCATATTGGCGCCGTGGCCGATCAGCTCGGTGACGTAAAAGCCGGTTCCGACCTGTCGCAGCAGATCCTCCGGCGAGAGATCCCCCGGCTCCAGCGCCAGATTGGTGGAGGCCGGCGAAACCGCCGTGCCGCCGCGCACGCCGCGACCGTTGGTTTCAAGGCCGAGTTCCCGCGCCGCCGAGGTGGACAGGAACCAGTGCTTGAGAACACCGTCCTCGATCATCGTCATCTTCTCGCCGCGCACGCCCTCGCCATCGAAGGGACGCGAGGACGGGCCGCGCACGATCTGCGGATCGTCGGTGAGATAAAGGCCCTTTTTCAGAACCTGCTGGCCCATTTTATCGCGCAGGAAGCTGGTCTTGCGGGCAACCGACGCGCCGTTGATGGCGCCGGCAATCGCACCGACGAAACCGCGGGCGATGCGTGGATCGAAAACCACGGTGATGTTGCTGCCGGTATCGACCTGACGCGGACCTACACGGCGCACGACTTTTTCACCGGCGCGGCGGCCGATTTCTTCAGCCGCATCGAGATCGGCATAATAAAGGCGGCTGTCGAAATCGTAGTCGCGCTCCATCTTCGTGCCTTCGCCGGCGATGACGCTGACGGAGCGACTGAAACGGCTGCCCATATAGCTGCCGGAAAAACCGTGGGATGTGGCAAGGACAAGGCCGCCCATGCCGCTCGATGCGCCGGCGCCTGAGGAATTGCTGACGCCCTTGACCGCAAGTGCTGCCTCTTCCGAAGCAAGGGCCGCCTCACGCAGCTGATCGGCCGACACTTCCGTCGCATCGAAAAGCTGAAGATCGTCATAGGAAGTGGCCAGTCGTTCCTGGTCCGCAAGGCAGGCAAAGGGGTCTTCCGGCGAGACCTTCGCCATGGCCACGGCCCGTTCCGCCAAGGTCTTCAGGTCGAAACCCGGATTGGCCGAAACGCTCGCCACCCGGCGGCCAACGAAGACGCGCAGGGAAAAATCGTCGCTTTCGGAGGATTCAGTGCTTTCCACCTTGCCGAGCCGAACGCCGACCGATTGCGAGCGGGAGCGAACGACAACGGCATCCGCCTCATCCGCACCGGCGGCGCGGGCAAGATCGACAAGCTGGCTGGCGCGATCGAGAAGTTTGGAAGAATCTATTTCTGAGGACATGAGTTGGCCTTTCATTCCTGTTCCATTTATTGTGCCAGCAACCCCGCATCAAGGGCGAAACGCCGCTTTCTCCATTCGCACGGTATTGTCGCCACCCTATTCGAAAGTCCGCCCGCATGACCGAGCACGACGCTCTCTTTTCCGAACCCCTGCTGCTTCTGGCCGGCGCGGTCATCGCGGCCTCGGTTTTCCGCAAGCTGGGGCTCGGCACCGTGCTCGGTTATCTGGTGGCAGGCATCATCATCGGGCCGTTCCTGCATCTGGTCACGGATGCGAAGGACATCTTCAACGTCTCGGAACTGGGCGTGGTTTTCCTGCTCTTCATCATCGGGCTGGAACTGAAACCGTCGCGCATCTGGCAGATGCGGCGCGATATTTTAGGGCTGGGGATGGCGCAGGTGCTGGTGACTGGCAGCGTGCTGGCGGCCATTGCCTGGTGGGCGGGGTTGATCGATGCACGCGGCAGTCTCGTCGCCGGTTTCGGCCTTGCGCTTTCCTCCACCGCCTTTGCGCTGCAAATCCTTGCCGATGACGGCGACATGAATACGCGTCACGGCAACCGGTCCTTCTCGATCCTGCTGTTTCAGGACCTCGCCATCGTGCCGCTTCTTGCTCTCGTCACCATTCTTTCCAACCGGCCGGATGTGCCGACGGATTCCATGGTGTCCGATCTCATCGCCTCCGTCGTTGCCGTGGCCGGCATGGTGCTGGCCGGGCGTTATCTTCTGACGCCGATGTTCCAAATCATCGCCCGCACCGGTGCGAGGGAGGTGATGATCGCCGCCGCCCTCTTCGTCGTCATCGGCGCCGCCGCCATCATGGAGGCGGTGGGCTTGTCGATGGGCATGGGCGCGCTGCTGGCGGGGCTGATGCTGTCGGAATCTTCCTACCGGCATGAGCTGGAAGCCGATATCGAGCCGTTTCGCGGGTTGTTTCTGGCGCTGTTCTTCATGGCGGTCGGCATGTCGCTGCATATCCATATCGTCTATGAGCATATTTTGCTCATCCTGATCGCCGTGCCGGCGATGATGGCGGTGAAGGCGGCGCTGATCTATGGCCTCTGCCGCATCGCCGGCTCGTCGCGTTATGCATCGAGCCGCATCGCGCTGCTGCTGGCGCAGGGCGGCGAATTCGGCTTCGTGCTCTTCACCACGGCTGCCGCCTCCGGGCTGTTTCCGCAGGCGACGGCCTCGATCCTCGTTGCCGTCGTCACGCTTTCCATGGCGCTGACGCCGCTTCTGGCGGTGATTTCGCGCCGGCTGACGGCGGAGGATGCGGAAGAGGACAAGCTGGAAGAGGATTTCGACGGCGCGGGCGCGGATGTGTTGATGATCGGTTTTTCCCGCTTCGGCCAGATCGCCTCGCAGATCCTTCTCGCCGGCGGGCGCGACGTGACCGTCATCGACAGCTCGGCCGACCGTGTGCGCCAGGCCGCCCGTTTCGGCTTCCGCATCTTTTTCGGCGATGGCACCCGCAAGGACGTGCTGATCGCCGCCGGCATCGAGCGGGCCGATCTCGTTGCGGTCTGCACCCACAAGAAGGAGGTGACCGACCGTATCATCGACATGATCCAGTCGGAATTTCCGAGCGTGCGCATCTATGCCCGCTCCTATGACCGCGTGCATTCCCTCGACCTCAGGAAAAAGGGCGTGGAATATGAAATCCGCGAGACGCTGGAATCGGGCCTCCTGTTCGGCAGGCGCATTCTGGAAGGGCTGGATATGGATGGCGAAAGGGCGCTGGCGATTGCTGACGACATTCGAGAACGCGACGAAGAGCGGCTTCAGCTACAGGCCGTGGAAGGCCTCGCCGCCGGCCGGCAGATGTTGCACAACAAGCCGGTGCGCGAGGTGAAGCCCGAACCGCTGATGAAGCCGAAGACCAAGGCGGAAAAGTGGGAAGAAGAAGAGGATGCGGAGGACAGCGAGACGGAAGTTTCGCTGTGAATTGAGTTCAACTTAGTGACTGGGAGCGCACCGCTTGTTTCTTCTCCCCGCCGGGGAGAAGTCCGCGGCAGCGGGATGAGGGGGCAAGGGTAGCGATAGTCGGAGAGGGCGCCCCCTCATCCGGCCCTTCGGGCCACCTTCTCCCCCTCGGGGAGAAGAAAACTCGCCTCACTTGTCACGCCTCCACACCCTGCCCGCGGTGAAACAGTTCCACCTGCATGTCGATCTGCCGCTTCAGATCGTCCTTGATGCCGGCAGATGCGTTCAGCACCTCTTCGGACTTCAGGAAATCCAGCACACCGAAACGGTGCACGGGCGGGCGTAGGAAAATATGCGGCGGGCGTAACCGCAGTTTCAGGGCAATCGCCGCCTGCATCATCAGCTGGCTGGCGCCGAAGAGGCTGTCCAGCCGGTTCGGCATGGTGGTTCCGTCGCCTTCCGGGCCGCCGACGACATCGACGCCGATGACGATATCGGCGCGGTCCAGCAGATGCTCATAGGGCACCGGATTAAAAATGCCGCCGTCGATCATGATGCGGCCATCGATACGCACCGGCATGAACAGTGCGGGAATGGCGGCAGATGCGGCCAGCGCCTGGATGATCTCGCCGCGTTCCACCACCACTTCGGTCTGGGCGTAATAATCCGTGGTTATCACTTTGAGCGGAATGGCAAGCTCGGAAAAATCCTTCGGCAGAGCCTGCGGCATCAGGGCGTGCAGAATGAGTTCGAGGTTGAACTGCCCGAGGCGAAAACCGTCCACCGCATGGCGCATCGATGCCGGGCCGAGGCTCCAGAGCCGGTTGGCGACCGAGCCTTTTCGTCCCATCAGTTCAAGCGTGTATTCACGGATTTCCCGGCCGGTCATGCCGGCCGCCATGCCCGCGCCGATGATGGAGCCAATGGACGAACCGGAAATCGCCACGGGCCGGATGCCGAGTTCGTCCAGCGCCTCGATGACGTTGATGTGGCAGATGCCGCGTGCGCCGCCGCCGCCGAGCGCCAGTCCGAAAGTCGGCTCATGGCCGCCCGCGCCGTCACCTTCGAGAACCTCTTCCCCCGCGCGGACGATCGTTATGCTCTCGTTTACACCCTGCTCCATGCGAATACCCAAATTCTTTCCACGGTAAAGACTCTGCCTATTGCGCAAACAAGACAAGACCGTGGCGTGACGGGAAACGCTGCTGTTAGAGCATTTTCGCTTTTCTTCGAATCGCGAAAACACTCTAACTCTTTGTTCTGTCGCATTTCCGGACGGAAAACCGGGCTCCACTTTTGCTGGAAATGCTTTAGGGCTCGTAACGGTAGAAATGCATTTTCGTATCGCCGAAGATGCGGCTTTCGAGCGGTTTGAAAACCGGATCGACCTTGACCGTCACATCGCCGCGCTCTTCGAGGATGGCGAGCGCGCCGGGGTTCAGCCAGCCGCCGCCATGGGCAGCCGCGAAAGCCTTTTCCCCATGGCCGTAGCCATAGGGCGGATCGGCGAAGAGAAGATCGAAGGGCTCTATATTGTTGACGCCGCCGAGCTTGGTGGCGTCACGCCGCAGAATGCGGGCGCGGCCATGCAGACCCAGCGCATCGATATTTTCCCAGAGCAGCCCCCTGCCCTCCACGCCGTTTTCGACGAAGAGCGCCACGCGACAGCCGCGCGAAAGCGCCTCCAGACCGACCGCACCGGTTCCGGCGAAAACGTCCAGAACGCGCGTGCCATCCAGACTTTCCGGATAGGCATGGCTCAGAATATTGAAGAGGCTTTCCCGCGTCCTGTCGATGGTCGGACGAATGGAATTCGATTTCGGCGCGGCCAAACTCCGGCCGCGGAATTCACCGCCTACGATCCGCATTACGTGTCATTCCCCTGCCTCCAGAAGGTTTGCCACCCGGGCCTTTGCCGCCCGGCTTGCCGCCGCCGGGACCACCGGGGCCTTTGCTCTTGCCCGAGAAACCCGAACGTTCGCCACGTTCGCCCGATTTTCCGAAAGATGGCTTGCCGAATCCGGACTTACCGGCCGGCTTGCCGCCACGGGGCTTGTCTCCCGCCGGGCGCTCGCCGCGTGGGCGGTCACCGTCTTCACGGGGCCTGTCGCGGAACGGACGATCACCGAAAGGTTTTTCACCGCGGGCGGTGCGATCACCAAAACTCTTTTCGCCGCGCGGGCGGTCGCTGCGCGGACGGTCGCCCTCTTCGCGCGGCTTGTCACGGAACGGCCGGTCGCCGAAAGGTTTGCCGCCGCGTGCCGGGCGGTCGCCGAAGCTCTTTTCACCGCGCGGACGGTCGCCACGCGGGCGATCACCTTCTTCACGCGGCTTGTCGCGGAATGGCCGGTCGCCGAACGGCTTTCCGCCGCGTCCACCGCGATCACCGAAGCTCTTTTCGCCACGCGGACGGTCGCCGCGTCCGCGACCACCTTCTTCTTCGCGGGGGGAATCCGAACGGATCCACTCGCCCTCGGCATCCGCATGCCGCACGACGTTGCGCCGCGCCTCGTCCTGAGCGGAAGGCTTCTTGAAGAGGTTTTCGGCTTCCGCGCGGGCGGAAGACTTGCGTTCCTTGCCGTCACGGGTTGGCCTTGCACCGGGGGCCATCCAGACATTGGCCGTGCGGCTGGTGCCGGCGGCCTGGCGTGGGCGGCGGTCGTCGCCTTCATCCTCGCTGCGGCCCTTGGCGCCAAATTTCCCGGCGGGCTTGGAGCCGAACTTGCCGGCCGGCTTGTCGCCGCGCTTGGTGTCGAGACGGCCGAGCGCCTTTTCACGACGATCCTCGGACTTGCCGCTCTTTTCGAAGCGCGGCTTGCCTTCCGGTGCATCGCTCTTCGCCCATTCGGATTTTACGGGCCGCTTCGGCGCGTCGTCTTCTTCATCCTCAACGGGTGCATTGTAGATCGGCGCATCGAAATTGGCGCCGGCCTGTTCGATCAGACGCGGGCCGAGCTGGTCGCGCAGCATGCGGCCGCGCACTTCCAGCACCTTGCCTTCAGCGAGATCGCCAAGCTGGAACGGACCGTAGGAAACGCGGATCAGGCGGTTGACCTCGAGACCGAGCGCGCCGAGCACGTTCTTGATTTCGCGGTTCTTACCTTCACGCAGGCCCATGCTGATCCAGACATTGTGGCCCTGGGTGCGGTCGAGCGTGGCGTCGATTGCGCCGTAGAGCACGCCGTCAACGGCAATGCCTTCCTTCAGCTTGTCGAGCGCTGCCTGATCGACCTCGCCATGGGCGCGCACACGGTAGCGGCGCAACCAGCCGGTGGTCGGCAGTTCCAGCACGCGGGAAAGTCCGCCATCGTTGGTGAGCAGCAGCAGGCCTTCGGTATTGATATCGAGGCGGCCGATGGACAGCACGCGCGGCAGTTCACCGGGCAGATTGTCGAAAACGGTCGGGCGGCCTTCCGGGTCGGAATTGGTCGTCACCAGACCGGCGGGCTTGTGGTAAAGCCACAGGCGCGTGCGCTCGGCGCCGCGAATCGGCATGCCGTCGACTTCGATCTTGTCGGACAGCGTGGCGTTGACCACCGGCGTATCCAGCTTGACGCCGTTCAGCGACACGCGGCCTTCCATGATCATGCGCTCGACATCGCGGCGCGAGGCGACGCCTGCGCGCGCCATGATCTTGGAAATGCGCTCGGGCTTGGAAGCGCCAACGGTTTCCGGCACCGGGGCGGCCTTTGCCTCGGTCGGTTTCTTTTCGCGCTCTGCGGCGGGCTTGCCGGGGCCTTTCGGCTTCCTGTCGCGGCTAAATGTCTTGCCGCCGTCACGCTTCGGCTTGTCTTTAAAAGTCATTTGCTGTTTGCCTGTTGTTTGGGCTGTCCTATCAGGTCCAAGCACAAGGGTTAAGAGGAAATTGAAACGCAATGGCCGAAAGGACGCATTTCATGGAGCTGGCGCTTTCGGAAGCCCGTGCCGCAGCTAAGCGGCAGGAGGTTCCGATCGGCGCGGTACTGGTTATGGACGGCCGCGTCATCGCCCGTTCCGGCAATCGCACCCGTGAATTGAACGATGTGACGGCTCACGCCGAAATCGCCGTGATCCGCATGGCCTGCGAAGCGCTGGAGCAGGAACGCCTGCCCGGCGCCGATCTCTACGTGACACTGGAGCCCTGCACCATGTGCGCGGCGGCGATTTCATTCGCCCGTATCCGCCGGCTCTATTACGGCGCGCGAGACCCGAAGGGCGGCGCAGTGGAGAGTGGCGTGCGTTTCTTCAGCCAGCCGACATGCCACCATGCGCCGGATGTCTATTCGGGACTGGCGGAAAGCGAAAGTGCGGAAATCCTGCGGCAATTTTTCCGCGAGAAACGTCTCGACGATTGAGCGACCGGCGGGAGGCGCAAGCTTTCCCGCGGGCCATCAGCCATTCGTTATTACTGGAAGGGGTTCCACCAGCTCTTGCCGGTATTTGCCACGGCCGCTTCTTTCTTGCGGCGCTTTTCCTTCTTCTGCTCCGGTTCGCCGAGATCGGTCAGCTGATCCTGCGGAACGCTGCGATATTCAGCCGGCGGATCGGTGAGGAACTTGCGCTGGGCGTTGACGACGGAGCCGCCCTGGGCATCGGCCTTGGCCTTGCGGAAGGCTTCCCATTTCTGGGTTTCGGTCATCTGGCCGGCCGTGCCGTTGCCGGCGAGCAGCGGCGAGCGATAATGCGGGTTGTTCTTGTTGGCATCCGCCTCTTCGCGCAGGCGTTCGCGGGTTTCTTCCGGCGATTCGACCCATTGCGGATTGTTTTCGCGGCTTGCCATGTTCTGCTGCGGCGTGGCCAACTGTTCGGCACGGGCCTGGGCGGGAACGACGAGGCCCGGGCGGGGGCTGTATTTCAGGTTGCGCTTTTCCTGGTCATTGCCGGTGATCGAGGTCGCGTTGCCAAGATCGTCGACAAGCTGTTCCGCCGCCGTCTTGCCCGTGCCGTAGGTCGGGCTCGTGCACGCGCCGAGCAACACGCCTATCGTCGTGATGCCAACAACCGTGCGAAACATGCCCAAACCCTGCGCATTACCCTGCATCGTCTTCATTGAAACCCTTCCAGCCGTCCGTCCCACTTCGCCAGACATCGTCTTTCGGCAGGCGGCAGCCCGCATTGCCGTGCAAATCCGGCCATTTTCAGGCAGGTGTACCGGATGAAGAGGCAAAGCGCAATTCATCCGGTCATTTTCATCGCGCATCGGCCCGAAACCCGGAATCAAGTTTCGACAGGAACGATGCGCAGCTTCGGATCATCCGAGGGCTGCGAGCTCTCGCAGCGCGGCCGCATCGCGGGCGGAAACCTCCGGATAGGCCGGATCGGAACCGACATCGGTGGTGATGCGCCAGGAACGGGCGCATTTTGCGCCTTCCGCCAGCTTCTGCTCGACCACGACCTTTGCCACTTCCGGCAGGCGGAAGCCATCGGCCGGGCCTTCATCGCCCACCACCGAGATGGCCGAGGTGATGCAGATTTCGGCGAAATCCTGCCCCTTCAGCGCCGACAGAAGATCGGCGTCGGCGATGTGCACGACAGGGGCAGCTTCCAGCGAAGAGCCGATACGCTTTTCACGGCGTTCCACTTCCAGCGCGCCGGTGACGACCGTGCGGACCTTGCGGATCTTTTCCCACTTCGCTTCCAGCGCATCGTTCTTCCATTCCGCCGGGATTTCCGGGAACTGGACGAGATGCACCGATTCCGCATCCGGGTAGCGCGAAAGCCACGCCTCTTCGGTGGTGAAGGGCAGCATGGGCGCGAGCCACGAGACAAGGCAATCGAACAGTTTGGCGATGACCGACAGGGCCGCCCGGCGCTTCAGCGACGACGGCGCGTCGCAATAAAGCGTGTCCTTGCGGATATCGAAATAGAAGGCCGAAAGCTCGACATTGGCGAAATCCACCAGCGCGCGGGCGATCTTCTTGAACTCGAAGCCGTCATAACCTTCACGCACGACCTTATCCAGATCGGACAGGCGGTGCAGCACCAGCTTTTCCAGCTCCGGCAGATCGTCATAGGCGATCTCCTCGCCCTTGTAATGGGCGAGTGTGCCGAGCATCCAGCGGATGGTGTTGCGCAGCTTGCGATAGGCATCGACATTGGTCTGGATGATGGCCTTGCCGAGGCGCTGGTCTTCCCAATAATCCGTGGTCATGACCCACAGGCGCAGGATATCCGCGCCGGCGTCCTTCATGACTTCCTGGGGAGAAACCACGTTGCCCTTGGACTTGGACATCTTCTCGCCCTTCTCATCCATGGTGAAACCATGGGTGACAACGGCGTTATAGGGCGCACGACCGCGCGTCGCGCAGCTTTCGAGCAGCGACGAGTGGAACCAGCCGCGATGCTGGTCGGAACCTTCCAGATAGACATCCGCCGGCCATTTCATGTCCGGGCGATCCTCCAGCGTGAAGGTGTGGGTGCAGCCGCTGTCAAACCAGACGTCGAGAATGTCCATGACCTGCTGCCAACGGGCATGGTCGTGGTCATTGCCGAGGAAACGTTCCTTGGCGCCTTCGGCGAACCAGGCGTCCGCACCTTCGGCCTCGAAGGCCTCGAGGATGCGGGCGTTGACGGCCTCATCGATCAGAACTTCACCCTTCTCGTCGGCGAAGACGGCGATCGGCACACCCCAGCTGCGCTGGCGCGACAGAACCCAGTCGGGCCGGCCTTCGATCATGGCGCGCAGGCGGTTCTGGCCGGAAGCCGGAACGAAGCGGGTGTCGTCGATAGCGCTCAGCGAGCGCGAACGCAGCGTCGTGCCGTCGCCCAGTTCCTTGTCCATATAGACGAACCATTGCGGCGTGTTGCGGAAGATGACCGGCTTCTTGGAGCGCCAGCTATGCGGATAGCTGTGCTTCAGACGGCCGCGGGCAAACAGGTTGTTTTCCGCGATCAGCGCCTTGATGACGCGGTCATTGGCATCGCCCTTCTTGCCGTTATCGTCCATAACGCGGGCAGCGCCGCCTTCGGCGGACGGGCCGAAACCGGGGGCGTCTTCGGTGTAGAAACCGTCATCGCCGACCGGGAACGGGATGGCCGACGAAACGCCGCGCGCTTCCAGCTCACGCTGATGCGCGGTCCAGACGTCAAAGTCCTCGCGGCCGTGGCTCGGCGCAGTGTGCACGAAACCCGTACCGGCATCGTCGGTGACGTGATCGCCTTCGAGCAGCGGAACCGGGAAATCGTAGCCAAGCGACGCCAAAGGATGGGCGCAGGTGATGGCGGCCAGCTCTTCGGTTTTCACGTCGCGAACGAGCTTGAAGGTCAGCTTTGCCTTGGCTGCGGCCTCGTCGGCGAGCTTCTTGGCAAAGATCAGCTTTTCGCCCGGCTGCGGACCGAAATCGTTCTGGGCGCTTTCGACTTCGTAGAGGCCATATTCGACCCGCGAAGAGAACGCGATGGCGCGGTTGCCGGGGATGGTCCACGGCGTGGTCGTCCAGATGACCACTGACGTGCCCTGCAACTCATCGAGATGCCGGCGGGTTTTATCGAGAGCCTCCTGGACAGCATAATCGACGATATCAGCTTTCTCATCTTCGTATTCGGGACGAAGACCCAAATCGAATGATAGAGAGTTGATGGTCTGCTCGTCATATTCGAGCTTTGCCACCGGAAACTTCACCCAGATCATGTCGCTCTCGACATCGGCATATTCGACTTCGGCTTCCGCCAGCGCGGTGCGCTCGACGACCGACCACATGATGGGCTTCGAGCCGCGATAGAGCTGGCCGGTGCGGGCGATCTTCAGCAGTTCGCCGGCGATGCGGGCTTCGGCGTGGAAGTTCATCGTGGTGTAGGGGTTTTCAAAGTCGCCCTCGATGCCGAGGCGCTTGAACTCCTCCGACTGAACCTTGATCCAGCCGGCCGCGAAGTCACGGCATTCCTTGCGGAATTCGTTGACCGGAACCTCGTCCTTGTTCTTGCCCCTGGCGCGATAGGCTTCCTCGATCTTCCATTCGATCGGCAGGCCGTGGCAATCCCAGCCCGGCACGTAATTGGCGTCGTAACCGCGCATCTGGAACGAGCGGGTGATGACGTCTTTCAGGATCTTGTTCAGCGCATGGCCGATGTGGATATTGCCGTTGGCATAGGGCGGGCCATCATGCAGCACGAATTTTTCGCGGCCGGCGGCGGAGGCGCGCAGGCGTTTGTAGAGGCCCATTTCCTGCCAGCGCTTGACCGTTTCCGGTTCCTTCTGCGGCAGGCCGGCGCGCATCGGAAAATCCGTCTGCGGCAGATAGAGGGTGGAGGAGTAATCCAGTTTTTCTGCGGTGTCGCTCATAATCGTACCGTTGTTGCGCGCCGTGTCGGTCGCGCCGTCTCAATTTCAAAGAGGGCAAATACGGAAAGCGCCATGACCAAAGTCATGACAAGCGCCAAAATCCCGGACCTTCCGGCTCGTCAGAGCGGGCGGAAGGCCGGGCCAATAATTCGGCCAATCTGAGTTTTGAACATCAACCGGTATTGGGACATGGCCGGTTGTTTATGCGGTTTTCCGGCAAAAAGGAAGAGAAAAGCGACGGCAATATCGGCCGGAACAGAGGCTGACCGGCCTTACCCGGTCAGAACGCGATCCTGGCGTCCAGTTCGCTGAGCGGGCGCACGCCCGATAACATCGCCCTCGCCTCTTCTTCATCGCGCCTGATCTGGGCGACGAGCGGATCGAGACCGTCGAATTTCAGCTCGTCGCGCAGGTGCCCGAAGAAGGAGACCGAACAGACCTCGCCATAAAGATCGCCGGAAAAATCGAAGACGAATGTTTCAAGCAGCGCCGCACCGTTTTCGGTGACGGTCGGGCGGTAACCGAAGCTTGCCACGCCATCGCGGATCGAACCGTCCGGGCGGCGGAACCGCACGGCATAGATGCCCGCCTTCAGTTCCGTTTCCGGCGCCAGCGCCATGTTGGCGGTGGGATAACCCAGCGTGCGGCCGAGCTTCTGGCCGCCGATGACTTCGCTTTCCACCGTGAAGCGATAACCGAGCAGACCTGCGGCGCCCGCCACATCGCCTTCGCACAGAAGCGAGCGAATCCGGCTGGAGGAGACGACATCCGCGCCCTCGTCGCGGAAGGCGTCCACCAGCGTCACGTCGAAGCCATGGCGTTTGCCGGCCTCCATCAGAAATGCCGGGCCGCCTTCGCGGCCCTTGCCGAAATGGAAATCGAAGCCGGTGACGACAGCGCTGGCATGAAGCCAGTCGACCAGAATGGACTGGACGAATTCCTCCGCCGAGCGCTGCGAAAATTCCCGGTCGAAAGGATATTCGATGACGGAGCGGAAACCGATTGCCTCAAGGATGCGCGCCTTCAGCGGCGCGGGCGTGAGACGGAAGACCGGCGTATCGGGACGGAAGACGGAACGGGGATGCGGCTCGAAGGTCAGCACCAGCGCGGGAACGCCGCGGGCTTCCGCCAGCTCCAGGGCACGATCCAGCACAGCCCGGTGGCCGCGATGCACGCCGTCGAAATTGCCGATGGCGATGACGCCGCCGCGAAGAGCTTCCGGCAGCGGCTCCTTTTTTTCATTGCGGTGAAAGACGGTCATGGCAATCGATCCATTCCTGCGCCAGCTATTCCTTAGGCAAGACGTCCTCAGGCGAGACGGGGCATCCACCAGCCGGGAGCAGCACCCTGCCCCTTGAGATAGGCGTTGAGAAGCGCCTCGTCCGTCTGGCCGTTCAGCGTATATTCGGCAGCGTGAATGCCGCCGCTGATATAAAGAAGGTTGAGACCACTCGCAATCGCGCCCTTCACATCCGTCGGCATGCCGTCACCGATGGCAAGCACGCGATCCTTGGCGAAGGCGCCGCGCACTTCTTTCGCCGCCG
The DNA here is from genome assembly GCF_053522445.1 of Agrobacterium sp. 22-221-1. Lineage (NCBI taxonomy): Bacteria > Pseudomonadati > Pseudomonadota > Alphaproteobacteria > Hyphomicrobiales > Rhizobiaceae > Agrobacterium > Agrobacterium sp. 22-221-1. The sequence goes on from NZ_JBNWCL010000016.1 coordinate 66,343, forward strand.
CAAGGCAGGCTTCATAGATCGGTGCATGCGGCTTGCCGGCAATGCGGACCTCGCCGCCGAGCTGTTCGTAGTAAGCGGCCATGGCGCCGGCGCAGGGAATGATGCGCTCGCCGCGCTCCACCACCAGATCGGGATTGGCGCAGATCATCGGCACGTTGCGGGCAATGAAGCCCTTGAGCATTTCGGTATAATCCTCGGGCGTTTCCGTCTCGTCGTCGAAAAAGCCGGTGCAGACCACGGACTGCGCTTCCGCCTCGCCGACGCGCTCGACATCGAGACCGTCCAGCAGCGGCAGATCCCGTTCCGGGCCGAGCAGGAAGACTTTTTTCGGACCTTCCGCAATCAGACCGCGGGTGACGTCACCGGACGTGATGATACGGTCATAGGCCTCATCCGGCACGCCGAGAACGCGAAGCTGGGCGATGACGCCGGGAGCGGGACGCGGCGAATTGGTGATGAGCACCACCGTCTTGCCGGCCTTGCGCGCTTCCCGCAGCGCAACCGCCGCATCCGGAAAGGCGCTGACGCCATTGTGCAGCACGCCCCAGACATCCGAAAGAATAACGTCGAACCCAGCCGTGATTTCGCCGAGAGTGAGAATGCGATGGGCCATGAGATGCTTTCCGGATGCGAGAAGAGGGTGAGCGTGACATCGCAAAGCGGGACGCCGATGGCAAGGAAAAAAGCGCCGCCAGACCGGTCTTTGGCCCGCCTGACGCAGCATGAACACAAATGCCCCTTAGATGCGATGCGGCTGCAACGGGCAAAAAGAACGACGCCGCCGCGCCCGTCCACGCATGGGAAATTTCTGTCATGGAACGCTGATAACCATAAGCCATGAAATTTTTCAGACAGGGCGTTCTTGACTCCGGCAGAAGCCCTCCTTATCTCGGTTCCGCTGGCACTCGATAAAGGAGAGTGCTAACACCCATCAGGCGAGTTCCAAAAGCTCGCGCAGTCATTTGATCGAGGGATTAGACAATGACAAGCACCAATTTCCGCCCGCTTCACGATCGCGTCGTCGTTCGTCGCGTTGAGTCCGAAGAAAAGACCAAGGGCGGCATCATCATTCCCGACACCGCCAAGGAAAAGCCGCAGGAAGGCGAAATCGTCGCCGTCGGTTCCGGCGCACGTGACGAGGCCGGCAAGGTCGTCGCTCTCGACGTCAAGGTTGGCGACCGCGTTCTGTTCGGCAAGTGGTCGGGCACCGAAGTCAAGCTCAACGGCGAAGACCTTCTGATCATGAAGGAAGCCGACATCATGGGCATCATCGGCTGATTTCAGTCGACCCATCGTTTCCTTAAATTTCAAGCCGGACCCGGTCCGGCCATTCGAAACCAGGAGTTTTGAAAATGGCAGCCAAAGAAGTAAAATTCGGCCGCACAGCACGCGAAAAGATGCTCAAGGGCGTCGACGTTCTTGCTGATGCAGTAAAGGTCACCCTCGGCCCGAAGGGTCGTAACGTCGTTATCGACAAGTCCTTCGGCGCTCCGCGCATCACCAAGGACGGCGTTTCCGTCGCCAAGGAAATCGAACTGGAAGACAAGTTCGAGAACATGGGCGCACAGCTCGTTCGCGAAGTTGCCTCCAAGACCAACGACATCGCCGGTGACGGCACCACCACCGCGACCGTTCTGGCCCAGGCCATCGTTCGCGAAGGTTCCAAGGCAGTTGCTGCCGGCATGAACCCGATGGACCTGAAGCGCGGTATCGATCTGGCCGTTGCTGAAGTCGTCAAGGACCTTCAGGCCAAGGCCAAGAAGATCAACACGTCTGAAGAAGTTGCGCAGGTCGGCACGATCTCCGCAAACGGCGAGCGTCAGATCGGTCTCGACATTGCTGAAGCAATGCAGAAGGTCGGCAACGAAGGCGTCATCACCGTTGAAGAAGCCAAGACCGCCGAAACCGAACTCGAAGTCGTCGAAGGCATGCAGTTCGACCGCGGCTACCTGTCGCCCTACTTCGTGACCAACCCGGAAAAGATGGTTGCGGACCTCGAAGACGCTTACATCCTCCTGCACGAAAAGAAGCTCTCGAACCTTCAGGCCATGCTGCCGGTTCTCGAAGCTGTCGTTCAGACCGGCAAGCCGCTCGTCATCATCGCTGAAGACGTCGAAGGCGAAGCTCTTGCAACGCTCGTCGTCAACAAGCTGCGTGGCGGCCTCAAGATCGCTGCCGTCAAGGCTCCTGGCTTCGGCGACCGCCGCAAGGCCATGCTGGAAGACATCGCCATCCTGACCGGTGGTACCGTCATTTCCGAAGACCTCGGCATCAAGCTCGAAAACGTTACCCTCGACATGCTCGGCAAGTCGAAGAAGGTTTCGATCTCCAAGGAAAACACCACGATCGTTGACGGCGCCGGCCAGAAGTCCGACATCGAAGGCCGTGTTGCCCAGATCAAGGCCCAGATCGAAGAAACCACCTCCGACTACGACCGCGAAAAGCTGCAGGAACGTCTTGCCAAGCTCGCTGGCGGCGTTGCCGTTATCCGCGTCGGCGGTTCGACGGAAGTCGAAGTGAAGGAAAAGAAGGACCGCATCGACGACGCTCTCAACGCGACGCGCGCTGCCGTTCAGGAAGGCATCGTACCGGGCGGCGGCGTTGCCCTGCTGCGTTCGTCCACGAAGATCACCGCAAAGGGTGAAAACGACGACCAGGAAGCCGGTATCAACATCATCCGCCGCGCTCTGCAGGCTCTGGTTCGCCAGATTGCAGACAACGCAGGTGACGAAGCTTCCATCGTTGTCGGCAAGATCCTCGAGAAGAACGAAGACAACTACGGCTACAACGCCCAGACCGGCGAATATGGCGACCTGATCCAGCTCGGCATCGTCGACCCGGTCAAGGTTGTTCGCACGGCTCTGCAGAACGCAGCTTCGGTTGCTTCGCTGCTGATCACCACCGAAGCCATGATCGCCGAGCTTCCGAAGAAGGACGCTCCGATGCCGGCAATGCCGGGCGGCGGCATGGGCGGCATGGACTTCTAATCAGTCCTGTCACCGGAATAAGGAAAGGGCGGTCTTCGGATCGCCCTTTTTCTTTGCCGCCCATGCGTGATTGACGGAAGGCGGCACATCTTATCGGCGTCATCCTCGGGCCTGTCCCGAGGATCTGCAACCGATTGATTTTATTCGACGTGATTACATCCTCGGCACAGGGCCGAGGATAACGTCGAGGGAATGTTGACCCTCCACTACTGTCTTTAAAAAGGCTGCCGGCCGTCCGGAATTTAAATCGGACGGCAGTGGGACAGGCCCGACGATGACGCCGGCGCTCTCGCGAGAGATGCCTCATGAAATCAACAGGTTGCACAATTCTGAAGGCCAAAAACTGAAAGGTTCGTGTATTGTCCCGTTTTGGAACAGGCATGATTTTATCCGGCTATTTTTTGCAGCCCTATGCAATAATGGGGCACATTCAAGAGCGAATCACCACCTCATACGGGGTCGATTTCCACTCGGACCGGCTCATAAGTGCGCTATTTAGTTGTGCTTTTTCGCATGTCTCGCGATTTTGAAGAAGAAATACATAATATTTTTGATTTTCTCACTGGCTGGTTGTTGTAGGTAGGGGAAAATAAACTATAAGTCACCCCCCGTAAGGGTTCCGCGACGGGGCGGCCAGCATTGAAGGGGTTTCGATGCCTGGCAAACACGTTCGACTGCGGGTGGCGGTAAAGGTTCAACCTGGCAGTGGCGCTTGAAGTGGCGGCGCTGGCACGTGTTCATGCGGGGGCGCGATTTGTTTGAAATATCAAGACGCAACGATGCTCTGCCTGCGGCGGTAACAACCACGCCCGATCCCCGGACCCTGTCGCATTTCTTCATGTCGGAGGAGTGGAGCAGCGATCTTTCCAGTGGCGTCATCCGGCTCGGTGAACACGCATCGTTCATGCACGGGCTGCCGCCGGGCGAGTGCGGATTGCTCAGCCTTGTCCGATGTTACGACCGCGCTGACCACGCCCGCGTTCTGGAACTTTTCGAGCAGGTTTCCACCGCACCCTCACGTTTCTGTTTTTCAACCGGCCTCTCCATCTTGCCGGCGATGCGGCAGCCGGTCATCTGCATGGGTGAATCTTCCGGCTTCGAAGACGGGCAGCAAGGGCGCATATCAGGGCTTTTCCTGTTTCCGCGCTTTGAGGATATTCGCTTCGCCGCCTGAACATAGCGGGAGAGACGCTCAGTACCGTTCACAAAATGAAGACGATTTGTCTTCTATTGTTCATCTTTATGGGCGGATGATTTTCGGTCATTGATATCTCCAGACATTGCAGTTCAACCGGCGACACGCCGACTATTTACCGGAGATATCCATGTCCAGCAGCCAGAACGTTCTCGTTCTCATCGCCCGTATTCTGCTTTCCTTCATCTTCATCACGTCGGGCTTCAGCAAGCTCGTCGATCCGGCCGGCACGGCCGGCATGATCACGGGTGCCGGCCTGCCCGCCGCAACCGCGCTTGCCTATATTGCAGGCCTGTTCGAACTCGTTGCCGGTCTTGCCATTCTCGCTGGTTTCCAGACCAAAATCGCTGCCTGGGCGCTTGCCGTCTTCTGCGTCTTCACCGGTCTGGTGTTCCACAGCGGCACCGTTGCCGTTCCCGGCTGGCCTGAGCCGGCTCTTGGCTGGATCAACACGCTGAACGGCATCATGATGGTGAAGAACATCACCCTTGCCGGCGCTTACATCCTGCTTGCCGCCTTCGGCCCCGGCGCCTATTCCGTCGACGCTAAGCGCGGCGTGGCTGTTGCCCACGCATAAGCCAAATAAATCGACCAACAAAAAAGCCGCCGGATCGCTCCGGCGGCTTTTTTGTTTTCTATCGTCAGACCGCCGCCCTTATGCGCGAGGCGATCTCCTGAACCGCCGCATCGCCCTCATGTTCAGGCTTGCGGGCACGCACAAAGCAGGCTTCCGAGCGAACAATGATACCGTCTGAGAGGATTTTCAGGTGGTTGGCCTTCAGCGTCGAGCCGGTCGAGGTGATATCGACGATGATATCCGCCTGCCCCGCCGCCGGTGCACCCTCGGTCGCGCCAAGGCTTTCAACGATGCGATAAAGCTGAATGCCGTGCTGGCGCGAAAAGAACTGCTGCGTCAGCCGCCAATATTTGGTGGCGATGGCGAGCCTGCGGCCATGACGGGCGCGGAATTCCGAAGCGACATCGCCAAGATCGGCCATGCTGTCCACATCCAGCCAGATTTCCGGCACGGCGACCACGACATCCGCATGGCCGAAACCGAGGCGGGCGCAGAACTCCACCTGCGCATCGGCATTGGTCAGTCCCTCGCGCACGAGGTCCTCACCCGTTACGCCGAAATCCACGGTGCCAGCGCCGATCTCGCGGGCGATCTCGGAAGCCGACAGATAAGCGATCTCGATATCGTCGCGCCCTTCGATGCGACCGCGATAGGAGCGGTCATTGCCGACAGCCGCGACTTTCAGCCCGGCGCGCTCCAGAACGGCGGAGGCGTCTTCCTTCATCCGGCCCTTGGAGGGCAATGCGATGGTAATCATGGCTTGTCGCTCCCGCGCACCGCTTCGATGCGATCCAGCCAGAGCGAGAAGCCCACGGCCGGGATTTTTTCCTGTGCGCCGAGCAGGGTCAGCAGCCGGTCGAAACGGCCGCCACCGGCCAGAACGCTGTCTCCGCCCGCTTCCACCACCTCGAAAACGAGGCCGGTATAATAATCGAGCGGACGACCGAAGGCCGCGCCATAGGTGACGGTTTCGAGATCGACACCGGCATTGGCAAGCGCTGCGACGCGTTTGTCGAAAGCGGACAGCGCGCCATCCAGTTTCAGTTTCGCCTTCGCGGCAAAATCCGCCAGAACCTGCGACGCCTGCGGCAGGGGCGCCTTCAGGGCCAGGAACTGCTTGAGCAACGCAAAGCTTTCATCCGGCAGGCGCGTGGCGGCAAGCGCCAGTTTTTCCCGCAGGCGGCGGGCGATTTCCTGCGGCGCACGGCTGGCATTGGTGGAATAGCCGGTTTCCTGCATCACCGTATCGAGATAATCAACCAGCACCGCCTCGTCGCCCGTCGCCAGCAGGCCGGCGACCCGGGCATCGAGGCCGGTCATCGGCTTGGGATGCACAAGGCTTTCCAGCAACGCGTCGAGCTGCGCCATATCGCCGAAGGCCTGCACCAGACGCTTCTGCCAGCCAAGCGGCAGGCCAAGGGCGGCAACCACCGCTTCGAACACCTGCTGGTCGCCCAGCGTGACGGCAAGCGCCCGGCCCGGCAGCAGGCGCTGCAGAATGCCGGTGGCATCGATGACGGCACGGGCATCGGCGGCGGCGATATCGGTATCGCCAAGATCTTCGATGCCGGCCTGATAAAACTCGTTGGCACCTTCGCGGCGCTGGCGGAAGACTTCGCCGAGATAGGAATAACGCTTCGGCGTGCCGGTCGCCGTTTCGATATGGCGCAGGCAGACCGGGATGGTGAATTCGGGGCGCAGACACAGGCTCTCACCCGTTTCGCTCTCCGTCATGAAGATACGGCGGCGCAAATCCTCGCCGGCCATATCCAGAAACGGTTCGGCGGGCTGGATGACGGGCGTGTTCACACGGCTCGTGCGGCGCGCGGCGAATTCTTCCAGTAGCTCTCCGGAAAATTCCGGCATGTCGATCAGGGGCATGGAACGGTACTTTTCGTCACGGTTCGAGCGGCTGCATCATTTCGATGCGGTTTCCGAAGGGATCATGGACATAAAACCGGTGATACCCTTCAAGCGGCTCATCCTCAACCACATGGCAGCCTGCTGTTTCAAGTGTTTTTCGCAAGGCTGCCATATCATCGACCAGAAAGGCCGGATGGGCTTTCTTCGCCGGGCGGAAATCCAGCTCGACGCCGAGATGCAGTTTTATCGAACCCCGGCTGAACCAGCACCCGCCGCGTGCGGCCAGATTGGCGGGCTTGGCCTGCTCGGCAAAACCGAGCAGACCGCCATAAAAAGCGCGCGCCTCATCCTCACGGCCCGCCGGCATCGCCAGTTGAACATGGTCGAGCGCAAGGATCGCCATGGCTTCAGCGCCCTTCGGCGGCGCGGCGAACGTCCTCTGCCTGATGCTCCAGAATCTCGCGGACCTTCGCCACCAGATCGGCCTCCGGTACGCTGACCTGCGCCACGCGCGCCTCGCGCCAGCTGGCATTGTCCTCGATCTCGCCGGACAGGCGCTTGCCTTCAATCAGATCCTTGATCTGCACCACACCTTCGGCGCGCTCGTCACCGCCCTGGATGATGGCGATGGGGGAGCCGAGACGGTCGGCATATTTCAGCTGGTTACCGAATTTCTTCCAGTTGCCCTGATACATTTCGGCGCGGATGCCCTCGGCGCGCAACGCCTGCGTGAAGCGCTGGTAACGACCCATGCTCTCCACATCGCCATCCATGACGGTGATGAGAACGGGAGCGAGCGGCTTGACCTGACCGAGCTTGCCGAGGTTCTTCAGCGCCGTCATCAGGCGCGAAACGCCGATCGAGAAGCCCGTCGCCGGAACCGGCTGGCCCATGAAGCGCGAAACGAGACCGTCATAACGGCCGCCGCCGCCGACGGAGCCGAATACGACCTTTTCGCCCTTTTCATTGGTGACGTCGAATGTCAGTTCGGCCTCGAAAACGGGGCCAGTATAATACTCAAGACCACGAACACACGATGGATCAATTTTTATTCGATCGGGACCGTATCCTGCAGAACGGACTAGCGGCTCGAACTGTTCAACCATTTCGTTAAGTGCATCATCATAAGGCAAATGATCCAATCCGCCATACGGATCAGGAACACCACCATTGTTAAACGTCATATCGTTCAGTCGTTGACGCAGATCGGACGCAGAAGTCGCCATTGTAATACTGACAAGATATTGAATTTGCGGATCGCTTAATCCAACACCCTTGGTGAAGTCGCCGGATTCATCCTTGCGGCCGGGGCCGAGCAGCAGCTTCACCCCTTCAGGACCGAACTTGTCGAGCTTGTCGATGGCGCGCAGCACATTGAGACGTCGACCGGCATTGTCCTCCCCGCCGAGACCGATGGCTTCCATGACGCCATCGAGCACCTTGCGGTTGTTGACGCGGATGACATAGTCGCCGCGCTGAATTCCGAGCGCTTCCAGCGTATCGGCCATCATCATGCACATTTCGGCATCGGCCTGCACGCCGGCGGCGCCCACCGTATCGGCATCGAACTGCATGAACTGCCGGAAGCGGCCGGGGCCGGGCTTTTCATTGCGGAAGACATAACCGGCGCGATAGGTGCGGTAGGGCAGCTGGATTTCGTTGAAATTTTCCGCGACGTGGCGGGCGAGCGGCGCGGTCAGATCGTAGCGCAGGCTCATCCATTGATCGTCATCGTCCTGCAGCGAAAACACGCCTTCGTTCGGACGGTCGCTATCGGGCAGGAACTTGCCGAGCGCATCGGTATATTCGAACAGCGGGGTTTCCACCGGATCGAAGCCGTAAAGCTCGTAGACCCTGCGGATCTTCTCGATCATCTCATTGGTGGCATGAATATCGGCAACCGAGCGATCCACGAAGCCGCGCGGCAGGCGGGCTTTCAGTTTCTGAGGCTTTTTTGCTTTTTCGCTCATGGGGCCGATCCGATATTTTCCTGAAATCAAGCCGGTGTATTAGAGGATGAAGCCCGGTGCGGCAAGCCGCAAAGGCTCCGGTTTTACTGGCTCACGCAGCCAAGCGGGCTATATGGGATACATGTATCCCAATTCGGATCGGGAAGGACGCGACCCATGAGCAAACAGACGGCCATCCGCTTGCCTGATGAGACCTATGAGCGGCTGAAGGCGCTGTCCGAGCGCACCGGCCGCACATCCGCCTATTACATCCGCGAGGCGATCGAGAAACATATCGAGGATATGGAAGATCTCCATCTCGCCGAGGAAGCGACACGGCAGCGCATCGCCAATAAAGAACGCACCTATACTCTGGAAGAAGTGATGCGTGATCTTGACCTGGAAAATTGAGTTTCAGCGCGCTGCTGTCAAACAGCTGGGCAATTTAACGAAAAGCGATGCCAATCGCATCGTTTCTTTTCTAGCGGACCGCATTGCCAAAGATGGCAACTCTCGAAGGACCGGCACCGCCCTGCAAGACTCCGAGCTTGGAAATTTCTGGCGCTACCGGGTGGGCGATTACCGCATCATCTGCGATATACAGGATCACAAGCTCGTCGTGCTGGTGGTCGAAATCGGCCATCGCCGTTAAATCTACCGATAGGCATTCATGATCCTCGAAGCCCTGCAATATGCCGCCACACGCGCGGTTACGCCGAAAGAATTTCGGCCGCATATCCGCTATTCCGTGAACCTCTGGGCGCGCGCCAACCGCTGCGCCAAAGCCTGGGCGGAGCATGAAAACAACAGCCGGCAATTCGTGCTGCAATCGGCCAGAAAGCTGAAGCAGCGGCGAACGGCCGTGGTGCTTGGGTCTGGCCTGTTGCGCGATGTGCCCTATGATGCGCTGGTGGCGATGTTCGATACCGTCGTGCTGGTCGATCTGGTGCATCTCGCCAGCGTGCAGGCGAAGCTGCGCCTCAATGCGAAAAAGAATGTCCGCATCGCCAACCGCGATCTTTCCGGTTTTGACGATGTTCTCGCCGGCCGACAGGCCGAACCGCTCGATTTCCTGCGGCGGGTGCCCTATCTCGATCTCGTGGTATCGGCCAATCTCCTGTCACAGATCGGCACCGGCGCACGCCACCGGCTGGAGCGGGAAAAGATCGCAAATGCCCCGGACGATCTTCTGCCGAAGCTCATTCACACCCATCTGGAAGCGCTGGCTGGCCTGCCCTGCAAGGCCTGCCTGATAACGGACACCTCCTTCGACGTCATCGGCAAAGACGGCAACCTGCACCAGCACGAAGACCTGCTGCATGGCATCGAGCTTCCTGCCCCCGCCGCCGCATGGGAATGGCCGCTTGCCCCGTTTGGCGAGGAAAGCAGGGATTATCGCATCGTGCATCACGTCATCGCGCGTGAACTGACCTGATCGTCATGCTTATTCCATAATTCCAGCGGTAAATTCACGCCATGTCCCAGGTGGTCCGCACATTGATGTTCCTTGCCTGCCTGCTATACGGCGCAATGCCGGCGCAGATGGCGATGAGCATGCCGACGGCCACAGGCATGGCAGCTTCCTCGCAGGTGCAGATGAAACATGACGATGTCCATTCGCATCGAGCCGCTGATCGGGACCAAGGATCTCAGGCGCATGCGGAGAATGGGGCTCATGGAGCGGGCGCGGGCGGTTGCTGCCCGCATGGTGACGATGCCGCACATCCCGGTTCCTGCGCCGCCTGCCTGATCGTGGTTCCGCGAACGATCTTCGCCGATAGCGGCCGAATGACATTCGCCTATCCGAAGCCGCAGCGCGGCATCGTCTTTGACGGCAAGGCTTCCGCGCCGCCGCTACCGCCTCCCCGCGCCTGACCCCAGATTTTTTCAGACCCATCTTCGAAAAATCCGTCAGACACAGGAAGGATAATCCATGTCTATCAAGACCATCACGCTCGCCGCCGCTTTCACAACCGTCTTCGCCATGCCGCTTTTCGCACAGGAAGCGGGCGGCCATGCCGGACATGACATGTCAAAAGGCACCATGAGCGACAGCGCGTCCACCAAGGCCTTCATGGAAGCCAGCAAGAAGATGCATGGCGATATGGCCATCGATTATAGCGGCGATGCCGATGTCGATTTCGTGCGCGGCATGATCCCGCACCATCAGGGCGCAATCGATATGGCCAAAGTCCAGCTCGAATACGGCAAGGACCCGGAAATCCGCAAGCTGGCCGAAGAGGTCATCAAGGCACAGGAAGGCGAGATCGCCATGATGAAGGCCTGGCTGAAGTCCAAGGGCAAGTAATTGATGCTGACGAATGGGGAACGCCGGTTGCGGCGCTCCCCTTTTCTTCTCCCCGCCGGGGAGAAGGTGGCCCGAAGGGTCGGATGAGGGGGTTAGCTCTCGGTCTATCTCTACCGTCGCCCCCTCATCCCGCTGTCGCGGACTTCTCCCCCTCGGGGAGAAGAAACAAGCGGCGGCCTTCCTATGCCAACGGTGCCACTCGCCACTCTGCTACAACCCCGCAAGTCCGGCCTTGTAGTCCTCCGAGGCCGCACGGCTGAGGCGCTCCAGTTCCATGGCCGCCCGGCTGGTATGACGTTCCTTGTGACGCAGCAAAGCGAAGTTTCGGGCAGGCAGATCGATGCCGGCTCGGACAAGCAATCCCTGCCGCAAAAACAGCGAGGCGACAGAGGCGGAAACTGCCGTGGCCGCACCGCCGGAGCGTGCCGCCATCACCACCGCTTCGTTGGAGGGCAGTTCGAGCATGACGGAAAGCTCGCCGGGGTCCACCCCCATCTGCCGCACCGCCGCCTCGAAGGCGGAGCGGGTGCCGGAGCCCTGTTCGCGCAGAACCCATGAGGTGCCGTAGAGCATATCGAGCGCGGTGAGGTAACGGCCATCCGCGAAAGGATGGGCCGAACCGGTGACGACCAGAAGCTTGTCGGACACGACCGGCTGCACCATCAAAGCCGGCTCATCGATCCTGCCTTCGATGAAACCGACCTCGGCCAGACCGTCAAGCACGGCCTGTGTCACCGTTTTCGTATTACCGATATCGAGCCGCACGGTCACGCCCGGATAAAGTTTTTTGAACTGCATCAGGATCGGCGGCAGCCAGTAGCTTGCAATCGTCTGGCTGGCGCAGACGGTGATTTCGCCCCGCGTCAGCCCGCCCATTTCGGAGAGAATCAATTCCGCATTGCGCACACGCGCCAATGTCGCCTTCGCTTCACCCAGAAACACCCGGCCGCTTTCGGTCAGTTCGATGTTGCGGCCGACCCGGTGAAAAAGCTCGACATTATAAAATGCTTCGAGATTCTTGATGGCGGAGCTGACGGCGGAGGCGGTCAAACCGATGGCTTCGGCGGCCCTTGTGAGGTGCTCGCGTTCGGCAACGGCGATGAAGATGCGGAGTTGTTCGAAGGTCATGGCTTTTCATTCGATTTTATCGAATAATATATGCCATATTATTTGATAGAATAAAACAGGTGGCTACGGCATTGTCTGGCCATGGCACACCATCGCACCCTCGCTCATCCCTTTCAGTTTTCGCTTCGCTGGCTCACCCCGCTCCTGCCGGGCATTCTCATCTGCGCGGCGGTCAGCTGCGCCGCCATTCTGGCGGAGCGCTTTCAGGTGCGGCTTGCGGGCCATGCATGGCTCGGCGATCTGGTGCTCGCCATTCTGATCGGCACGCTGCTGCGTTCGCTGGTGTCGCTGCCCGCGGTCGCTTCGGCCGGCATCAAATTCAGCGCCAAGACCCTGCTTGAAATCGCGGTGGCGCTTCTCGGCGCGTCCTTGAGCCTTTCCATCCTCAAAGGTGCCGGCGGTTTGCTGATCGGCGGCATTGCGCTGATCGTCGCACTGTCGCTGATCGTCAGCTATGCCGCCGGGCGGATGCTCGGTCTGCCGCCCAAGCTTGCGACGCTGATCGCATGCGGCAACTCCATCTGCGGCAACTCCGCCATCGCCGCTGCCGCGCCCGCCATCGGCGCCAAGCCGGAAGATGTCGCCGCCTCGATTGCCTTCACCGCGGTTCTCGGCGTCGCCGCCGTGCTGCTGATGCCGTTTCTGCCGCAGCTTCTGGGTCTCGACGCCACCCAATATGGCATTTTCGCCGGCCTGACGGTCTATGCCGTGCCGCAGGTTCTGGCCGCCACAGCCCCGCTCGGCGCAATCGCCGTGCAGACCGGCACCATCGTCAAGCTCATCCGCGTGCTGATGCTGGGGCCGGTCATCGCCGCCCTCTCCGTCATCCATGGCCAGTCCGGCACGGAACGCCTGAGATTGCAGCAGATGGTTCCGTGGTTCATCATCGCCTTCGTGCTGATGATCATGGCCCGGTCCTTCGGCCTCATTCCCGAGGCTCTGATCGGCCCTGTCGCCTCGCTCTCCAACATCCTCACCATCATGTCGATGGCGGCGCTGGGCCTTTCGGTCGATATTCGCAGCCTTCGTCATGCCGGCGGCAAGGTCATCGTCGCCGCCAGCCTGTCGCTCGTGTTGCTTGGTGTTCTGAGTTTCGGCCTGATTGTGCTAACCCAGGCGGCTTAAACAAAAGGCGGGCTGTTATTTCCCGGTGCTGACCGTCAGCGTGTAATGCGCGCCGAGACCGCGGCGTGGCGATCCCAGGATGAGCGTCGGGCGGATCAGCCATTCCGTATCCGCCTTCGGCGTCAGCGTTGCGACCTTGCCTTCGGAATCGCTGAAGAAGATCGCGTCCTCATCCGGCGTCGAAAAATCGAAGACCGCCATCAGCACGAATTCGCTGGAGGCGGCAAGCTCGATCTTCACCGTCTGCCCGGCCTTCACCTTCAGGCGATAGACATCGCCGCGCCCGCGCCGCGTCCAGCCGTCAAGCTTCAGCGGCCCGGCCGGCGGCAGCGCCACCTGCTTCAGCCTTTCGCCGTCATCGAGCCAGATACCGTCGACATTGCGGCCTTCCGCGAAGGAAGCATGCGGCACGGCGGCCACGGCCATGGTGAGAGCCAGAAGAAGGGAGGTTACCTTCATGGACGTACAAACTCCCGCCGCATGGCCTCTATCGGCTGGCGGCAATGACAGCCTTCGATATGGTCGTTGACCATACCCATGGCCTGCATGAATGCATAGACGGTCGTCGGGCCGACGAAACTCCAGCCCCGCTTCTTCAGGTCCTTCGAAAGACGGATGGAGGCGGCGCTGGTGGGGTTGGCCCTTAACGTCGCATAGTCCAGCCTTTGCGGCCTTTCTGCGGCGGCCGGTTCGAAACCCCAGAAATAACGGGCGAGCGATCCGAATTCATCGCGCAACTCCATGGCGCGGCGGGCATTGTTGATGGTCGAGATGATCTTGCCGCGATGGCGGATGATGCCCTTGTCGGCAAGGCAACGCTCGATATCGGCCTCACCGAATTCCGCCACTTTTTCGAATTCGAAATTGGCGAAGGCGAGACGGAACGCCTCGCGCTTGCGCAGAACCGTCAGCCAGGAAAGGCCGGACTGGAAACCTTCCAGACAGATCTTCTCGAAAAGGCGGCGATCGTCGGTGACCGGATAACCCCATTCCTCGTCGTGGTAACGGCTGTAATCTGCAAGCCCCTGCTGCCAGAAACACCGCACAAGGCCATCCGCGCCCGTTTCAAGTCCCGCTTCATTCATTCCGCAACCACCCTTTTCCGCTCCCGCCCGTGACCGGTTCAGACCGCGCACTTACCACTCATTCACCACGTTTCAAAACCGGGTGCTAACCTTAAATCCAGCTTTCCCTAATCAAGCGCTTTTTAATGAACAGCCATTTACGATTCGCTGGCGTCGAGGTGCGAACGTGTCCGGCAAAGCGGGCAAACAGTCCCGCAAATCCATAGTTGCGACATCCCGCAGAGAGAGTCCACCCGATGACGATGAAGTCCGTTTTTCTGGCGCTGAGCCTCGTTTCCACCTTTGCCGCCCCAGCCGCCATGGCCAATGAGCGTTATCGCGAGCGCCCGCCCGTCGTCGTCAGCCCGGATCTTTCGGCCCCATGGGTCACCCAGCTCGGCGGTCGCGGCAATGTGCGCCCCGTGGTTTATCCGCGCGCGCCTGCCGCACGCCAGCCGTTCTTCCAGCAGCGCCAGGCCGCCATGCCGCAGCGCCCCAGCTCCGGCGTTACATCGCAGCGCCCGGCACGGGTGCAGAATGCCGCCGTCCGCCCCAACGCGCCGGTGCGCACCCAGATCGCGCCGCAATTCCTGCCGCAGATCGTTACCTACCCGACCAATGAAAAACCCGGCACCATCGTTATCGATACGCCGAACCGTTTCCTTTATCTCGTTCTCGCGGACGGCAAGGCCCGGCGGTACGGCGTCGGCGTCGGCAAGCCCGGTTTCGAATGGGCCGGCACCCACAAGGTAACCCGCAAGGCGGAATGGCCGAGCTGGACCCCGCCGAAGGAAATGATCAGCCGCGAGGCGAGGAAGGGACACTACCTGCCGGCCTTCATGGAAGGCGGCCCGGCGAACCCGATGGGCGCGCGCGCCATGTATCTCGGCTCCACGCTTTATCGCATCCACGGCACCAACCAGCCGTGGACGATCGGCAGCAACAATTCATCCGGCTGCATCCGCATGCGCAACGAGGATGTCACCGATCTTTACGAGCGCGTCAACGTCGGAACGAAGGTCATTGTGATATGACGGCAACGGTTCGGCCTTTCCGGCCGCTTCAGCGCCGGTGTGGCGGCGTATCCGCTTGAATTGCCGCCTTGCGGCGGTACAATCCAGCTCACTTCATTGGAATGAGACTTGGCGGGGGACGCCAGGAGCCGGACCTCTCTCAGGGGGATGATGGAACGGCCTTAAAACGGGTGGTCAATCGGCCGCCCGTTTTTCGTTTCTGTCATTCAAATGTTATCAAAAAACGGTTTGGTGAATTACTGATATCAATCTGGATTCACTTCATGCCGCGCCATAGTTTATTTGTTTGCGCCCTGCTGTTCAGCGGCGTTTCCTTCTCTGCCGCAATCGCGGGCGAATTTGAAATTTCCGGTTATGGCGGCTGGCAAAGCGCGCCGCACAGCGATGTGAAGGTTTCCGACGGGCCGGATTTCCGGGCCGGATGGGAAGGCAAGTCATTTTCCAACCCGCCCTATTGGGGCGTGCGCGGTACCTACTGGTTCGATGAGGGCCAGCTGCGGAATTTCGGCATCTCGCTCGATTTTACCCATGACAAGGTCTATGCCGACGACCAGACGCTTGCCCGCTCCGGCTGGTCGCATTTCGAATTCACCGACGGCCTGAACCTTCTGACGCTCAACGCGCTCTACCGTTTTCCGCTGGAATCGCTGCCGATCACCCCTTACGTGGGTGCCGGCGTCGGCATCAACGTGCCGCATGTGGAAGTATATCGCCCGTCAGGCAAGACCTTCGAATATCAGTTCGGCGGCGCAACCCTGCAGGCACAGGCCGGCCTCAGCTACCGCATCACCGACAACTGGTCGACCTTCGTGGAATATAAGGGCACCTATTCCTTCGTCGATGTCGATATCGACAATGGCGGCTCGTTGAAGACCGATATCATCACCAATGCGGTGAATTTCGGCGTGGCGTATAAGTTCTAGCTCTCTTCCCTCATTCCTGTGCTTGTCACAGGAATCCAGCCGACGCGCGTCTGCGCGGCGGGGAGAGTCCCTTCAGCCCAAGGACTTGGGCTGGCTGGATCCCTGTGACAAGCACAGGGATGAGGAGAGAACAAAGAAAACCCTCACGATCCAATCTTTGCGGCACACGTTATGGCGCGCTGGATCACTGCCCTATGAGCGCACCACGATCTAAACCGAAAGCCTCGCCGGTTTCGGCCCGCCATAGGCCCAGTCCAGCAGCTCCACCGTGTGCAGGATAGGCATATCCGTGCCGGTTCCGATCTGCGTGATGCAGCCTATATTGCCGGTGGCGATGACATCCGCCCGGGTGGCCTCGATATTCTTCACCTTGCGCGCCTTGAGCCTGGCGGAAATCTCCGGCTGCAGGATGTTGTAGGTACCGGCCGAACCGCAACAGAGATGCCCTTCCGCCGGATCGCGCACGGTAAAACCCGCCACCTTCAGGAGTTGTTTCGGCGCAAGCGTGATCTTCTGGCCATGCTGCATGGAGCAGGCGGAATGATAGGCGACCGTCAGGCCCTGGCTTTGCCCTTGCGGCAGATCGAGGGTGGCGAGATATTCAGTGATGTCCTTCGTCAAAGCCGAGACCCGCGCGGCTTTTTCGGCATAGGCCGGATCGAGCCGCAGCATGTGGCCGTAATCCTTGATGGTGGTGCCGCAGCCGGAAGCGGTGATGATGATGGCGTCAAGACCGCCACTCTCCATCTCGCGCGTCCAGACATCGACATTGCGCCTTGCCGAGGCGAGCGCCTCTTCCTCGCGCCCCATATGATGCACCAGAGAACCGCAGCAGCCCTCCCCCTTCGGCACCACGACCTCAATGCCGAGCCGCGCCAGCAGGCGCAACGTCGCCTCGTTGATACCGGGATCGAGCACCGGCTGGGCGCAACCGGTGAGGATCGCAACCCTTCCACGCTTCTCGCCTTCGGCCGGCCGCTCTCCCGGACGGGCTGACGCGGAGGCCGCGGGCACGGCGGCGGGGGCGAGAGCGAGCATGGATTGCAGCGGCTTCAGCGCCGGAACTTTGGCAAGCAGACCCGAGAAAGGCCGCGCCAGCCGGGCCAGATGCAGGGCCAGCCGGAAACGGGCGGGATGGGGCAGGACGGCAACCAGAAGATTGCGGATCAGCCGATCCATAAAGGGCCGCTTGTATGTCTGTTCGATATGGGCGCGGGCATGATCGACCAGATGCATGTAATCCACGCCGGAGGGACAGGTGGTGGTGCAGGCAAGGCAGGAAAGACAGCGGTCGATATGGGTGACGACCTCGCGGTCTGCCGGGCGGCTGTTTTCCAGCATATCCTTGATGAGGTAGATGCGGCCGCGCGGGCTGTCCAGCTCGTTGCCGAGCGTGACATAGGTGGGACAGGTGGCGGTGCAGAAGCCGCAATGCACACATTTGCGCAGGATTTTTTCGGATTCCGCCACATGCGGATCGGCCAGTTGTTCGGGCGTGAAGGATGTTTGCATGGTTCAGACGGCCCTTTCCATCGTTACGGCCATCTTGCCGGGATTGAAGATGCCCGCCGGATCGAGCTTTTCCCTGATACGCGCAGAAAGCAGCGCTTCCGCCGCCGGGCGCGGTTCGAAGGCAGCGACCGTGGCGCGCACCGCATCGCTCGCCCTCACCAAAGTTGCGTGGCCGCCGCCGAGCGCCCGGATCGCGCCGCGCAGCAAATCCGCCTCGGGGTCCGCCTCCATCTGCATCCAGACGAGGCCGCCCTGCCAGTCGTAAAAGGCGTCGATGCCCGCTTCCATGCGCAGCGCCGCGACAAGCTGATGACCCACCGAAGGCGCGACCGATACCTTCCACAAGGGCTTAGCCGCCTGTCCGGCATAGGGCGCGACATCGCGCACCTGACGCCACAAAAGCCCGCTTTCCTCACCCTCCAGCAGCGCCCACGGCCCGACCCGGTCCATGACGGAAAGGAGTTTGGCCGTGCGCGCCTCCACCGAGGCGGAAAGCCCTTCCAGCCGCAGGATGGTCGCCGGGCCATCCGGCAATCCGCCATCGACGAAACGGGAACGAACGCTTTCCGGCAGATGCGCCGCGCCGGAAACCTCGACGCTCATCGCCATCGCCGCCGCCATGATACGCGTCGCCGCTTCATCGTCGAGACCGGAAACGACCACGGTTTTTTCCGCCGGCGGTTTCGGCAGCACGCGGAAGGTGACTTCTGTGAGGAAACCGAGCGTGCCGAAAGACCCGGCCAGGAACTTCGACAGATCGAGCCCGGTGACATTCTTCATCACCCGGCCGCCGGCCTTGATGACCTCACCGCTGCCATTGACGAAACGAATACCCAGCAGGCTGTCGCGGGCGGCGCCCGCCACATAACGGCGGGGACCGGAAACATTGGCGGCGAAGACGCCGCCAATGGTCGGCTCACCTTCGGTGCCCATGATCGGGCGGTGATCCATAGGCTCGAAGGCCATCATCTGGCGATTTTCTGCAAGGGCGGCTTCGACGGTTGCGAGTGGGGTTCCGGCCTTGACGGTCATGACCATTTCGGCGGGCAGGTAGGAGACGATGCCGTTCATCGCGCGGGAAGAGAGTGCTTCATCTGCCGCCACTGCGTTGCCGAAACCGGAGCGGGTGTTGCCGCCGATGATTTTCAGCGGGCTTTTACGCGCGGCGTGGTCGCGGATGATGTCGGCGACCTGGGTTTCTGCGTAGGGGGTCAGCATGGGGCGGCGAGCTCCGGGCATCGGACAGCGACCTTTGCGCGAGGGATACCCCCCTCTGCCCTGCCGGGCATCTCCCCCTCAAGGGGGGAGATCGGCAAGAGGCTGGCACATCGTTTCAATCGCACCGTTCGAGAATTGAGCGGGAGGTCGCCGCGAGTCGATCTCCCCCCTTGAGGAGGAGATGCCCGGCAGGGCAGAGGGGGGTAAGCCACACCCACCATCGTCACAAAATTCACACCCATCATCCCCTCCCCTCCAGCGGAAACACCTTGGAAGGGTTCATCAGCCAGCCCTCATCGAAAGCCGCGCGCACTGCCATCTGCTGGGCAAGATCGGCCTCACCATACTGGTGGCGCATCAAATCCCGTTTTTCGATGCCCACACCATGTTCGCCGGTCAGACAGCCGCCGGCATCGACGCAGAGCTTCAATATTTCATTGCCTGCCTCTTCCGCGCGGGCGGCATCGTCCGGATCGTTGGCGTTGAACAGGATGAGCGGGTGCATGTTGCCGTCGCCGGCATGGAAGACATTGGCGACGCGCAGGCCGAGGCGGTCGGTGATTTCGCTCGTCTTTTTCAGCACATAGGAAAGCTGGGAGAGCGGCACGGTGCCATCCATGCAGATATAATCAGCGATGCGGCCGGTTGCGCCGAAGGCGGATTTGCGGCCTTTCCAGATCGCCGCCGCCTCCATGGCCGACTGGCATTCCTTCACTGTCTTCACGCCATGTTTTCGGGCAATCGCCACGATGTCGGCCAGCATGGCGTCCATTTCCGCCTCGGAGCCTTCGACCTCGACAATCAGCAGCGCCCCGACATCCAGCGGATAGCCCGCCTTGGCGAAGGCCTCGCAAATTTCGATGGCCGGCTTGTCCATGAATTCGATGGCGACCGGGATGATGCCCGCGCCGATAATATCGGCCACGCAGGAGCCGGCCTCCTCCGACGTCTCGAAGCCGAACAGCACCGGTCGCGCGCCCTCCGGCCTGGCGATCAACCGCACCGTCGCTTCCGTCACGATACCGAGCTGGCCTTCCGAACCGCAAACGAGGGCGAGCAGATCGTAGCCGGCAGCATCGAGGTGCTTGCCGCCCAGTTCCAGCACTGTGCCATCCACCAGCACCATTTTCACGCCAAGCAGATTATTGGTGGTGACGCCGTATTTCAGGCAATGCGCGCCGCCGGAATTCATGCCGATATTGCCGCCGATGGTGCAGGCAAGCTGCGAGCTGGGGTCCGGTGCATAAAAGAAACCTTCCGCGCCGGCCGCATCGGAAATGGAAAGATTGGTGACGCCCGCCTGCACCCGCGCTGTACGGTTATAAAAATCCAGTTCGAGGATCGAGGCCATCTTCGAAAGGCCGATCACCACCGCATCCTCCTGCGGGATCGCACCGCCGGAGAGCGAGGTGCCGGCCCCGCGCGGCACGACCGGAATGCCGTAACGGTGGCAATATTTCATCACCGCCGCCACTTCCTCCGTCGTCTTCGGCAACGCCACGGCCAGCGGCAGGCGACGATAGGAGACGAAGGCGTCGGTTTCGAAAGGCACAAGTTCGCGCGGTTCGTGCACAAGACAGTCCGCCGGCAGAATATCCTTGAGTTCCGCTATGATGCGGTCGCGGCCTGCGACGACTTTCGCGCGCGGCTCCAGAAACTTGATCGGCTGCGTCACCGCCCCTCCTCCATGCCATCTCACCAACTGGTATTCTTTCTTTACCACTTTGAAACGATGCAATCAAATGTTATGGATTTTTTCCATTCCGGAAACAATCGAGGGCAACTATGACGAATCTGGGCGATCTGGAAGTCTTCGCAAGCGTTGCCGCCTCCGGCAGCATGTCGCTGGCCGCAAGGGAGCTTGGTTATTCGCCCGCCGTCATTTCCAAGCGCATCAAGCGGCTGGAAGAAAAGCTCGGCGCGCGGCTTTTCCAGCGCACCACACGGCAAATCTCGCTGACCGAAGCGGGGCAGGGTTTTTATGAGCGTGTACTGGCCGTGCTGGAGGGACTTGAAGAGGCCGAGGATTTCGTGTCCGGCCGCGCCAATACGGTCAACGGCACGCTGAAGGTTTCCGCGCCGACCTCCTTCGGGCGCATGCATATCGCGCCGCATCTGAAGGGTTTCATGGAGCGGCATCCTGATCTTTCGGTCAATCTGGTGCTGAGCGACGAATTCATCGACATCATCGAGGGCGGCTATGATCTGGCCATCCGTATCGCCGATCTCAATTCCTCCAGCCTCGTGGCCCGCAGGCTGGCGCCAGTGCGCCGCGTACTCTGCGCTTCGGCGGAATATGTTGCGATCCACGGCATGCCAGCGACAATCGAGGATTTGAAAAAGCACCGCTGCCTGCCGGCCCACAATAACGATGTCTGGCGGCTGGAGGGACCGGGCGGCGCGATGAGCATTCGCCCGGAGGGAATGCTTATCACCAATTCCAGCGAGGTGATCCGCGAGGCGGTGATCTCGGGGCTCGGCATTGCGCTGCGCTCCACCTGGGATATCGGCCATGAATTGCGCGGCGGCAAGCTGGTGCAGGTTCTGCCGGGTTATGAGGGGTCGCGAAACGTCACGCTCTCGGCGGTTTATCCGAGCCGGCAGTTCCTGCCTGCGAAAGTGCGGCTGTTTATCGATTATCTGGCCGGGCTCTATGGGCCTTCACCCTATTGGGAGCAGGGTTGAAACGGGTCCACTCCCTCATCCCTGTGCTCGTCACAGGGATCCAGCCAGCCCAAGTCTTTGGGCTGAAAAGACTCTCTCCGCCGCGCAGACGCGCGTCGACTAGATTCCTGTGACAAGCACAGGAATGAGGGAGACTGGGTTGTCCGTCAGTGCCCGCCCTCGGCATGGGAGCGGCGGATGCGGCGCACCACCCACCATACGCCGAGAACCGCGAAGGGAACTGAGATGCCGGTGACCACGGCAGGGTCGAGCGGCAGCACATCATGGCTGATCGCCTTGGTGAGATAACCAATGAGGCCGACGACATAATAGGAAATGGCCGCGACAGAGAGGCCTTCGACCGTCTGCTGCAGGCGAAGCTGCATGGCGGCGCGCTTGTTCATGGTGTTGAGCAACACCGTATTCTGCCGCTCCAGCTCCACGTCGATCCAGCTTCGGACGAGCGCCGTGGCGCGATAGAGCTTGCGCGACAGGTTGGCCTGCCGCTCCTCCACCGACTGGCAGGTGCGCATGGCGGGCGCCATGCGCCGTTCCAGAAAGCTGCCCATGGTCTCGTGGCCCTGCACCGGGGTTTCCGCAAGCGCGCGGATACGTTCGCGCACGATGCCGTCATAGGCGCGGCTGGCGCCGAAACGATAGAGGCTGAGCGCTGCATTGGCTTCCAGTTCGGCCGCAAGCCGGGTCATTTCCGCCAGCAGCGCGTCCGCCTCGTCGCGCGCGCCGTTCTTCATGCGCTGGGTGATACCCGTCAGGCCATCTTCGATACGGCGGATTTCCGGCGAGAGCGTCTGCGCCATCGGCAGGCCGAGCATGGCAAGGGTGCGATAGGTCTCGATATCCAACAGCCGCTGCACCAGCGCGCCGCGGCTGTAATCGCTCAAGCCCCGGTCGATCACCAATATCTGTGTCAGCCCGTCGCGATCCTGCCGGAAATCGGTGAGGATCGCCGCCTGACCGTCGCGCACGTCGCTGTGACAGAGGCTGGTCGGCTCGAAGATCGTCTCCGCCTGGGACGCCACGCCATTCTCCGGGCGGATTTCGAGCCGTACGCCCGAGATCAGCGAGCCGGGCGGCGAAAAGCCGTCGCCGAAGGGATCGCCGGCAATCTCGCCGCCGAATTTTTCCGGCGCGGGGCCATCCCAGAACCAGGTCGAGAATTCGGTATGCCGCTCCCAGCGCAAGGTGCCCTGCCCCCAGGGCATGGCATGGTGGCGGGCATCGCGCTCCGGCGGCGCAACGCCCCGACTGCGCGACATTTCCGCGATGACCGAGTGATGCACGGCCGAACCGCCATCCATCATGAAGGCGAGCTGGACGATGATGCGCGAGGGTGCGAGAAGCACCGTCGGCCGCGCATGAACCTCCCCGAGCGCCAGCGATCTTTCCGGCGCGCTTGCGAAAGCAAATCTACCCTTGGCCATTGCAATATCGTCCCCGCCTGTTGCGCTGGTTTTATTAAAACATCGATCACGATGAAAACACCGCAATCGAAGCCGCTGTCATTGTTTTGATCCACCTGGCGGAAAAATCCGCCATCGTCACCCTGTCCTGCGGCTGCTTTAACAAAAGCCAATTCGAAAAGGCAGATGCCGTGTTGCCGCAGGCATGGCACGGATGAGGCGTGGAACTGGATAGAATATTTGACCAGTGCGATGCTTCGCTGATAATTTGCCCTCCATCGAAATACGGGGCGGGATTTCGCCGGAGACTTCTGCGATGGACGAAACGCTTTTTGCGCGCATCGAGCACAGCCGCACATCGCAGGAGGTGATCTTACGTTTCGAGGAACTGATCCTCGACGGCATATTGCGCGACGGCGACCGGCTGCCCGGCGAGCGCGAACTGGCGCAGAAGCTGGATGTCTCGCGGCCGATCCTCCGGGAAGCGCTGAAGGAACTGGAAACCCGCGGCCTTCTCACCAGCCGGCACGGCGGCGGCACCTATGTGGCCGATATTGTCGGCCCCGTCTTTTCCGATCCCTTGAGCGCGCTGATTACCCGCCACAGCCGGGCGGCGCGGGATTTCCTCGAATATCGCCGCTATATCGAAGGCATGACCGCCGAACTTGCTGCACAGCGGGCGACGGAACCGGACAGGCGCAACCTCGCCGCCATCGTGGACAGAATGCGGGAAGTGCATGAGGCGGGCCGTTTCGAAGAGGAGCTTGCGGGCGATGTGGAATTTCACAACGCCATTGGCGAGGCGGCACACAATATCGTGCTGATGCACACGTTGCGCTCCTGCTACCGGCTTCTGAGCGACGACATCTTCTACAATCGCCATCTCATCTTCACCGTCGCGGGCGCCCATGACGAGGTATTGAGACAGCATATCGCCATCCACGATGCGATTGCCGCCGGCGATCCGGCCGCGGCAAGGGCGGCGGCGGAGGCCCATATCGACTTCATCGTGGAGACGACATCCAAGGCGCATCAGGCGCGGGAATGGGACCGGATTTCGCGCCTGAGGCAGCAGCAGCGCAGCCCCTGAAAACGCCATCCGGCGAAATGCGGCACCCTGTTTTTTCAGGTTTTGATGGAACCTTTTGTGCTCTTTGGTCTTTTTATCGGGTTAATTGGAAAAATTTACCAAGATGGGACCCATGACGACCACGAGCGAAACTGAACGCTATCCGCGGATAGCTCTCATATCGACGCATGGCTATGTCGCCGCGCACCCGCCGCTGGGCGCTGCGGACACCGGTGGACAGGTGGTTTATGTGCTTGAGCTTGCACGCAAACTCGGCCAGCTCGGTTATACTGTCGATCTTTACACCCGCCGCTTCGAAGACCAGCCGGAATTCGATGAGGTCGATGAGCGCGTCCGCGTGGTGCGCATTCCCTGCGGCGGACGGGATTTCATTCCCAAGGAATATCTGCACCGCCACCTGATGGAATGGTGCGAAAATGCGCTGCGTTTCATCAAGAAAAACGACCTGAATTATTCTTTCATCAACAGCCATTATTGGGATGCGGGCGTCGCCGGGCAGCGGCTGTCCGAAGCGCTGAAAATCCCGCATCTGCACACGCCCCATTCGCTCGGCATCTGGAAAAAGCGCCAGATGGAGACCGACTATCCGGAAAAGGCCGATACGTTCGAACTGGAATTCAACTTCAGGGAACGTATCCAGCACGAGCTGATCATCTATCGCAGTTGCGATATGGTGATCGCCACGACACCGGTGCAGCTCGACGTTCTGATCGAGGATTACGGTCTGAAGCGCAAGCATATCCACATGATCCCGCCGGGTTATGACGACAACCGTTTCTTCCCGGTTTCCGATGCGACGCGGCAGATGATCCGTCAGCGTTTCGGTTTCGAGGGCAAGACGGTGCTGGCGCTCGGACGCCTTGCCACCAACAAGGGTTATGACCTGCTGATCGACGGTTTCTCCGTTCTTGCGGAGCGCGAACCGGAAGCCCGGCTGCATCTGGCGGTCGGCGGCGAGAACATGGACGAGCAGGAAACCACGATCCTCAACCAGCTGAAGGAGCGGGTGAAAGCGCTCGGTCTCGAAGACAGGGTGGCGTTTTCCGGTTACGTCGCGGATGAAGACCTGCCGGACATCTATCGCGCCGCCGATCTCTTCGTGCTTTCCAGCCGTTACGAACCTTTCGGCATGACCGCTATCGAAGCGATGGCGAGCGGCACGCCCACCGTCGTCACCATCCATGGCGGGTTGTTCCGGGCCGTCAGTTATGGCCGCCATGCGCTGTTTGCCGATCCTTTCGACAAGGAAGACCTCGGCATCACCATGATGAAGCCGTTCAAGCATGAGCGACTTTACGGGCGGCTTTCCCGCATGGGGGCGCACAAGGCGCGCAGCCTGTTCACATGGACCGGCATTGCCCAGCAGCTTCTCGCCCTTGTGGAAGGCAGGACCATGATGCCGGTTCTGGAAGAAGCCGATTGGGCCGAACCATGGAACGACGGCGATTGAGACCGCTTCGCCTTTTTTCCACCGATCTCGACGGAACCGTCGTCGGCGATAACGACGCCACGCGCCGGTTCCGCGATTTCTGGCATTCGTTGCCGGAGGGTCAACGTCCGCTTCTGGTTTTCAACAGCGGCAGGCTGATCGACGACCAGCTTGCGCTTCTCGAAGAGGTGCCGCTGCCGCAGCCCGACTATATCATCGGCGGGGTCGGCACCATGCTGCACGCGAAAGAGCGCAGCGAACTCGAAAGCGCCTATAAAACCTCTCTCGGCACCGGTTTCGATCCGCAGAGGATCGTCGACGTGATGGCCGGCGTGCCGGGCGTGACGATGCAGGAGGAGCGCTATCAGCACGGCCTGAAATCCAGCTGGTTCCTGCATGGTGCTGATGATGCGGCACTTGGCGAGATCGAAGCAGCGCTTGTGGCCGCCGATATCGATGCCCGCATCGTCTATTCCAGCGACCGCGATCTCGACATATTGCCGAAGGCCGCTGACAAGGGTGCGGCGCTTGCATGGTTATGTGGACAATTGCGCATCGGCCTCGACGAATCAGCGGTCGCGGGCGATACTGGCAACGATCGGGCGATGTTCGAATTGAATGATATTCGCGGCGTGATCGTGGGCAATGCATTGCCGGAGCTCGTCTCACTGGCGGGCCTCGACAATCGTTTTTTCCAGGCGCGTGCGACGGAAGCCGACGGCGTTATCGAAGGCCTCCGGCATTGGGGATTAAATCCCTACAGACGCAATACCGGCAATTATTCATAACGGTTTTGCGTTTCAGGACGTGAAAGCAGACAGAGACGGTATTGCCGCAATCGGCTGTTTGCCCGGGCAGCCGCCCGGTCGAAGCCCTGTTCGCACATCTTCCGCATTTTCCGGGCTTACAGGCTTCATCCGCATGAAGACAGTAGTGGGTTATGGATCATGAGGGATTGGCGGAATTTACGGGATATCTATATTAGCAATTATCATTAGCGGGCAAAGAAGGACCTATTCGGATTGAAGATTTTGAATCGATTGGCGACAGATGTTGGCTTGATGTTGCGCAGACCGCCGCGACAGCAATATGCGGCGCTGTGCTATCGATTGTCCAAGAAGAATCCGGAGCCGGAAGTGTTGCTGCTGACCAGCCGGGATACGGGACGCTGGGTCATTCCCAAGGGCTGGCCAATGGCCAACAAGAAGGCCCATGCGGTGGCCGAACAGGAGGCCTATGAGGAAGCCGGCGTCAAAGGCACGGTGGAAAAGGCGCCCTTCGGTTATTACGAATACGAGAAAAAGCTGAACAGCGGCGTCAACGTGCCGTGCAGGGTTCAGGTGCATCTGCTCGAAGTTTCGGAGATGCAGGAAAGTTTTCCCGAAAAACAATCCAGACGTCTGGAATGGGTCAGCCCCCAGGAGGCGGGAAAACGCGTCAACGAGCCGGAATTGAAAGCGCTGATGCTGGCTTTCGACAAACGGATGACGCATTCGAAATAGCGCGCCCGCCCCGAACGTGGCAATGTGCAGTTTGTTTTTCCAACATGGCTTTTATCGTCTTTCCTTTTGGAAAGATGTGCGAGATGTAACAGTCTTTCTGTAAAATTGCCTTCAACCTGCGACACTGCCGGACGAAAGGGAATGCTGGCAAACGAGGTCTGAATGGCAATCAAGCCGCCATCGAATATGAAACCGACGCTCGACAAGGATCTCGACAAGATTACCCGTGTCGAAGAGGCGACGCTGCATGTCACGCAGCAGCTTGCCGGCCTTGGCGCGGGGTTCATGTTCGTTGTCCTGGCGGCCATCTTCGCCGGCGTCTTCGTCACCGGCACCGCGGGTTCGGTCATCATCATCGCCGCCGTCGCCATCGGCGCCTATATGGCGATCAATATCGGCGCGAACGACGTCACGAACAATGTCGGCCCGGCGGTTGGGGCCAAAGCCATGCCGCTTGCCGCCGCCCTCATCGTCGCCGCCATCTGCGAGATTGCCGGCGCGCTGATTACCGGCGGCAATGTGGTCGAGACCATTTCCAGCGGCATCATCAACATCGAGACAATTCCCGACAGGACCGCCTTTTCATGGGCGATGCTGTCGGCGCTTCTCGCTGCCGGCCTTCTCGTCAATATTTCGACATGGACCAAGGCGCCGATTTCCACCACCCATACGGTGGTGGGCGGAGTTGCGGGTGCGGGAATGGCCGCCTATGGAGCGAAGGCGGTCGACTGGCTTTCGCTCGGCAGCATTGCCTTCGCATGGGTACTGGCGCCCTTCATCAGCGCCATCATCGCCGTCGCCATCCTTGCTTTCATCAAGGAATTCATCATTTACCGCGAGGACAAGCTCACCTCCGCCCGGCTGTGGGTTCCGGTTCTCATCGGTTTGATGGCGGGCGTTTTCACGGCCTATCTAATCTGGGTCGGATTGCGGCAGCTCATGCATGTGTCGCTTGGCCATGCCAGCCTCACAGGGCTGGTGACCGGGCTCGTGGTCTGGCGGCTCTGCGTGCCGATCATCCGCAAACAATCGGAAGGATTGGAAAACCGCAACCAGTCGCTTCGAATTCTGTTCCAGTGGCCGCTGGTTCTCGCCGCCGGCCTGATGTCCTTCGCCCATGGAGCGAATGACGTTTCGAACGCCATCGGGCCAGTCGTTGCCATCGTGCGGGCCCTGCATGACGAGGCGGTGAGCACGTCCGCCCGCGCACCGATGTGGGTGATGCTGGTCGGCGCCTTCGGGCTTTCCTGCGGTATTCTTCTTTATGGCCCACGCCTTATCCGCCTCGTCGGTGAGCAGATCACCAAGCTCAATCCGATGCGCGCCTTCTGCGTTTCCGTGGCCACGGCGCTCACCGTGCTCGTTGCCTCACGCTTCGGCCTGCCGGTCAGCACCACCCACACGGCAATCGGCGCGGTGTTCGGCGTCGGTTTCTTTCGCGAATGGTACACGCAATCGTCGCGGCGGCGGCAGGAGCTCGTTCAGGCTGGTGAGGGCAGGCCCCGCCGGTCCGAAAGATATGCCGACAATCCTTCCGAGATACGCCGCCGTTATCTCGTCCGCCGCTCCC
This sequence comes from Agrobacterium sp. 22-221-1, assembly GCF_053522445.1. Lineage (NCBI taxonomy): Bacteria > Pseudomonadati > Pseudomonadota > Alphaproteobacteria > Hyphomicrobiales > Rhizobiaceae > Agrobacterium > Agrobacterium sp. 22-221-1. Next base: position 94,902 of record NZ_JBNWCL010000016.1, read on the forward strand.
ACTTCATGACGATCATCGCCGCCTGGCTGGTCACCGTTCCCTCCAGTGCAGCGCTTGCGGCGTTGCTTTACTGGCTCATGTCGTCCCTCTTTCTCTGAACCTGAAACAGAATCCCATGCGCGCCAATTTCCGGATGCAACGCCTGTATATCGAAGCCAGCCTTGCCGAAGGCGTCGCGCAGGAGGCAACAGCCGAACAGTTCAACTATCTCGCCAATGTGCTGCGCATGACCGACGGTGCGGAAATCTTGCTGTTCAACGGTCGCGACGGCGAATGGAAAGCGAAACTTGCCTTTCCGAGCCGCAAGAAGATCGTGCTCGTTCCCCTCGAGCAGACACGGCCCCAGCCGAACGCCCCGGACCTGCATTATCTTTTCGCGCCGCTGAAAGTCGGGCGCATGGATTATCTGGTGCAGAAGGCGGTGGAGATGGGCGCCGGCCTGTTGCAGCCGGTGATGACGCAGCATGTTCAGGGCAAAATCCACAACACCGAAAAACTGCGCGCCAACGCCATCGAAGCCGCCGAGCAGTGCGGCATACTGTCTCTGCCCGAGGTGGCCGAGCCGGTGAAACTGAAGGACATGCTCGAGAGCTGGCCCCACGACCGGCGCATCATCTATTGCGACGAGGGCGATGCGGGGCAAAATCCGCTGCCGATCCTGCAAGCCGTCACGGAGCGCAAACTTGCCCTGCTGGTCGGCCCGGAAGGCGGATTTTCCGAGGAAGAAAGGGAGCTTCTGCGCGGCCTTGCCTTCGTTACCCCCATTCCGCTGGGGCCGCGTATCCTGAGGGCAGATACGGCCGCCGTCGCCGCGCTCGCAGTCATTCAGGCGGCGATCGGCGACTGGAATTGAATGGCCCCATTGCGCTTCATGCATCTTTAAAAGAAATTCATTTGCCTCCGGATACGATCCGGCCCTATCTGCCAATCATATGCCTCGCCGCAACAGAGACGTCATAACAAGGTAAGCCATGGCACGCGACACGACCGACCAGACCCCCCTCTCCTCCGTCACGGAGCTTACAGATTATCTGGCGGGCGGTTGCAAAGCTGAAGCCGACTTCCGCATCGGCACCGAACACGAAAAATTCGCGTTTTTCCGCGAGGATAACAGTCCCGTTCCCTATTTCGGCGAAGCCAGCATTTCAGCACTTTTGAAGGGCATGCAGGAAAAGCTCGGCTGGGAGCCGATCATGGACGGCGGAAACATCATCGGCCTTGGCGAGCAGCACGGCATGGGCGCCATCTCCATCGAGCCGGGCGGCCAGTTCGAGCTGTCGGGCGCGCCGCTCGAAAACCTGCACCAGACCTGCAAGGAATCCAACCAGCATCTGGCGACGCTGCGCGAAGTGGCCGAGCCGATGGGCATCCGTTTCCTCGGCATCGGCGGCAGCCCGCTGTGGAGCTACGACGAAACGCCGCGCATGCCGAAATCGCGTTACGCGATCATGACGCGCTATATGCCGAAGGTCGGGACCAAGGGTCTCGACATGATGTACCGCACCTGCACCATTCAGGTTAATCTCGATTTCTCCTCCGAAGCGGACATGCGCCGGAAGATGCGCGTTTCCATGAAGCTGCAATCGCTGGCAACAGCGCTCTTCGCCTCCTCGCCCTTCACCGAAGGCAAGCCGAACGGCCTCCTGTCCTGGCGCGGCGATATCTGGCGCGACACCGACAACCGCCGCTCGGGCGTACTGCCCTTCACCTTCAGCGATGACTTCGGTTTCAAGGACTATGTGGAATGGGCGCTCGACGTGCCGATGTATTTCATCGTGCGCGACGGCAAATATCATGATTGCACCCATGTCACCTTCCGTCAGTTCATGAACGGGGCGCTGAAGGGTGAAATCGCTGACTGGCAGCCGACCATGGGCGACTGGACGAACCATCTTTCCACACTGTTCCCGGATGTGCGCCTGAAGCGCTTTCTGGAAATGCGCGGTGCGGATGGCGGCCCGTGGAGACGCATCTGCGCCCTTCCCGCTTTCTGGGTCGGCCTTCTCTACGATGACGAGGCGCTGACCGCTGCCGATGCGCTGACCGCCGGCTGGAGCTTCGACGAGGTCATCGCCCTTCGCGACGCCGTTCCGGCCAAGGGTCTCTCCGCCGAGATCGCCGGCAAGCCGCTTCTCGGTCTCGCCCGCGAGGTGCTCGACATTTCCCGCACCGGCCTTAAAAACCGCAAGCGCCTGAACGGCGAAGGCCAGGACGAGACCGTGTTCCTGTCGTCGCTGGACGAGGTTCTTGCCAAGAAGACCACGCTCGCCGAAGACCTGCTTGCGCTTTACAACGGTCGCTGGGGCGGCTCCGTGCTGCCGGTATTCGAAGAATATCAGTATTGAGGCAGTGCCGCTAAAATTGCGACGCCATTAAAAAAGCCCGGCGCGGCCGAGGGGCCTGACACCGGGCAAAGGCAGGGCTATTGGCAAATCACCCTGCGGGGAAAACTTTTCCGTTCGAAAGCAATTCCGGCGGCTGGAGGTCTGCCGGAATTGCCTGGACATTCTGGAACGTTTTGGTGCATTTCCGGACGGAAAACCGGGGCCCGCCTTTCCCGGAAATGCTTTAAACGGTCTTGAACCGGGTCACCGCGCGGTTGCGTGCGGCGCGGGTCAGATGGGCGGTCGGATCCTCGAGCAGGCCGGTATTGAGCGCATCCCTCACATCCGAGCGCGCCAGACCGATATCGGCCAGAAGGCGGTCATCGAGTTCCGTGAGGCCATTGGCCACGATACGATTGTAGATGCGCTGCAAGAACGTTTTGACGCGGAAAGCAAAGAGGCCAGCGACACGACGAAGCGTATCGTTCTGCCGGGAGGTTGCGAGTTCCAGTTCCATTCTCCGTTCTGCCGTGCGCATGACACTTATCCTTTCGTAACGGCACGATGCGGCACCGCCCCCGGCGCACCACGCGCGAGAAGCTGCCTCGGGTTGGGGGCCTGACGTTTCGCCGGCCCGGGGTTGATATTGATTTGCTGGGTGTCAAAATGTCGCAAGACTATTGATCAGTCCAACGAATGTTTCTAATGTGAGGCATCAATCATTCTGATGGATGACCATCCATGTCCGCACCTCTCGACATAGACCAGCTGCATACCTTCATCGCCATCGTCGATACGGGCAGCTTCACCAAGGCCGCAGACCGCGTTTTCAAGACGCAATCCGCCGTTTCCATGCAGATGCGACGGCTGGAAGAGCGGATCGGCAAGCAGCTTTTCGCCAAAGACGGGCGCGGCAACCGCCTGACGGCGGAGGGCGAAAAGCTGATGAATTACGCCCGCCGCATCATCCGCCTCAATAATGAGGCGATCGCCGCCTTCGACGACAACCGGCTGGAAGGCATGCTGCGCATCGGCACACCGGACGACTATGCCGACCGCTACATGCCCGAAATCATCGGGCGCTTCGCCAAGACCCATCCCAATGTCGAGCTTTATATCGTCTGCGAACCTTCGGTCAGCCTTGCCGAAAAAATGGCGCGCGGCGAGCTGGATATCGCGCTCGTCACCCATAATCCGCGCGCGCGCTCCTCGGATGTGGTGCGCACAGAGCCGCTCTGCTGGGTCGCTTCCGCCAACCATCCGCTGAAGGACGATGCACCCGTGCCGCTCGCCGTCGGGCGGCGCGATTGCCACTGGCGCCAGCTTGCCTGTTCGGCGCTCGATGCCGATGGACGGGACTATCAGGTCCTGTTCACGAGCTGGTCTTCCACCGTCGTCGCCGCTGCCGTGCTGGCGGGCATGGCCGTCTCGGTGCTGCCGGAATCGGCACTGCGCACCGGCATGAAGGTTCTGACCGCCGCCGACGGCTTCCCGCCCCTGCCGCCGGTGCAGATCGGTCTGATGAAACGGCCGGGCCTCTCCCCCTCGCTGGTGAACGCCATCACCGACCACATCACCGCCTGCCTCGACAATATCTCGCCGATGAGCGTTGCCGACGAAATGGACAGCGATGTGAAGACCTACCCCAAGATGCCGCGCCTGCGCGCCGGACACATGCTGCCGGGATGGTAAGAGGATAGAACAAATTCCGGGGATGACGTCGCCTATGCGGGAGGCTTTGTCATCAGCCGCAAGCCGGCTAACCCCGCTCCTCCCGTCGCTCGTCCGCGTTTTCTGTGCTACCGCGCCCGCAGCGTGGCAACCGCCAGCAGCGTATCGGCGCTGATGCCCACCGAACCGCTGCCGTTGAAGAGCGTCATGATCGGATCGGTGGTGTTCTGCTGATTGTCGTACATGATGGTGAAACGGGCGACCAGCTTCTTGACCTTTTCCGGATCCTGAAAATCCTCGATGTCGAAGTATTTCTTCATCATCGTCACCTGCGTATCGACCTCGGCATTGGCGAGTTCGTCCGGAATCCCGAAAGTGGTGTTGATGAAGCTCTGGAGCGCCGTGTCGGCGAGGATCGAGTAATAGGACGTCGTTCCGGCCGCCATACGCTGGAAATAGAGCGCCAGGCGCACACCGGCATTTTCTTCGCCCGCCTGCGTTTCCAGCGTCTGGGTGAGATAGTTGTCCAGCGTCTCGTAAAGGCCGCGCCGGGTCTGGATCAGGCTGCGGTCCTCATGAAGAAGCGTACCGTCGGTATTGAAGTTGAAGGCGGTGACGAGGCGGCGGAAGACCGGGTCCATCTCCTTGTTGACGTAGCTGTCCTTGTCATCGAGCTTCGAGGTGAAGGCCTTTTCGAGCTGTTCCTTCGTCACGCTTTCAGGATCGATACCGAGCGACTCCATCGCGAATTTCGTCAGGCGATCATTGCTCAGGAATTCCTTGAGCGTCTTGATCTTCTGCATCTCGGCCGTGAAATATTCCGATTCCTTCGTCGCCGTTTCCTTGTCCTTTTCCGTGCCGAAAGCCGATTTTTTCTTGATGTAGTCGGCCGACATGGTCTGCATCTCGATTTCCGACTGCGCCAGAACCGGTGTGCCGACGCTGCCATCGGAGGCGAAGTTGAACAGCTCCGCCAGCTTGACATAACGCTCGTCTTTCAGCGTGTAGACGAAGCTCTTTTTATCCTGCAGATCGCTGGTGAGGACCTTGCGAATATCGGCGGAATTCACCTTGGTCGGATCGAGGCCCACGGCTTTCAGCGCATAGGTATAGACCGCGCTGCTGTCGATGAAATCCTTGACGGAAGTGACGCTGGCTATATCGCTCTTGAACAGCTTCAGCGCCTTCTCGTCGGCGGCATCGTCCTTGTCGTTATAATAGGTCATATAACCGCTGGTAGTGGTCGCGGTCTGTGCCGTCGTCTGGGGTGTCGTTCCGTCTGCCAGCGTTCCGTCGGTCTGGAAATTGAAGGCATTTCTCAAGGCGATATAACGCTTGTCGTTCTTGCCGACAGTTGCGATGTAGTTGCTCGGATCGCTCAGATCGCTGGTCAGGATATTCTGGATCGTTGCCGTGACGACTGTGAGGTCGTCAAGGTCGAAGGCGGTCCTGATATAGTTGAGAAGCCGGGTATCCGACGTCAGTTCGGTTACGGTCTTGATCGAACCGATCTTCGATTCGAAATAATCCCGGTTCAGCGTGGCGACGGTCGGCGTCACGCGCGGGGCGCTGCCGATATAGGCATCCGTCAGGGCCTTGAGATTATCCGCCGTCTGCGCCTGACCGGCGGTGACCGTGCCGTCGTTCTTGAACTCGAAGGCGGTGGCGAGCTGCGCCATCTTGTTATATTGCGTGACGGTGCTGGTGAGCGTCGTCTGCTCGGCCTTGATGGCGGCGAGCTTCGCTTCCCACTCATCCTGCGGCGGCAATACCGCCTCGAGCTGGGTCAGCTGGTCCTGGCGCGTCACCTTTTCCGCCTCCAGCTCCGTGCGCTCCTCAGCCGTCAAACCGGTGTCGGCGAGTTCGGTGTCGATTGCGGTAATCCGGGCAGTGACCTGCGCGTGCAGTTCGATATTGCCCTTCATCGTCAGTTTTTCGACCGCGTCATTATAGGCCGTGCCGTATTTCTGGTTGATGTAGCTGTCGGGATCGTTGATGTCGCTCGTCATCAGTCCCTTGATATGGGCATAGGAATAGGTCTTCTCATCGATGCCGAAGACCTGAAAGATATAGGCGCGGGTGCGGTCGTTGCGCAGCAGCTGGTCGACATTGGTTACCGTGCCGACAATCGCCTTGTAATAACGGGTCTCTTCCGCAAGGCTGTCATCGAGATCGGTTATCGACGTATCGTAAAGCCCGATCATCTTGTCGAGCTGCGCTTCCGTCTGAACGGTCTTTGTCGATGTGGTGAAGTTGAAGGCTGCGGCGAATTCCCGATAGCGCTCGTCGGTGAGCTTGTTGGCGAAGCTGTTCTGGTCGTTCAGATCGCTTTCCAGCACCTTTTTCATGAAGGCCTTGGCATAGGTCATCTCGCCGAGACCGAAGGCATCCATGGCATAGGAATAGAGCTGGTAGTTGTCGAGGAACTCATCGACGCTTTTCACATTGCCGATGTTTTCCTTGTAATATGTCGTCTGCCGCTCGATGAGCCCCTGCTGCGACACGCGCGACAGGCTTGCCTTCATATCGCGGTTGATGAGGTCGTAGCTGAGATAAGTCGATACCATCCGAATGCCCCCTGGAGACCCGCGCGCCGCTTCAGACGCCGAATGCTCCGGTTTTCAATCCACCCATCGCGCCTCCATCGGGACGCACGGCAAGCCTTTGCCTGACTATGCGGGAGACGCCTTGCCCGGAGCTTGAAAGAGCACAATTTCGGCCGGGATAAAAACCGCATTGTCCCGATCTCTTTTACCTAAGCGAAACCATGCCACAGTGTGTTTTGCTAACCATTTGGGAATGCAAAGTTTTCTTAACCGCGATTTTTAAGCAGTCTCGAACATGCGGCGGATATTCTCCCGACATCAGAGGACGAAAAGTCCCGATGAGAAGACCGGAAACCGGCTCTCAGGTAAAACAAGGGTAGAATAAACATGACCAAGACCGTTCTGAAGCCCGACTGGGCCGTCGCCACTCTCAGACTCGACCCGGCACGTTTTCCGCAACAGGTCACTTATGGAAAAGGCAATGGCGCGACCGATGTCGCCGTCACTCTCGATGAACGGGGCGCCGTTCTGAGAAAGGTTCTGTCCTCTTCCGGCCTGCCTTTGTCCTTCGCTTTGCCAGCCCGCGCCTTCAAGGGCGTTGCCGCCCGCGCCATCGACCATGGCGATGGACAGGTAACGGTGACGCTGGAGCTGCACCATGACGATCCGGACCTCTGCGTTCCGCTTCTCGTCGCCCACGATCTCTGCGATATCGCCGCCGACTGGCGCAGCTGGTCCGAGGCCTACCGTATTCCCATGCTGATGGTGGAAGCCGATGGCGTTGCCCGTCCGCTGGAAGAACATCTCGGCAAGGTGCGCACCCAGAATACCCGCCCGCGCCGCCGCCATTCCTATTTCGCGGAACGCCGCCCCCGCTTCCTCGTTCGCCGCTCCACCGGTTCGCTGGGCATGAGCATGAAGATCGAGGGCAAGGAAATCATCGCCCGCAGCTGATAATCTTCAGCCAGACAAATCAAAAAAGCCCGGCGCGGATGACGCGGCCGGGCTTTTTCATTTCGTGTTTTCACAGGCTTATGCCAATAGGAGCGGCAGGATGAGGCCTGCGAAAATCAGCACGCCGACGCGGTTGTTGGATTTGAACAGCACGAGGCACTGATCGACATCGTCGATATTAAGCACCCAGACCTGCCGGAACAGCATGATGGCCGCGGCGGCAAGGCCGCTATAGGCAATGACGTTAACACCCGCGACCCAGAACGACAGGAACATCATGACAAGGGCTGTGCCATAAAGGAAAACCAGCCAGCGATGTGTATTCTCGCCAAACAGTAGGGCGGTTGAACCGATGCCCACGGCGGTGTCGTCTTCCTTGTCCTGATGGGCGTAGATTGTATCATAACCGATCGTCCAGGCGATGGAGCCGACATAAAGCAGGACAGCCGGCCAGGCGATCGATCCGAACTGTCCCGCCCAGCCCATCGGCGCACCCCAGGAAAAGGCAAGGCCGAGGAAAAATTGCGGCCAGTTGGTGAAGCGCTTGGCGAAGGGATAAATCGCCACGAAGATCAGCGAGAATATGCCGGTGGCGATTGCGAAACTGTTGAACTGCAGGAGCACGACAAGCCCCGCAAGCGCCTGCAGGACGATGAAGAGCTTGGCCTGCGACCGGCTCACGCGGCCGGAAGGCAGCGGCCGCGAACGGGTGCGCGCCACGGCCATGTCGATCTTGTGGTCGGCCAGATCGTTATAGGTGCAACCCGCGCCGCGCATCGCCACCGATCCGATGAAGAACAGCACCAGATGCCAGATCAGCGTCGCCCAGGAAAAGCCGCCGCTCGCCATCGCGACATTTGCCGCAAGGGCTGCGGACCAGAAACATGGCCACATCAGCAATTGCCAGCCGATGGGGCGATCCCACCGGGCCAGTTGCGCATAGGGCCAGAGGGGCCTCGGCAAAATCCGATAGACCCAGTTATTGGATGGCGCGTCGGAGACGCGATCTGACAAATCGCTGTGGTGAACCATGGGATGGTTCTACAGCATCGGCGGGAAAATCGGAATGGATTTCAGCACCCGGCCGCATATGCAGAAAAGCCCCGCAGCGGTTTCGCGACGGGGCTTTGCAGGACGATATCTCGGCTATTTGTCAGGGCAGCGAGAAATTGAACTTGTAGCTCGCCTGAACGCCGATGATGAACTGGTTCTTCGAGCCGCGCTCGCGCACCAGCGAACTGTCGGCGGCGTCACCGGTCAGGCGGCGATATTCCGCAAACGAGCCGACTTCGGCGTTTTCGGTGACTTTCCAGGTGATGGCGGCGCCGATGCCGGCGGAATGCAGGCCGCCGCCCGGGCTATAGGGCGATGGCGCGCCGGCAGCCGTCTGCGCGGCACTTACGCCGTAATAACGCTCATTGTATTTGCTGCTCACCCATGTCGCGCGCGGACCGGCGGAAATCTGGATGCCGGGGGCGATATCGGTGAAGGCATCGACGGCAACATCGCCGACCACGCCGCTATGGCTGCGAATGCCCTGACGGACTTCGCCGCGAACGCGCAGCCAGTCGGTCGGATAGGCTTCGGCGAAACCGCCAAGCTCGCCGCCGCGCTTGATGCGGGTCATGCCCTTCAGATCGGACGAGTCGCCCTCGTCACGCGGGGACACCAGCTTTCCGGCAAGACCCATGCTGATCGGGCCGTTGTCCAGAAGCGAAATCGAGGCGCTGTCGTTACGCGAGGTGAAACGCGCGCCCTGGCCCTGGCGGCCGAGCGAAATGATGGGCGAGAAGCCGAATTCATTCTTGTTGTCGCCCTGATATTTCGGCGCGGTGAAACCCGCACCGCCGAGCTTCAGATACCAGTCGCCGGAAAACCAGCCTTCCGCATGGGCATTGCCCACGGCAAAAAGCGACAGAACACAGGCGGCGGCGGCCGCTGATGGCTTGAACATGAAAGCACCCCAGAAACGCAATACAGACAGGTGTCCGTAGACTTAGAGGGATTGTCTTTCCATTCCATTAACCAGCGTGGGAAGAAACGCGCCTCCTCCGGAGGGTGGCGACAAGGCCTCAAGCCCCACCTCCGTCATGCTCGGGCCTGTCCCGAGCATCTGAAACCGAAGGACTTTACGCAACGTGGATAGATCCTCGGGACAAGCAACCGTGGATCTACTGTGCGAATGCCGGGTCTGATCGAGCGATTGCGTTGAGGATTGTGATGAGCTTTCGCACGGTTGCGA